>JADHNT010000047.1 GCA_016779385.1 Pseudomonadales bacterium
GAGCGGTTACGACTCGAGCTATTTTGCGGGCCGCGGGGCAGCGCAATGAGTCGGCGCTGCACTACCACTTTGGGGGGCGGCAGGGGCTGATCGAGGCGCTTCACGAGCGGCGCATGGACCAGCTCGCCGGGCATCGGGGCGCGTTCATCGAAAAGCTGCTCACCCGCAAGACCCGCTTGTCCATTCAGGACCTTACGGACGTTCAGGTGCAATCCATCGCCAGCCTTGCGGGCGGCGATGCGGGCTTTCACGCCTATCTTCAGGGCATCGCTGACTTGGTCTGCTCCCCCGAGGGGGAGTTTGAGGCGCTTCTTGATCGTTTCGATCGCGCCCCGGAGCTCGAGGCGCGGCAGCGTCTGGCGGCGTCTTTTTCTTCTGTTCCCTTTCCCTTGCTTCGTCAGCGCTTCAACCTTGGGCGGCGCTTTATCCTCATGGCCATGGCGCAGTGGCTTCGGCGCCACGGCCATTTTCGAGGTAAGGCAGCCAAGGCCTTCCTCGCCGATCTTCCCCGCCTGTTCGAAGCCCTACTGCGAGCGCCTGCGGAAACCGCCTAGAGCCCGATCTTGGTGTACCCTCGAGAGCTTGGGGGGAAACACATGATTTCAGAACACCGCAGTTGGCTCCGGCCCGATGGCCTGGTGCTTCGCGCCCAGGTGGAGGTGCCGGCCCAGCCCAAGGGCAGCGTGCTCCTGGCCCATGGCGGCGGGCAGACCCGCTACGCCTGGGGCGGTACGGCAAAGGCTCTGGCGGCTGCCGGATGGCTCGCCGTGGCCCTCGATCTCCGGGGTCACGGGGACAGCGACTGGTGCTCGGATCAGGACTATAGCAACGAGGCCTTCGCCGCCGATCTAGTCGCCGTGGCGAAAACCTTGCCCCAGCCCTGCATGGCCGTTGGGGCCTCCCTGGGCGGTATGGCCACCATGCTGGCGGAAGGGGAGCTCACCCCGGGTACCTTTGCGGGGGTGATTTTTGTCGACGTCACGCCGCGGCTGGAAGCGGAGGGCGTGGCCGGCATCGTCGGTTTTATGCGCGCCAATATGGCCGAAGGCTTTGCCGAGCTGGAAGACGCGGCGGAGGCCATCGAGGCCTATCTGCCCCAGCGCCGAGGACGACGGAATCTCGAGGGACTCAAGAAAAACCTCCGCCTTGGGGACGATGGGCGTTGGCGCTGGCACTGGGATCCGGCCTTCATGAGCGAGGGGCGGCACCAGGATCGGGAGCAGACCGCCAAGCGCCTCGAAGCGGCCCTCGGGGCCATCCGCTGTCCTCAGCTGCTGGTGCGGGGCCGCATGAGCGAATTGGTGTCGGAGGCGGGGGTGGCGGCGTTTCGCGCCGCGGCTCCGGCAGCGGCCTTTGTGGACGTAGCGGGCGCCGGGCACATGGTCGCCGGCGACCGAAACGACGCCTTTACCGACGCCATCCTTTCCTTCCTCGGGGAAGCCGTCGCTTAAGCGTCTTCCCCTTCCGCGGCGATGGGCACGAGGCCCTTGGGGCCTACCCCCAGCCGCCCCACCGGGGCCCAGCCCCGGCGGACCCCCGCTTGCGGACGGAGCATAAACAAATCTCCGTTCATCCCCGTCAGGGCTCGAATGCCGCAGTCCCGCTGGGCCAGCTGGCCGTGGGCGCGCATATGGCTAGGGGTGCCATGGGTCGGCACCACGAGCTCGGGCTTAAGCCAGCCATAGAGCGTTTTCAACTCCTCCTGCGCGGGGTGTCCGGAGGCATGAATCTGGTGGTCTTCGTCGCTGATCACCTCCACCCCAAGGCGCTTTAAGCGTTCCACGAGCGCGTCGATGAGCGGTTCATTTCCTGGGATGGCCCGGGCGCTAAAGATCACCCGGTCTCCGGGTTCGAGTAGTAGGTCCGGGTGGCGATTGCGCGACAGGCGATCGAGGGCGGCGCCCGGGTCCCCCTGGCTTCCCGTGGCCACGGCGAGGCAGGCTTCCGCCGGGAGGTAGGCGGCGTCTCGGCTGTCGATGTAGCGCCGCTCCGGATCCCAGTAACCGCTCGCCGCCGCGGCCTGGGCCATGGTGCGCAGGGACCGGCCCAGAAGCGTAGGCGTGCGATCGAAGCGCGCGGCCAGCCGGGCAAAGAGGTGGAGCCGGGCGATATTGCTGCCGAAGGCGGTGATGATCACACGTCCCGGAGCACCCTGAATGAGCTTGGCCAGGTCCCGTTCCAGCGATCCCTCGGACAGGGAATAGCCCGGGGTCAAGGCGTTGGTGGAGTCCCCGACCAGCGCATCAATCCCCGCCTCTCCTAAGGCGCGAAGGGTGCTCTCCGGTGGAGGCGTCCCCAGCCCCGGCGCACCGTCGAGTTTCCAGTCGCCGGTGTGAAATACCGTACCCGCTTCCGTGGTGAGCACCAGGGCCTGAGCCTCCGGGAGGGAGTGGGTCATGGTGAGGTAGCGGAGCTGGAAGGGCCCAAGGGAAAAGGGGCTGTCCGGGGGCAGGACCGTGAGGGGCACCTTGCCCTGAAGACTGGCTTCCCGAAGCTTGTTGGCCAGCACCGCCGCGGCGAAGGGGGTGCAAAGGACCGGACAGCGGAGCCGGGGCCACAGATGGGCAACGGCTCCAAGGTGATCTTCGTGGCCGTGGGTGAGCACCAGGCCGCAGAGGGCCTCCCGCATGCCCTCGATAAAGGCCGGATCCGCCATTTGCACGTGGGGATCTTTAGAGCCGTGGTCGGCAAAGGTGACGCCGCAGTCCACCATGAGCCAGCGATCGTCATGGCCATAGAGGTTGAGGTTCATCCCGATTTCACCGGTGCCGCCGAGGGGTAGGAACCAGAGATCGCTGGCGCCGGGGCTGGCGAGGCTCATGAGCTGCAGGAGAGGGCCGTGCACCCGGGATGGGCTTCCGCCCAGGCCGGGCGCCGTCCCAGGAGCGGCGCGTCCTCCGCCGTTGGCGCATAGGGCCGGCTAAGGCCGGCCAGTAGACGCTGGAGGGGTGCCTCATCTCCCTCTGCTAAGCCATCGATGGCCTGCTGGGTCAGGTAATTGCGCGGAATGAGCGCAGGGTTTTTCCCGTTCATGCGTTCCCGCCGGGTGGCCGGATCCGCAGGGTCCGCGTGGAGCCGAGCGCCATAGCGCAAAAGCCAGGCTTCCCAGGCCCCCTGGCGGGTGTGATCCAAAGGGGCATCGTCGTAAAAGCAGGGCGCAAGGGCCTCGGTTAGCGCCGTCCCCCGTGGGGCACCGGTGCGAACCGCTTCGATGGCCGGCACGTCAGCCAGGTGGCGGAAGCATAGGGTTGGATCTACCTGCGCTTCCTCCATCAGCCCAAGAAGCTCGCTGACCAGGCCCTCGTCGCGAGGTTCGAACCGGCTCAGGCCAAGCTTGGACGCCATCTCGTCCTGCCAGTAGCGCCGATAGTCGGTTTCGAAGTCGTTAAGGATAGCCTGGAGCACCGGCGCATCCTCGACCACGAGGTAAAGAGCGTTGCCCAGCTGGGCGAGATTCCACTGCGCCACCGCTGCCTGCTGCTCGAAGCGGTAGCGGCCTCCGTGGTCACTGGTATTGGGGGTCCAGCCTGGGGTGTAGCGATCGAGCCAGCCATAGGGGCCATAGTCGATGGTGAGGCCCAGCACGGACAGATTGTCCGTGTTCAAGACGCCGTGGACGAAACCGATGCCCGTCCACTTTGCCACCAGCGCAGCGGTGCGTTGGCAGATGGCTTCATAAAGCGCGAGCGCGCGTGCCTTGCCCGAGCCGGAAAGGTCGGGGAAATGGTGCGTTGCCAGGTAGTCGAGGAGCGTCTGGAGCGTTTCCGGCTCCTGCCGAGCCGCTAGCAGTTCGAAATGCCCAAAGCGCAGGAAGCTTTCCGCCACCCGGCAGACGATGGCGCCGGGCTCGGCCTCCACCTGGCCGTTGTAGAAGCGGTCGCGTAGCACGCCGTCCCCGGTTGTCAGGAGGGCAAGGGCCCGGGTGGTGGGGACGCCGAGGGCTGCCATGGCCTCGCTGCAAACGTATTCCCGAAGGGAGGAGCGCAACACCGCGCGGCCGTCCGCGCCTCGGGAGTAGGGGGTAGGGCCGGCGCCCTTCAGCTGTAGGCTTTGGCGGCGCCCGGCGTCATCAACGAGATCCCCGAGGTTGATGGCGCGCCCATCCCCCAGCTGCCCGGCCCAGGTGCCAAACTGATGGCCCCCGTAGGTCATGGCATAGGGCGTTGCCCCGGGCCAGGAGCCGTTGCCGGCCAGGCAGCTCAACAGAGTGGGGCTGTGCAACACCTCAGGGCTTAGGCCGAGCTCAGTGCCCAGCGCTCCATTGAGCACCAAAGCTCGAGGCGCAGCGACCGGGGTTGGCTCGACGAAGGAGAACAGGGCGTTCCGCGGGGCGCGGGGCTGCGCGCCCCGTTCCGGGTCTCCGGGGAGTAGGGCAGCGTAGTGCTGCGTGAGCGGCGGAAGCGTTGGGCTATGGGTCGTCATGGCGGGCAGTGTACGGTTCGCGGGGCCCAGGGCAAGAGCGTTTCATGGCGCCACCTGGGGCCGGCGCGCTACCATAGGTCTTTCCCGCAAAGGGTGTTGCCCCATGCCTCGCCGTTCCCTGCTGCTCTTGATGCTGTGTCTAGGCTTCTTGATGGGCTGCGCGGGGGTGGGCCCGCGGGCTCTGGAAACGGCTCGGGGCAGCTATAACGAGGTGCTCCGGGATACGGCAGATGAGCAGCTCCTCGCCAACCTTGTTCGGCTGCGCTACCGCGATCGCCCCTTCTTTCTTGAAGTGAGCGCCGTCACCACGCAATTTCGCTTTTCCCCAAATGCCGGCGCGGGCCTAGCCGTGGAAGGCTTTCGGATCGATGACGACATCGCCCTGTCCGTAGGCGGCGGCTTTAGCGAAACCCCGACCATTTCCTATACACCGCTCCAAGGAGAGGACTTCGCTCGGCGCCTCCTGTCGCCCCTTAGCCTCGATGCCTTGGTGCTTCTGAACCACTCGGGATGGAGCACGGAGCGGCTTTTCCGCCTGACCGTGCAGCGGGCCAATGGCCTGCGCAATGCGGTCACGGCCTCCGGGCCTACGCCGGAGCAGGCGCCGGACTTTGCCGAGTTTGCGGCCTTCGCTCGGGCGCTTCGGGCGCTTCAGCTCGAGGATGCCTTGCTACTGGGGCGCCAGGGCTCCCGCGATGCGGCGGCCCTCACCCTAGCGGTAACGGCAGAGGGGGCCGCGCTTCCCGCTTTTCGATCGCTCCGGGAATTGCTGGGCCTGCAGGAGGGGAAGATGACTTATCGACTTCGCGCTGGCGCCCAGGCGGGGACCGGCGAGGAGGTCGTGATTCAAACCCGGTCCCTAAATGGGGTGCTGTATTTCCTGGCGAACGGGGTGGCAGTGCCCGAGGCCCATCGCGCGGCGGGGCTTGTGGCGACCACCCGAGACGCCGCCGGACGGCCCTTTTCCTGGGATTCGGTGCTCGGGGGGCTGCTCACGGTGCACGTGGCGAAGGGGCGCCCGGAGGGCGCCGCCGTGGCCATACCTTACCGGAATCACTGGTTTTATATCGATGACCGGGACGCCGATTCCAAGGCCACCTTCTCGCTCTTGATGCAGCTGTTTGCGCTTCAGGCGGGGCAGGGGGGCGATACCTCGGCCCCTGTGCTGACCATTCCCGCCGGTTCCTAATCCCCTTCCCCCCCCTTTGCCCCCCGTCCCATAATCGACGCATCACCGGAAGGGGGGTCACCCATGGATCGACGCGCATTTTTGAAGGGCACCACTATGGCCGGCCTAGCGGCGCCCTTGCTGCTATCGCAGGTGCATCAGGCTGTCGCTGCGGTTTCGGGGAAAAGCGCCGAGGCGCTGGCGCAGGACGAAGGCTTCTGGCGCTCCGTGCGCGGGGATTACCGCTTAAAGCCCGATTACATCAATCTCGAAAATGGCTACTACTGTTTCATGCCCGAAGCGACCCTCGAGCGCCAGGTGGCCCACCTGCGGCGCGTTAATTACGAAGGTTCCTACTACATGCGCACGGTCCGGCAGAGCAACAAGCGCCTGGTTGCGGAAAAGGTGGGGGCCGTGGTGGGGGCCCCGGCAGAGGAGATCGCCGTTACCCGGAACACCACTGAATCGCTAGATCTGGTGATTGGCGGTATCGACTGGCGAACCGGGGATGAGGCGGTGATGGCCGCGCAGGATTACGGCGCCATGCAGAACCACTTCAAGCTGGTGGCGCGGCGCTACGGCGTCGTGAATAAGGTGGTGTCCGTGCCGAATCACCCCGAAAGTGATGAGGCGCTGGTGGCGCTCTATGCCAACGCCATTACGGACAAAACCCGCCTGCTGATGATCAGCCACATGATCAACATCACCGGGCAAGTGCTACCGGTGCGGAAGATCTGCGATATGGCCCATGCACGGGGGGTTGAGGTGTTGGTAGATGGCGCCCACGCCTACGCGCACGTGCCCTTCCAAATGGCCGAGCTCGACTGCGACTACTATGGGGCAAGTCTCCATAAGTGGCTGAGCGCGCCCCTGGGCGCCGGGCTACTCTATGTGAAGAAGGAAAAGATCCCCTCTCTGTGGCCTCTGCTCGCGGCGCGGGATCTCCCCGATGACGATATTCGCCGGCTCAATCACACGGGCACGGATCCCGTACACGTCGATCTCGGCATTCTCGACGCCTTGGAATACCAAGCAGCCCTGGGCCTTCCGCGTAAGGCTGCGCGCCTGCACTTTCTTCAACGCTATTGGACCGAGCAGCTGCGGGGCGTCCCCGGCGTCATCGTCAATACGCCGGCGGATCCGGCGCGCCACGGCGGTATTGGGAACGTGGGCCTTGCGGGATGGGATCCCCAGGACCTGGCGAAAACGCTGCTGGAAGAGCACCGCATCTTCACCGTGGGGATTGATCGGCCGGGGGTGCGGGGGCTGCGTATTACGCCGAACCTCTACACCACCTTGGAGGAGCTGGGCACCTTCGTCGCCGTCATGAAGCGCCTTGCCGCTTAAGCCCTAGTGCTGGGGCCTGAGCGCAGGCGAAAAAAAACGGCGCCGCGAGGCGCCGTTCTCTCTTCCCTAGAAAGCGAGGCGGTTTACTTGGCCGCCTTGCGCTCCTTGGTTTCCTTGATGACTTCTTCCGACACGTTCGCCGGGCAGGGCGCGTAGTGGGAGAACTCCATGGAGAACTGGCCACGACCAGAGGTCATGGTGCGCAGGTCCCCAATGTAGCCGAACATCTCGGAAAGCGGGCAGTCGGCCTTCACGCGGACGCCCGTGACGCCCGGCTCCTGGGCCTTGATCATGCCCCGACGACGGTTGAGGTCGCCGATCACGTCACCGACGTGATCCTCCGGGGTGAACACGTCCACCTTCATCACCGGCTCGAGGAGCTGGGGCTTCGCCTTCGGCACAGATTGGCGGTAGGCCGCCTTGGCCGCAATTTCGTAGGCAATGGCGGAGGAGTCCACGGGGTGGAAGCCACCGTCGAGGAGCGTGACCTTCACGTCGAGGAGCGGGAAGCCTGCGAGCGTCCCCTCGTCCATGGAGACGCGGAAGCCCTTCTCCACGGCGGGCCAGAATTCCCGGGGCACGTTACCGCCGGTGACCTTGGACTCGAACACGTAGCCTGAACCCACTTCCCCAGGCTCCACGGCGTAGTCGATCTTAGCGAACTGCCCCGAACCCCCGGTTTGCTTCTTGTGCGTGTAGGAATCGGAAACGGGCATGGTGATGGTTTCCCGGTAGGCCACCTGGGGCTTACCGACGGTTACGTCCACGCCGTGGGTCCGGCGGAGGATATCCACCTTGATGTCGAGGTGAAGCTCACCCATGCCCTTGATGATCGTTTCTCCGGATTCTTCGTCCGTTTCCACGCGGAAGGAGGGGTCCTCGGCAATCATCTTGGACAGCGCCATGCCCATCTTGTCCACAGCGGCTTTGTCTTTCGGGGCGATGGCAATAGAGATCACGGGATCGGGGAACACCATGGGCTCGAGGGTGGCAGGCTTGTTCACATCGCACAGGGTATGGCCTGTTTGCGTGCTCTTCATGCCCAGCAGTGCAACGATATCGCCAGCCTGCGCGGACTCCCGCTCTTCCCGGGAATCGGCGTGCATTTCCACGATCCGGCCGATGCGCTCGGTTTTGCCCGTCGCAGTGTTCAGGACTGTGTCGCCCTTTTTCAGCTGCCCGGAGTAGATGCGGGAAAAGCACAGGGCGCCGTAGCGGTCGTCCATGATTTTGAAGGCGAGGGCGCGGAGGGGCTTCTCGGCGTCCACGGTGGCTACGGAGCCCGTTTCGTTACCTTCCAGGTCCATCTCGGGCTGGGGCGGCACTTCCGTCGGGTTCGGGAGGTAGTCGACCACGGCGTCCAGCACGTTCTGCACGCCCTTGTTCTTAAAGGACGAGCCGCAGAAGGTCGGGAACCAGTCGAGTTTAATCGTCCCCAGACGGATGCAGCGCTTGATGTCTTCGATGGAGGGCTCTTCCCCAGATTCGAGGTAGGCTTCCATGAGATCGTCGTCCTGCTCGAGGGCCGACTCGATAAGCACTTCCCGATACTCAGCGGCCTTTTCGACAAGATCCTCGGGGATATCGGTGATCTCGTAGTTCTCCGGCAGGCCGCTGTCGTCCCAGATCCAGGCCTTCTGCGTCAGCACGTCGACGACGCCCTTGAAGTCATCCTCGATGCCGATGGGCAGGGTCATGACCAGGGCGCGAGCGCCCAGCACGTCCTCGACCTGCTTCACCACGCGGTAGAAGTCCGCGCCGATGCGGTCGAGCTTGTTGACGTAGATGATCCGAGATACGCGGGACTCGTTCGCGTAGCGCCAGTTCGTTTCGGACTGGGGCTCCACGCCGCCGGAGCCGCAGAACACGCCCACGCCGCCGTCGAGTACCTTGAGGGAGCGGTACACTTCGATGGTGAAGTCCACGTGCCCAGGGGTGTCGATGATGTTGAAGCGGTGATCCTTCCAGAAGCAGCTGGTGGCCGCGGACTGGATGGTGATCCCCCGCTCCTGCTCTTGCTCCATGAAGTCCGTGGTCGCGGCGCCGTCGTGCACCTCGCCAAGCTTGTGAATACGCCCCGTAAGCTTGAGGATACGTTCCGTGGTGGTGGTCTTGCCCGCGTCGACGTGGGCGAAGATCCCGATATTGCGATACAGCGACAGGTCAGCCATGGCTCTTCTCGGTCGGAAAGGTTGAGTTAAGAGCCGGCGCCCTGCCGTGCCCTCCCTTAGAGTTCCCGCGTGTTCCCAAAAGCTCGGCCCCGGGGCCCCCTGGGGGTGCCCCGAAGCAAGTGTAACGCCTTGAAAAATAAGGTTTTTAAGGCTTGACTTGGGAATCGCGGGGCGCAGTTTAGCACGATCGAGCCCCGAAGCTCACGCCGTTTTTTGCCGGATTTTAGGCGCCGGTAAAGACCCCGTCGCGGCGCTCGGCCACGGACCGAATGCCTTCCTGGGCGTCCTCCGTTTCCCGCAGCCACTGCTGTTCTCGGAGCTCCCGCTCCGTCGCCTGGGCAATCTCATCGGCGAGCCCCGCCCGGAGCGTGGCTCGTACGGACACCACCGCGAGGGGCGCGCTTTTGGCGATATCCTCGGCGAGCGTTTCCGCATCGCTACGGAGCGTTTCGGCGTTGACGAGGGCATCCGCGAGGCCCCAGGCCACGGCTTGCTCACCCGGGACCCGGGCGCCGGTGTAGAACATATGGGTGGCGCGTTGCATGCCTACAAGGCGGGGCAGGGTGACCGTTAGGCCAAAGCCAGGGTGAATGCCCAAGCGGGCAAAGTTGGCAGCAAAGCGCGTTTCTGGCGTCGCGATGCGGAAATCCGGGACCAAGGCGACCCCGAGGCCGCCGCCGATGGCGCTGCCCTGAATAGCGCCCACCACGGGCTTCTTGCAACGGAAAAGACGCACCGCTTCCCGGTAGAGCTTCCCCGTGGTGGTGCGGAAGCCTTCGGCGCTGAATTCATCGTTGCCGTCGTCGGCCTTCCCGGAACCGAAGTTGGCCCCGGCGCAGAAGTTCTTGCCCTGGGCGGCGAGCACGATGGCTCGGCAGCTCGGCGTATCGTCCAAGGCTTCGAAGGCGTTGGCGATTTGCTCGATGAGCGCGTAGTCGAAGAAATTGTGGGGGGGACGCTGAATCTCCACCGTGGCCACGGGGCCAGCTTGGGTTACGGCGATGTCGGTGTAGGGGCCTTGGGCGGTCATGGTGCGTCTCCAAAAAAGCGGCGAAAACCTCTGGCGAGGGAGCATAGCATCGCGGGGCGCCGGATGAGGTAGACTGCGACGGCGCAGCGTTTTGGGGTCGCTGCGTGGAAGGTTCCGGGGCGAGGGCGCCGCCGGGGCGCGCAGCGGACAAACATCATGCAGGAACCACAGGAGGCTGACGCAGCCGTTCGCCGGCCTTCCATTTGGGAGCTGGCCTGGCCCTCCATTACCACTAATTTGCTGTTCTCCATCATTGGCGTCGTGTCGATCAAGGTGGTGGCCGAGCTCGGCCCCTCGGCGGCCGCGGCGGTGACCGTGGGCAATCAGATTTTCTTTACCCTGCAGGCGGTCATGATGGCCGTATCCGCGGGCACCACGGCTCTTGTGGCGCGGGCCTGGGGCGCGAAGGACACGGACGAGGCGGTACGCGTCACCTTCACTAGCCTCGCCGTGGGCATGGCCCTAGGGCTCGTACTCGCTGTGCCCTTTATGGTGTTCGCTGAGCCCATCGCGTCCTCCTTTGGCCTGGGGCCTGAGGCCACGCGCCAGGCGGGCGATTTCATCTTCTGGCTCTCGGCGTTCAACGTGACCTTCGCTGTGAATTTCATTATGAGCGCCGCCCTGCGGGCCGCTGGAGATGCCCGGACCCCCATGTGGATTGGGGTGGGCACGAATCTCGTGAGCCTCGCTGGGCTCTACATTTTTGTGTTTGGCCACTTCGGCATGCCCGCCCTGGGAGTTAAGGGGGCAGCGGTGGCCAATGGACTGGCCTTCGCGCTTGCGGGGCTGACCTTTCTTGGGCTCTGGGGCTTCGGGGCGCTCCGGCTCAGCTTTCGTCCGTCGGAGTGGCGGGGCGCCTTCGATGGAGCCCGCATCCGGCGACTCGTTCATATCGGCTATCCCGCGGCGCTCGAGCAGGGGGTGTTCCGCCTCGGCTTCTTCATTTTTCTGGGAATCATTGGCCACTATTACGGCACGGCGGCCTTCGCGGCCTATGGCATCGGGGTAAATATCCTCTCCCTATGCTTCGTAGTGGGCTTTGGCTTTTCCGTGGCGGGGTCAACCCTGGTGGGGCAGGCCCTGGGCGCCGATGCGCAGGAAGAAGCGATGGGCAGTGGCTGGCGAGCCCTGCGTCTAGCCATGGGATCCATGACCGCAGTGGGGATCGCCATTATTTTGGCGGCCGAACCGATAGCAGCCTTTATGATCGACGACCCCGAGGTGATCGCCTATACCGTGTCCTTCGTTTATATCCTCGGCGCCGTGCAGCCTCTCATGGCCATCGAGTTCGCCCTGGGCGGGGCGCTCCGGGGAGCCGGGGATACGCGCTTCCCCCTCAAGGCCACCATGGCTGGACTGTTGGGCATGCGGTGCCTGCTGGCCGTGACCTTTGCGGCCCTGGGGCTTTCCGTGGAGTGGATTTATGCCGCGCTGGTAGGCGACTACGCCCTCAAGGGCTGGATGCTGACCCGTCGTTTCCGCTCAGGGCGCTGGAGAAATCTTCAATTAGCCAATACGCCGGCAACCTAAGGTGATAAAATGCACTAAAATAGTGCTTTTTTTCCTTAATTGAGGATGAATCAGTAAGTTATGGGTATTTAAGGTAGAACATTCCCCCATAAGGCTAGGCTTTGCGACCTATTTTTGGTGCATTTTGAACTAAAATAGTGCGTTTTTTCGAGCTTTGCACAGGTTTAGGGCTAAAGTTCCGGCTCTATTAGCCGATAGGCTTAGGGATAAGCCGTTCCTTTTCGAATGCTTATGCTTACCCAAGGTTCCCGCGGCCGTTCCGTCATACTTCGTAACATATTGAAATGAACGGGGCTCTGGCGTGGACCTTGGGGTCGCCTCGGAGAAAAGGTTCCCCCTCGAAGTCTTTTCTTCATTTTTCTTCCATAGATGGCCTAATTTCTGCATCATAGAAATGTCACAGTACCGTTGTGGTGCTGTGCGTGGTATCGATGCGGGCCACACGCGCGGTGGCTGACCGCAATGATCATAGGACCTATCGGGCTTAGGCCTAGAGCTAGGTTCGCCCAGCTGGGAGTTAAAAGTATGCAAGCAGGCAATTTTAAGGTTCTGCCCCTAGCGGTTGCGATTGCAACGGCTGGCGCTGCCTTCTCCGTGCCGACGATCGCGTTGGCCGAAGAGGCCGTCGAAGAGGTGGTGGTTACCGGTCTCCGTGGTAAGCCGCGGACTGCGACGGATTCCCCCGTGCCGGTAGACGTATTCGACGCTGAGATGATCGATGGGGCGTCCCAGCCCGATCTCGACGATCTTATGCAAACCCTGGTGCCGTCCTACAATGTGGCTCGTCAGCCGATCAGCGATGGCGCGACCTTCATCCGTCCCGCAACGCTTCGGAACCTGCCCTCGCACCACACCCTGGTGCTTGTGAACGGCAAGCGTCGTCATCGCGCATCGCTGGTGTCGATCGGCGGTTCCGGTACGCAGGGCCCGGACATCGCAACGATCCCCGCGACCGCCATTAAGAGCATTGAGGTGCTCCGCGACGGCGCGTCCTCCCAGTACGGTTCTGACGCCATCGCTGGGGTAATCAACTTCAACCTCAAGGACAACCGGGAAGGCATCAGCCTGATCTACAACACCGGTGAGTTTTATGAGGGGGATGGGGCGCAAAATCGTATCCAGGGCAATATTGGTCTTCCGCTTGGCGACAATGGCTTCCTCTCGATCTCCGGTGAGTGGTTCGATCAGGAGTTTACCGAGCGAGCCGATGCCTACTGCGAAAGCTGGTGGTGCACGGATCCGAACAACGCTCGCTTTGATAACGACGCGGGATATGCAGATTGGGTCCTCGGTCGAGCACCCGCTGCCGGAGCCGAGGGCAACGCGGCATTAACCGCTGCATACCCCGGCGGCCTCTCGTCTGCCTCCGTTGAAGGCGACAACGTTATGCCCTGGGGCATCCCGAATCAGGACGGCGTCTCGCTGTTCTACAATTCTGGGATCGATCTCGACAACGGCATCGAGCTTTACTCCTACGGTAACTACACCGAGAAAGAGGGTGATGGCAGCTTCTTCTATCGTTACCCCGGTAACGGCACGATCGAAGATCTGCGGGAGGCGGATGGATCTGTCTACTCGCCGCTTGAAAAGTTCCCGGGTGGCTTCACGCCCCGCTTCGTCGGTGAAATCGAGGATTACTCCTTCGCCCTTGGGGGTCGGGGGGAGACTGCTGGCGGTCTGAACTATGACGTTAGCTATCGTTACGGTTTCAACGAAATCTCCTACACCCTCTTCAACACGATCAACCCGTCGATGGGCCCGGATTCTCCGACGTCCTTCCGCCCGGGTGACCTGTCGAACGAGGAGATGCAAATCCAGGCGGACTTCTCGAAGGACATGGACATGGGCCTCTTCAGCCCCATGACCGTGGCCTTCGGTGCGTCCTACATGGAAGAAACCTATGAGGTCACCCAGAGCTCGCAGGAAGCTTCCTACATCGCTGGTCCTTACGCGAACCCAGATCCCTTTGGCTTCTGCACCGCGACCGATGGCACTGGGGTAGCAACGGCGGCAGGTCTAGCTGTTCAAGCTAATGGCTCCACCCTCGATTGCTCCAACGCTGACGATCCTGCGTTCCAAGCAGTGGGTGTGGGCTCCAACGGTTTCCCGGGGTTCTCGCCGGCCTTCTCCGACGATTACGACCGTGATTCCTACGCCATTTACCTCGATCTTTCTGCTGACGTCTCAGAGAACCTCTTCCTTCAAGGTGCAGTTCGCTACGAGGACTACTCTGACTTTGGCAACGAGACCGTGGGTAAAGTTGCAGCGCGCTATCGCCTGAGCGACAAGTTCGCGCTCCGCGGTTCGATCGGCACCGGCTTCCGGGCGCCGACCCCGGGTCAGCAGGGTACGACCAACGTGTCCACCCGTCTGCCCAACGGCTTCCCCGTAGCAACGGGTCTGTTCCCGGCGGGTGGTCCCATCGCGCAAGCGCTGGGTGCTTCTCCGCTTAAGGCAGAGACGTCCACCAACATGACCTTTGGCTTCACGGCCGATCTTGAAGACATCACCCTGACGGTGGATTTCTACAGGATCGAAATCGAAGACCGCTTCAACGCGATCTCGACGCGTGACGTGAGCTCGACGGCTGCCGTCGGGACGGACGCCCGGAACAACTTTGAGGCCCTTCAGGCCGCAGGGGTTGCTGGCGCCAACACCATCGGTGGCGTGTTCTACTTCACCAACGCTTTCGACACCGACACGAGCGGTGTGGATATCGTGGCGTCTATGCCGATCGAGTGGGACAACGGCATGAACACCAACCTGACTGCCTCCGTGAATTACAACGAGGAGAACATTCAGGGCGATGCGTCAGCGTTCTTTAACGTTGAGAGCCAGTATGATTTCGAAAACGCCTTCCCCAACTGGCGTTCCGTGTTTACGGCGAATCACTACTTCAACAACGCGCTCTCCATGATGGTTCGCGCCAGCTACTACGGCGAAGAGACCAACTCGGACCAAGGCGGCGGCGTGTTCACCGGCTTCCAGACCTTCAAGCCCGTGGTCTTCTGGGATCTCGAAGGGACCTACCGCTTCAACGAGAACTTCGCGCTCTCGCTGGGTGGTCGGAATATCTTCGACGAGTATCCCGACGAGATTGATCGGGTCCGTGGCGACAACGACCAGTGCTGTGGCCGGAAGTTCTCTTCCGCGACCTTCGTGCCCTGGCAGGGTGGCTACTACTACGCGCGTCTCCGCGCTGACTTCTAAACCGCTTCGGGGCGCTCCCTGCGCCCCAACCGGTTGGAACGTAAAGGGCTGCCTTCGGGCAGCCCTTTTTTTTAGCGGCGAAGGCGGAGCGCTGTGGACGAGAGGTCTTGGCGGAACTCGGCTTCGCTCACTCCGTCGCAGAGGGCGCGCAGGGCTTCCGGTAGGGCGAGGTCGTCGAGGGTTTCGAAGCGATCCGCTAATAGCCGTCCGAAGACCAGAAAGCGCACTTCTCGCTCTGCCAGGCGTGCGAGCGCCGCATCCCGGGCGCTCTGGCTATCGCCGTAATAGCGCACGTTCCCCACGCGAAGGATCGTATCCGCCCCGACCACGAAGGTGCGGCCGGGAAAGAGCTCGGCCTTATCCGTGAAGCGGGGCGCATGGGTGAGGAGAACGGAGGCCTCGGCGGGAAAAGCGCTCAGGCGATCCCGCAGGTCTGCGTAGTTGAGGGGCGGCTTGTCGACGTTAAACACGGAGAGCTCATAGCTAACGGGGCACTGAAGTCGCGTCGCGGCCGCCTCGGCCATCGCGCGATGGCCCTCGTGGAAGGGGTTGAAGGCTCCGGGGAGGAGCGCAGCGCTTCGGCTGCCTCGAACGCCCTGGGGTACGGAGACTGCGGACCCCAAAATAAGCCCCTGCCAAGGGGGCTCTCCAAGTACGTGATCGCTAACTAACTTATCCCCGGCGCCAAGGAGCAGGGGCGGTTCCTCCTGGTGAAGGCGCTTGGCAATAAACAGCGCCTGGAGGATCAGCTGCTCGCAAAGCGCTTCCTCTTCCTCTCGAGAGCGACGACCTTTGTCGAAGGTGAGGCTCCATAGATAAGAGGTGGCCGGGGTTTGCAGCGCCACGTGGATGCGGTGGTCCCCCGCCTTCTCCCGATTCGTCGCTAGCGCCGCCGTGGCGCCGAGGCCGAAAGTGGCTTCAACGTCTAGGCGTCGCGCGTGCTGGAAGGCCACCATGGCGAGGGCCCGGGCCGTGGCTGCGGAGGTTGCCTGGTCCGGCGCTCGACCGAGCGTCTCCGATAGCGCGCCAAGGCTGTAGGGAATCCGGGCATCGAGTACCGTGCGGGAGGCGCCGGGGACAGAAAGCAGGCGGCCAAGGGCGCCGGCGCCGCCGCCGGTTATCGTAAGCACCCCCCGGCCATTGGCCCGGTGGAGCGCGTCGAAATTCACAGCCCCACCCGCTGCTGCAGAAAGGCGATGGCTTCGCCCTCGATATCGCGGTTCAGGATAAACACGCCCATGTGGCCGCCGGGGACGGTGCGCAGCTGGCTTTCAACGCCCACTGCCCGCAGCGCTTCGTGTACCCGTTCCGCATGGCGAGGAATCACCAGTCTGTCCTCTATGCCGTGATAGAGAAAGGTGGGGGCTGCGCCGGCGCGCACGAAGTTCAGGGGCGAAGCATCGGCCCAGCGCTCTGGTGCTTCGTCGCGGGAGGCCCCCAGGAACTGGCGCAGGATGGGGCTTTGCGGATCGAAGAGGGTGAAATCCCCGGGGGTACCGCCGGACACCACCGCGCGGAGCTGAGGACCATCGCTGGTAAGGGCCGTTTTCAGCGCCAGCTGCGCGCCGGCGGAGTAGCCCCACAGAGCCAGGCGGCTCGCGTCCACGTCGTCCCGGGCCGCGAGCCAGCTAAGGGCTTGGTGAACGTCCGCCTCCTGCGCCGGGTGCTGGTGGTCCGGGCTTAAGCGATAGGCCGTCGCGAAGGCCAAAAAGCCCGCCTTGGCGAGGGCCTTGCCGATGGGAGCCATGTGCCAGGGCGCGCCGCTGCGCCAACCGCCCCCGTGAATGAGCAGGACCGCGGGGTAGGGGCCGGCGCTGGCCGGTCGGTAGAGCTGGCCCTCCGGGAGCCCCGGGGGCGTCACCGGCATTACGGTCACTCCGGGGGCGGGGAGGGGCAAAAAGGCGCAGCTTGCGAGAAAGGCGCTTAGGCTTAGGGCCCCCACCACGCGCTTCATGATGAGCTCCCGTCGTCGAGGAAGGGTTCAATGTGGTTCATGAAAACCTCAAGCTGATCATGGTGCACCCAGTGGCCAGCATCGGGGACGTTGATCACCTTGGCGTTCTTGAAGGCCTTGGCCCGGCCGTCTGCTTCCGGATCCGAGGCCCAGCTTTCCATGCCGCGCATGAGCAGGGTGGGGCAGGTGATGCGGCCGTAAAGCCCTCGGGACTCCTCCGCGCTCAAGTAGACGGGATTGAAGGCTCGCACGTAGTTGTCGAACTTCCAGCTGTAGGTGCCGTCTTCATTCTGAGCTACCCCGTGGATGGTGAGATGCCGGGCCTGGGGTTCGGACAAATGGGGGTTTTCCTCGCGCATCCGCGCGAGCGCATCGTCAATAGAGGGGTACTTTCGTGGCGTGCGCGACGATAGACCCCGGAGCGTTTCGACCCACTGGCCAATGCGCGTCTCCGGCGGCGTGGCCAGGCGTCTCTCTAGCATGGCGGGGCTGGGGCCAAGGCCTTCGATGGCCACGAGCTTAGCGACCGTATCGGGGAACAGCCCGGCGTAGTGAAGGGCGATGTTGCCCCCCAGGGAGTGGGCAATGATGTTCACCGGGGCGAGCCTTTTCTGCCGAATCAGCTGCGCAATGTCGGCGACGAACTCTAAAAGTCCGTAGCTGCTGCCGAGGGCCCAGGCGGAATCGCCATGACCCCTGAGGTCTGGAGCGATGATGTGGAAGCGGTCCCGAAGGCGCTCGGCGACCCAATCCCAGTTCCGGCAGTGATCCCGGCCCCCGTGAATAAGCAGGAGGGGCGGGGCGCCTTCGTTACTCCAGTCGACGTAATGAAGGCGCAGGCGCTGGCTGATGTAGGTTTGGGAGCTGGGTCCGGTGCCGCTCGAAAGCATGGCCGATCCTTTTGTGTCAGTGCGGAAAGCCCCGAAGTATAGCGCGCCGCGCCTGTCCCCCTCACGGGGTTGCTGGCATCATCGAGCGGCGCGCTGCGGAGAGGTAGAGGCTATGCACGGTGTTCTTTTAGGCGCCCACGGGCTTTTCGTCATTCTGTCCCTCGTGATCTTTGGGTTCCGGGCCCACGCTCACGTCAGCGAAGCCCCCTGGGCAGGCCACCCGCGGATCCGTCTCTTGGGGCATGGTTTGGACGCGGGGCTACTGCTATCGGCCCTGGCCCTCTGCGGCAGCTTCGGGCTTTGGCCCTTCCAGGCGGGGTGGCTCACGGCCAAGCTCATGGCCCTGGTGGTCTATGCCCTCTGCGGAGTCTTGGCTTTTCGCGTGCTGAAGGACCCCATGGCTAAGCTTGGCGCCGTAGCCGTAGGGCTCCTGGCCTTTGCCTATAGTGCGGCCGTGGCCCAGGCCCACGCAGTTGTGCCGCTGTAGAGTCGCGCCCTTACTCGACGCGTCGCAGGCGGATCGGCCCGCGAGCCCGAGAAGGGTCCACCACCTTGCCCTTTTGAAGGATCTCAAGGGCCCCGGCGGCTTCGAGGCGGCAGGCCGCCTCTCGGACCGGGCCCATCATTTCTCGCCATTGTTCAAAGCGGGCGCGCACCACGTCGGAAGGGCACAGCGTCGCGCCCCGGGCGCGCTTGCCCAAGTCCTCTAGGATGGCGGCCTCCAGGCCCTGGGGGTCCTGCGCTTCCGATCGGCGGCGCCGGCATCCGTCGCTGCAGTACTTCACCTCATCCCAGCTCTTCTCCCACTTTTTCCGCCAGGTCATAGTGCGGCCGCAGGTCGCACAGCGTTTGCTTTCGCGAGAGGTCAAAACAGCGAACCTTGGTTTGCTTGTTCCCTTGGGCTTGCCGGAGCGCTTGGCGCAGGGCTTCGGGCCAGGGCCCAGGCGATGAGGCGCCCGGCCGCCGCCCGCCCGCCGAGGTAGGCGGCCTCTACCCCTTCGGCGGTGGTGTCCTCGAGGGCGTAGCCATCTCCTGCCAGCGCAAGGCCCAGGGCCGGGTGCCAGGGCGCGCAGGTCGCGGGTGCGGCGAAGCGCGCGTAGCGCCAGCGGTGTACGGTGATCTCGTCTGGTTCTACGGGCTGGCCCAGGGCCTCGGCGAGGCGCGGCGCCCAGGCGGCAATCATTGCTTCCGGGGTATCTTCTAAGTTCACCCCTTCAAGGACCTCGGGCAGGACGGCGGTGAGCGCTCGCTTACCGTTCTTTGTGGGTTTTGCAAGGCGCAGGGTGCCCGGCCAAGCGCCTTCGGCGAGCGTCTTGGGTTCGCCGTCCACTGCGATCATGAACGCCCAGGCGCCTTCCGCCGTCGCTTCTGCGGCGCCCTCAGCCAGGTTTTCAAGTTCAGGCAGGGCACTGGCGCCAATCAGATCCGCGAGCTGCGCCGGGGGTAGGGTGAGCACCAAGGTCTCAAAGGGTCCAAAGCGCTGCCCCGA
>JADHNT010000048.1 GCA_016779385.1 Pseudomonadales bacterium
TACACCACGGACAAGAACAAGAAGAACACGCCGGACAAGCTCGAGTTCAAAAAGTTCGATCCCGTGGTGCGTAAGCACGTGATCTACAAGGAAGCGAAGATCAAGTAAGGATCTTCCGGAGGCGGAGATGCCCCCCGCGCTGGCACTCCGCCCGCCATCCAGACGACAGCCAATGGGTGGCGGTACTTTCCTGAATAATGGCCGGTCCCCAAAGCTCGTCTCCCGTTCGAAGCCGTGAGCGAGTCACCCTTTGCACGTCGCCGTGCCCGACCACGGGCCACGAGCCTAGGCGGGTAGCGGCCTCTTCATCCTCTGCATC
Source organism: Pseudomonadales bacterium (assembly GCA_016779385.1). Lineage (GTDB taxonomy): Bacteria > Pseudomonadota > Gammaproteobacteria > Pseudomonadales > Azotimanducaceae > Salivita. The sequence continues at coordinate 320 of JADHNT010000048.1, forward strand.
CGGCAAATCGCCGCTGAGGGCCGGCGCCGTCCGAACCGTTAGGCGCAAGCGAACCATACTCACAGCCTTCCCTAGGCGATAGCCGTAGCGAGCCTCGTGCACGGCTTCGAAGGCCTCCTGCAGCCCTGCAAGGGTGGCCAGGGTCGGATCAAAGAGCACCTCCAGGGCATAGCCCTGCCCGGCATACTGCAGTGCCAGGGTGCTTTCCAGGGCGGTCTCCTCGGCCCCTGCGGCGAGGGCAGCACAGCCTTCCTCAGAGAGGCGCTCATGGGCCGCCTGGGCGCGCCGAAGCCCATCCTCGCCCAAGGCGCAGCGCAAATCCTGGCTGAGCACTCGGGCCGGGGGGCTCGCAAGCATCCCGAAAGCCGAAAGCACGCCCCCGTAGGCGGGAATCAAGGCCTCCTCCATACCTAGGGCGTCGGCGAGATCGCAAAGATGGAGGCCGCCTGCCCCCCCAAAGCTCGCGAGGACGCACTGCCGCGGATCGATGCCCCGCTCCAGCGACATCACCCGCAGTGCCTGAGCCATGTGTTCGTTGGCCACCGCTAAAATGCCTTCCGCCGCGTGCTCTAGGGAACAGCCGAGGGCATCCGCTAAGGGGCCCAGGGCAGCCCGGGCCGCGTCGCCCTTAAGCAACAAATGCCCGCCGAGGGCCTGATCCGTGGGCAGGTGCCCGAGCACCACGTGGGCATCGGTGACCGTCGCTGCCGTGCCTCCTTGGCCGTAGCAGGCGGGTCCCGGGCTGGCGCCCGCGGAGGCGGGCCCCACCTGAAGCGCGCCGCCGTTGTCCAGGCTGGCAATGGAACCCCCGCCGGCGCCAATGGTATGCACGGCCAGCATGGGAACGGCCACAGGGTAGGGGCCTATGCGACTTTCCTGGGACAGCTGGGGGGACCCGTCGACCAGGGCCACATCGGTGGAGGTGCCCCCCATGTCAAAGCTCAGCACCGGATTCACCGAAAGGGCTTGGGCCACGGCGGCAACGCCGGCGACGCCGCCGGCGGGCCCCGATAGCAGCAGCTGCACCGGGTGGCTGGCGGCGAAGGCTGGCGCCAGGGTCCCACCGTGGGAGGCCATGATGGAAAGGCGCGTCGCCCCCAGGCCTTCGCTAAGGCGTTGTAGGTAGTCGCGGACCTTTGGGCTCAGGCTCGCATTAAGCCAGGTGGCCATGCCGCGCTCGTACTCTCCCGCCTCCGCAAGGATCTCGCTGCTTCGGCTGATGCAGAGGGCGGGGTCACCTCCGGCGCCCTCGAGCCGCGCACGCAGCCGCGCCTCAGCGGCGGCCTCGTGGGCTCCATTCTTCCAGGAAAAGAGAAAGTTAATGGCCACGGCGGCGGGCTTCTCCGCCAGCAGGGCGTCAATTACCGCATCTAACGCGGCGGTATCGAGAGGCTCGAGCTCCCCACCTTGGGCATCGAGGCGCCCGGGGGCGCCGAAGCACAAGCTCCGGGGGACCGGGGGCGGGGCGGGCACTGGGGTGAGGGCATAAAGGTCCGGGCGCTGTTGGCGGGCAAGGGTCAGGAGATCCTCAAAGCCCGCCTGCCCCAGGTACGCCGTGCGGGCGACCTTGCCTTCGAGGGCGGCGTTCGTGGCTACGGTGGTGCCGTGAATCAGCTGCGTTTCTGGCCCCAGGGTATGGGGATCAAGGCCGAGGCGCCGCAGCCCCTCCAGAATGGCCTGCTCCGGCGCCTCGGGCGTGGAGAGCACCTTAGCGACCCGAAGCGTCGCGCCGTCAAAGAGGATCAAATCGGTGAAGGTGCCCCCTGTGTCCACGCCAAGGAGGCAGGCTGGGGCTTCCGCGCCTGTGCGATCATGATCTGACGGAACCACCTGGGGCGATGCCATGCCTGAATTACCCGAAGTCGAAATCACCCGTCGAGGCCTGGCCCCTCATGTGGAGGGTCAGCGCATCACTCAGGTGCAGGTGTTTGAGCCGCGCCTGCGCTGGCCCGTGGACCCGGGCCTTGCCCAGGTGCTGACGGGGCTCACGGTAGCGCGCCTCGAGCGCCGGGCAAAGTATCTGCTGTTCCGCCTGGGCGCCGGCGTGCTCATGGTCCACCTGGGCATGTCCGGGAGCCTTCAGCTAAAGCATCCCCCTTTCGAGCGGCTCCGCCATGATCACATTCTGCTGACCCTGGGGTCCGGGGCCGTGCTGGTGTTTAACGACCCTCGTCGCTTTGGGTCCATGCACTGGCTGGGAAGCGCACCGGAGGACCACCGCCTGCTCGCACATCTCGGCCCCGAGCCCCTGTCCTCGGCTTTCGATGGTGCCTACCTAGCGGCGCAGGCCAAGAGCCGAAGTGCGCCCGTGAAAGCCTTTCTGATGGACGGCTCGGTGGTTGTGGGGGTGGGGAATATCTATGCCACGGAGGCTTTGTTTCTAGCGGGCATCCATCCCCGGCGGCCGGCTCGACGCATTAGCGCCGCGCGCTACGATCGGCTGGCGACGGAGGTTAGGACCGTGCTCACCCAGGCCATTGCCGCAGGCGGCACCACGCTTCGGGATTTCGTCGATAGCTCGGGGCGCCCGGGCTATTTTCAGCAGACCTTGCATGCCTATGGCCGGGCGGGCCATCCGTGCCCCCGCTGTGCAACGCTGCTGAAGGGCGAACGTCTCGCCCAGCGGGCGACGGTGTTCTGTCCCCGCTGTCAGCGCTAGGCGCTGTGCTGGGCCTTTAGGGCCTTGGCCACGGCGGGGTGTACGAATTGGCTCACATCGCCGCCATAGGCGGCGATTTCCCGCACCAGCGTGGAAGAGATAAAGGAGCAGTTCTCCGACGGGGCCAGAAATACGTATTCGATGTCCGGCGCCAGGGCGCGGTTCATGTCTACCATTTGGAATTCGTATTCGAAGTCGGCGACGGTGCGGATGCCGCGGAGGATAAAGCCCGCCTCCTTGCGACGAACGTAGTCGACGAGAAGCTCGTTAAAGCCGTCGACTTCCACGCCGGGGATATCCGCAAGGACCACCCGGCACAGGGCGATGCGGTCCGCGAGGTCCACCTCTGGATTCTTTTGCGGGCTCGTGCCAATGGCCACGATCACGCGGTCGAAAAGCTTGAGCGCCCGTTTAACCAGATCGGTGTGTCCCACCGTGATCGGATTGAACGTTCCCGGGTAAACCACCGTACGCATGCGAAACTCCTCCCTTTGCTCGCGCCGCGATGCTAGCCCATTGTTTCCGGGGTCACAAACGCGTTTCCGCCCCCTCCGGGGCGGCCCGGGGGAGCCTCCAGTGCAACAGCCGAGCGACGCTTTCCCCCGCCTGCGTCTGGCGTAGGGGTTCAAAGCCGTCCGGCAGTGAGAGGTCAGTGCCCTGGGGCACTTCCACATAGACTTTTGCTCCTGGGGCCAGGAGGGCCTCGGCGACCAGTGCCGTGAGGGCCGCCTGCGCAAGGGAGGTGGTGAAGGGGGGGTCGATGAATACCAAGTCAAAGGGCTGGGGAAAGGTCGTTTTCGCTAGCACGATTAGCGCGTCGCGCTCAAAAAGCGTGGTGCGCGCGCCCCCGAGGCGCTCGAGGGTCGAGCGGAGCACCTGGGCCGCACGGCGATCCTTCTCGATAAAGGTGGCGGCTCCGGCGCCTCGAGATAGCGCTTCCAGGCCCAGGGCGCCGCTGCCGGCAAAGACATCAAGCACCACGGCGTCCTGAAGGTCTTCTCGAAGCCAGTTAAAGAGCGTCTCCCGGCTCCGCCCCGGGGTCGGGCGGAGGCCTGGGCGCGGCGCCACGGGCACGCGCTGGCCCCGGAGCGTGCCGCCGATAATGCGCACTTCCCCGCCTCCTTGGGTCCCGCGGCTCCGGCCACGCTGGTATCCTTTTTCCGTTTTCAACGCCCCGTCTCCTCGGCGCCGTGGCGGCAAGCCTTTCGCGGAGTATCCCATGTTCCGGTTTTTACGTAAGAAGAGGGCGGCAGAGGCGTCTGAGCTGGACCCTCAGCCTGAAGTCGAAGCGGCTCCTGAAGCGCCGGAGGAAAGCGCAAAGGCAGGTGATGAGGGAGACCTTGGGGAAGGCGCGGGGCTATTTGGCCGTCTCCGTTCCGGTCTCGCTCGGAGCCGGGGCGCGCTCGGGGATTCCCTCGGCACGTTGTTGCTGGGCAAGAAGGAAATTGATGAAAGCTTGCTGGAAGCGCTGGAAACGCAGCTGCTCATGGCCGACGTGGGCCTTGAGGCCACGGAGGCGGTGCTTGAGCGCCTATCGGCGCGGGTGAAGCGCCGGGCGTTGAACGATGAAGATGCACTCCTGGGCGAGCTGGCGGAGGTGCTCTCGGAAATCCTCGGTGCGCGCCACGTCCCCTTTTCCTTTGCCCCAGCCGAGCCCTTCGTCATTCTCGTGGTTGGCGTGAATGGCGTGGGTAAAACCACCACCATCGGCAAGCTGGCTCAGCGCTTCAAGGCCGCGGGGCGCCGTCCCCTGCTGGCCGCTGGGGATACCTTCCGCGCCGCCGCGGTGGAGCAGCTGAAGCAGTGGGGCGCCCGCGCCGACGTTCCCGTCATTGCCCAGGGGGAAGGGGCGGATAGTGCCTCCGTGCTCTTCGATGCGGTGTCCGCAGCCCGAGCCCGGGGCGCGGACGTGGTGCTGGCGGATACGGCGGGGCGGCTTCATAACAAGGGTCACCTCATGGAGGAGCTCGCCAAGGTGGTCCGGATTCTGAAGCGCTTTGATGAGGCAGCGCCTCATGCGGTGCTTCTCGTGCTCGATGCCGGGACGGGGCAGAACGCCTTGGCTCAGGCCAAAACCTTCTCCGAGGTGGCACCGCTCACGGGGCTCGTGTTGACCAAACTCGACGGCACCGCCAAGGGCGGCGTCGCCTTTGCCCTAGCTAAGCAGAGCGGCCTGCCGATTCAGTTTATTGGCGTGGGGGAGCAAGCGAACGACCTGCGCCCCTTTGAACCCCGCAGCTTCGTAGCGGCCCTGCTGGGGGCTGAAGCCCCATGATTCGCCTGTCCCAGGTCGGCAAGCGCTATGGCGACCGGGATGCGCTCCGGGGCGTCGATCTTGAGCTTCCCAGGGGCTCCCTTAATTTCCTCATGGGCCCCTCGGGCGCTGGGAAAAGCACGCTGCTTCGCCTGCTTCTAGCCCTGGAGCGCCCGGACGCAGGGCAGGTGGAGGTGGCCGGCATTAACCTCGGCACCCTGCCCCGGCGCCAGCGGCCGGCCTACCTGCGGCGGGTGGGGGCGGTGTTCCAAGACCCCCAGCTCCTGGCCGATCGTACGGTCTATCAAAACCTGGCCCTGCCCCTTCAGCTGGCGGGCTACCCTGAGGCGACCCAGGGCCCCCGCGTGCGGGCGGCGCTGGGCCAGGTCGGGCTCGCTGGCGCCGAAGGGCGCCTTCCCTGGGCCCTATCGACCGGGGAGCGGCAGCGCGTCGGCATTGCCCGCGCCCTGGTCCATCGTCCGGCTCTCGTGCTGGCCGATGAGCCCACGGGAAACCTTGATCCCGCCCTGTCCGCTGAGATCATGGCCCTTTTCCAGCGTTTCCAGCAGGTGGGGGTGACGGTGGTAATTGCCACCCACGATGTGGATCTTGCCCAGCGCTTCTCCGGACAGGCCCTGCACCTTGAGGGCGGGCGGCTGGTGGGTCAGGCCCCCCTTGGGGCGGCGTCGTGAGCGCCCCGGCCCCGGGAGAAGGGGGCAGCCTTAAGGGCCTAGCGCGCTGGCGCGCGGATCAGCGCTATGCCCTGCGAGAAGCGCGGCAGACGCTGCGTGCCCAGACCCTGGGAACGGCTCTAATCGCCCTAACCCTGGCCCTTGCCCTGCTGCTCCCGGCAGCCCTCGGGCGGGTGCTTGCGCTCACCGAAGGCAATCTTGCGCACTGGCCTACGACCCCACGGATCAATGTGTTCTTTGGCAGCCCCGAGCCGCCGGCCACGCTGCTCGCCCGCTGGCGCGCGCATCGGGAAATCGCTGCCCTGCAAGCCCAGTCCTCAGAGGCCTCCCGGGCCGAGTTTCGGGCGGCCTTGGGCATGGAGACGGCCCTAAGCCGCGGCCTCGCAGGGGAGGCGATGCCGCCCCTGCCCTCCGTTGTGATCGTTACTCCGCGCCCGGAAGCCCAGAGCGCAGCCCGCCTGAAGGCCCTGGCGGAAGAGCTAAGTAGGGAAGCGGGTGCCCTCGGAGTGCAGGTGGATTTGGCCTGGGTGGAACGGCTCCAGGGCACGCTCGGCTTTTTCACCGAGGTGCTGGTGTTGTTCCAGGGCTTGCTGACGGCGGCGGTGGTGCTCCTGGTGGGTGCCCTCACCCGCATGGCGCTTCTGGAACGGCTGCCCGCGCTCCGCACGCTGCGTCTGCTCGGGGCCAGCGACGGCTTTCTCCTCGCGCCCTTCCTCTATCAGGCGCTGGCCTACGGGGTGGCTGGGGGGCTACTGGCGGCCCTTTCCCTCCTCGCGCTGGAAAGCAGCCTGACCCCAGCCCTCCAGGCCCTGGCCACGGCCTATGCCCTGCCCCTCGCCCCTGGCGGGTCGGCGGCGCTCGCAGCCCTTTCCGTGCTGGCTCAGGCGGTGTGTTTCGCTTTCCTGGGCGCCCTGGGCGCTGGGCTGTGGGTGCTCGGGCGCTTCGACCGCTTAACGGCCCCGAGTCCTGGGCTTTAGCACTCTCCTGTAAAGACTGCTAAAATGTTCGGCATTCAGTTTGGAGGTTCCATCATGAGCACTCGCCTTTTGGCCATGGATGCCTTATCGCCGGGCCGTGATTTAGACCACTACATCCATACCGTGAGCTCCTTTGAAATCCTCAGCGCAGAGGAAGAAGCGGCCCTGGGCCGAGCCCTGCGCGACGAAGGCGATCTCGAGGCCGCTCGTCGCCTTGTCCTGTCCCACTTGCGCTTTGTGGTGCATATGGCCCGGTCCTATGCCGGCTATGGCCTCTCCCAGGCCGACCTCATCCAGGAAGGGAACGTGGGCCTCATGAAGGCCGTCAAGCGCTTCGACCCGGACTTCGGCGTTCGCCTCGTGTCCTTTGCGGTGCATTGGATCAAGGCGGAGATGCACGAATTTATTCTCCGCAACTGGCGGATCGTGAAGGTCGCGACGACGAAAGCGCAGCGCAAACTGTTCTTCAATCTTCGCAGCCAGAAAAAGCGCCTGGGTTGGATGAACGCGGAGGAGGTCGCCTCCGTCGCGGAAACCCTGGGGGTGAGCCCGGAAGAGGTGACTCGCATGGAAGGGCGCATGGCAGCCTTCGATGCCCACTTCGACTTCGATAACAGCGAGGACGACAGCGCCCCCATGACCGCCCCTGCCGCCTACCTGGCTGCCGAGGGCGCAGACCCCGCCGAGCAAGTGGAGGCCGAGGATTGGGAAGACGCCACCGTGGGGGCCCTACAGCACGCCCTGGCGGGGCTGGATGAGCGAAGCCGAGACATCATCCAAAGTCGCTGGTTGGTGGAAGATAAAGCCACGCTCCATACCCTCGCGGACCGCTACGGCGTATCCGCCGAGCGTATACGACAGCTTGAGCTTGGAGCGTTGAAAAAGCTCAAGGGCGTGATCGCCGCCTAAGGTGCGCGATCTGCTTCTCGTTAGCGCGGGTCTCCTCGGCGCCTCCGGGGTCGCCCTTGGCGCCTTCGGGGCCCACGGGCTGAAGGCGCGCCTCGGCGCCAGCCTCTCGGTTTGGGAAACGGCCGTGCAGTACCACCTGATCCACGCTCTCTTCTGCCTGGCCCTGGCGCTGGCCCTGCGCCTCGGCGCACCCCCGGGGCTTCGCCTTCCCGGTTGGTTCGCGGTGGCTGGAGTCATCCTCTTTTCCGGTAGCCTCTATGCGCTGGCCCTTGGCGGACCTCGCTGGCTTGGACCGATCACGCCCCTGGGGGGGCTGGCCTTCATGGTGGCCTGGGGCCTGGTGATGGTGCAGGGGCTGCGCGCGTGAACGAACACTGGCGGCCCATTCGCAGTTTTGTGCTGCGCACCGGGCGGGAAACCCCGGGCCAGGCGCGGGCCCGGGCCCGGCTCGCGGAGCACTTCGCCATTCCCTGGCCCGAAGCCCCGCTCCCGGCCGACTACTGGGATGGGTGCTTCACGGAGCGGGGCCCCATGACCTTGGAGATTGGCTTCGGCATGGGGGGGTCCCTTGCCGCCATGGCCGCCGCAGAGCCGGAGCGTCGCTTCCTGGGGGTCGAGGTGCACACCCCGGGGGTGGGCGCGCTCATGGCGGCCCTAGAGGAACAGGGCCTCACCAACGTGCGTGTGCTCGAGGGCGATGTGGTGCCAGCGCTCGAGCGCCTTTTCCAGCCCGGCTCGCTCAATCGGGTGCAGATTTTCTTCCCTGACCCCTGGCCGAAGAAGCGCCATCACAAGCGTCGCCTCATCCGGCCCCCCTTCCTTGAGCGGCTGGCCGCCTTGGTTTGCCCCGGAGGGCACCTCTGGCTGGCCACGGATTGGGCGCCCTACGCCGAAGCCATGGGGGAGGCCCTGGCCGAGGTGCCGGCTTGGAAAGCCCTGCCCGCTCCCCCCCCCCGGCCGGAAACGCGTTTTGAACGGCGTGGCCTTAAGAAGGGTCATGCTGTGGCGGACCTGTTTCTCGAGCGCCTGCCCTAGCGCAAGCGACTGCGCCCTAGCGAGCGAGGGCCGCCAGCAGGGGGTTTAAAAAGCGCAGGCCCTGGTCCGTAGGCGCCAGCCGGTCTTCCCGAAGCAACCCCGCCGCCACCTGCGCTTCGTGCTCCGGATCTAAGCAGGCCCGGGGCAGACCGGTGCGGTTCTCGAAGTCCTCGAAGGGGATCCCCTCCCGAAGCCGCAGTACGTTCAGCAAACACTCTTCCCGAAGGGCATCCCCTGCTACCGGGGTTTGGGCGCTGGGCGCACCATCCCCCCGAAGCCAGTGCTCGGGCACCCGGCTTCGCTGGGTGCGCGTCACCCGGAGCCTGCCTGCGCCGTCTTGGCGGCTGAGCTTGCCGTGGGCCCCGGGCCCCAGGCCGTAGTAATCCCCGAAGCGCCAGTAGGTCAGGTTGTGCTGGCAGTAATGCCCGCCCCGGGCCCAGGCGGAGATCTCATAGGGCTCAAAGCCCGCGGCTTCGAGCAGGCGCCGCCCCCGGTCCTCGAGGCGCTCGAGGATCGATTCCTCCGGGAGTGCCGGCGGCCGGCGGTAAAAGGCCGTATTCGGCTCGATGGTGAGCTGGTAATAGGACAGGTGGGACACCTCCGCATCGAGGGCAAGCTCGATATCCCGCTGCCCCTCGGCCACCGTTTGCCCCGGCAGGCCGTGCATAAGATCCAGGTTGATGCGTGGAAAGCCCGCGGCCTTAGCCAGGGCTATGGCACGCAGCCCGTCCTCCCCATCGTGGATTCGCCCCAGGGCCGTAAGCGCGCGGGAGGAAAAGCTCTGTATGCCCAGCGAGAGGCGATTGACCCCTGCGGCGCGGTAGCCCTGAAAGCGCCCGGCCTCCGCCGTGCCCGGATTGGCTTCCAGGGTGATCTCGCAGTCCGGGGCGAGGGGGAGGCGGGCAGCGACGCCTTCGATGACCGCCCCGATCGTTTCCGGCTGCAGCAGGCTGGGCGTGCCGCCGCCGAAGAAGAGGCTGGTAATTGGGGCCGTCGGCGGTCCGAAGTGCTCAAGATCCCAGGTGAGGTCGGCAAGGATACGGCGGAGGTACGCGGCTTCCGGAAGGCTATCCCCCCGCTCGTGGGAGTTAAAGTCGCAATAGGGGCATTTGCGCACGCACCAGGGGACGTGGATATAAACGGCCGTCGGCAGGGCGGGCGGCTTCACGTCGTGAGGGGTCTCTCGGCGAGCTGAGCCTTGAGCGCGGCAACGGCCCGCCCTCGGTGGGATTGGGCTGCTTTCTCCTCCGGGGCCAGGCAGGCGGCAGTGCAGCCATGGCTCGGTACCCAAAACACGGGATCGTAGCCGAAGCCCCCCTCGCCCTCCGGCGCCAGGGCGATTTTCCCGGGCCAAAGCCCTTCGGCGATGCGTGGACAGGGATCCGCCGGGTGGCTTATGAGCACGAGCACGCAGTAAAACGCGGCTCGACGATCCTCGGTGCCCTCGAGGGCCTTCAAAAGGGCCTGCCAATTGTCCCGGTCCGTGGCCTCGGGCCCGGCGTAGCGGGAGGAGTAGACCCCCGGGGCGCCCCCGAGGCTAGGAACGATGAGCCCGGAATCATCAGCCAGGGTCGGGAGGCCCGAGGCCTGAGCTCCGGCCCGGGCCTTGATCAGCGCATTCTCGATGAAGGTCTGTCCTGTCTCCTCCGGTGCTTCTAGCTGGAGCGCGCGGGCCCCGGTGAGGGCAAAGTCCGGTAGCAGGCGAGCGAATTCCCGGACCTTGCCGTTGTTATGGGTGGCAAGGAGAAGGGGCGTTTTCATTGGGCCCAGAGGGTTTTCTGGAAGCTTAAGGCGTGGCGCTGGCCCCGCTCTAGATCTTCCACGGTGAGCTCAAAGCGCAGCGCTTCCCGGTCCGTGAAGCGCGTGGTCGCGAGGTAGTAGATGGCTCCGGGCTCGCGCACCTCTTCGAAGGTGAGCGTGATCGTTTGCCCGAGGAGATTGCGCACCGTGCCCTCCACCGCGAGAGGCACGGGAGTCGTATCCCCCGGGGCGCCGGCTTCCCGGCGGCCCGCGATGTTGATGAGGGCGACGTTTTTCCCCCGATCCAAATCATAGTCCGCGGCCACGTTGGCCGGGACGCTGGTGCTGTTTAAAGCGATGTAGTGCACGGACAGATCGCCAAAGCGTTTGACCTGCTCGGCCTGGGCACTTGCGGCGAGGGTCAGCAAAATCAGTAAGCGAAGCAGCGTTGCCATGAACGAAGTCTCCCAGGGTGAAGGATAGCCTAGGCGCCAGGGCGGCTAAGCCCGTAGACCGCGATGGTACCGAACAGGTTTGGCCAATGGTTCATGGCCCAGGCGCTTTCGTAGTGAGCGTTCACTACCTTTCTATCGTAAATAGTAAGGGAGCGCTCGGCGCAGAGCGCTTCGAAATCGGCGAAGGTGCAGAGGTGGATATTGGGGGTGTCGTGCCAGGCGTGGGGGAGGTGCCGGGCGATGGGCATGCGCCCGGCGCTGGCCAGTTCTAGGCGGCAGCGCCAGTGCCCAAAGTTCGGAAAGGTCACGATGCTTCGCGGGGCAATGCGAAGCATGTGCTCGAGCACGGTGCCGGGCTTGCGCACGGCCTGGAGGGTTTCCGCCATCACCACCACGTCGAAGCCATCCGTGGGAAAATCGGAAAGCCCCTCGTCGATATCCCGTTCCAAAACGCTTACACCCCGGGCGATGCACCGGGTGATCTGCCCTTCATCGATTTCGATGCCATAGCCCCGCACCCCGCGGTGCTCCGCTAGCCATGCCAGGAGGGCGCCATCGCCGCAGCCGAGGTCGAGTACTCGCGCGCCTTCAGGCACCATGGCCGCGATCAGCTTCAGGTCCGGGCGAAGGGTCATGGGCTCGGCTCCAGGCCCTGAAGATAGGTCCCGAGCACCTCAAGGTAGCGAGGCACGGGGAGCAGGAAGGCATCGTGGCCCTGGGCCGCGTCGACGTCGACGTAGCTCACCTCCCGGCCTGCGCGCAACGCCGCCAGGGCCATTTCCCGGGACCGGGCCGACGGGAAGCGCCAGTCCGTGGTAAAGGAAATAAGCAGCAGCTTGGCTTTCATGGCGGCGAAGGTGGCCACCAAATCGTCCCCATAGGCTCGAGCGGGATCGAAGTAGTCCAGGGCCCGGGTCATCAGTAGATAGGTATTGGCGTCGAAGCGACGGGAAAAGGATTTCCCCTGATATTGAAGATAGCTTTCCACCTGGAATTGCACGTCCTGAAGGATATCGAGATCTCCGGTGCGCACGGCGCGCCCAAACTTCTCCCGTAGCCCGTCATCAGATTGGTAGGTGACGTGGCCGAGCATACGCGCCAGCCGCAGCCCCGCCGTGGGTACCACGCCCGCTTCAAGATAGCGGCCCTCGCGAAAGTCCGGATCTGCGGTAATGGCCTGCCGGGCGATTTCGTTGAAGGCGATGTTTTGCGCCGAAAGGCGCGGGGTGCTGGCAATGGCCACGGTGGCGCCGACGCGATCTGGATAGGACAGGGCCCATTGAAGGGCCTGCATGCCCCCCAGGCTGCCCCCGACCACCGCTGCCCAGCGCTCGATACCCAGGCGATTGGCCAGAGCGGCCTGGGCGTTCACCCAGTCCGGAACGGTTACCGTAGGAAAGTCCGGGCCGTAGGGGCGGCCCGTGGCCGGGTTCAGGCTTGTGGGTCCAGTGCTGCCATGACAGCCCCCAAGATTATTCAGGGCGACGACAAAGAAGCGGTTGGTATCGATGGCCTTGCCCGGGCCAATGGCCGTGTCCCACCAGCCAGGCTTCGGATCTTCCAGATCGTAGTAGCCGGCGGCGTGGTGATGGCCCGAGAGTGCATGGCAAATCAGAAGGGCGTTGCTGCGATCTGCGTTTAGGGTGCCGTAGCACTCGTAGACCAACCTATAGGCAGGCAGGCTTTCACCGCTAGCCAGTGGGAAAGGGCCAGGAAAATCCTCGCTCTCCGCCGTCACAAGGCCGACGGAGTGTTGATCGCTGGGCGCTGCTTCGGCCATCAGCTTCCTCTCCCGGAATGGGCGCGAAGTCTAGCGAGGGCCTTGGGGCCCTCGCAAGGGACTGCCCCTAGGGCAGGAGCATGCGGGGGATACCGACCTCGAGGGCGAGGCCGGGCACGAGGTAATCCCGCAGCAGGGTCAGGAGCAAAAACAAGACAAGGACGGAGAAATCGAGGCCGCCGGCGGGGGGCAGCAGCCGGCGGATCGGCGTGAGCACCGGGGCCGTGAGCTGCTCCAGCAGCTCGGCGCCGGGGTGCCGGCTCATGGGGGCTACCCAGCTTAAGATCACCACAATGAGGAGCGCCCAAAAATATAGCTCCAGCAGGCGCATGGGCAAGCGGAAGGCAGCCACCAGGAGCGCCGACCCCAGGGGCAGGCCAAAGGTCAGCATGCACAGCAGCAGTTCCGCCAAGAGGGTCAGCCCCAGGGCCGCGATATCGAGGCCGCCAAGGTAGGGAATGAGGCGGCGCAGGGGCTTAAGCAGGGGGTCCGTGAAGCGCACCACGCCCTGAGTGAGGGGGTTGTAAAAGTCCGCCCGCACCGCCTGGAACAGGAAGCGCAGCAGAAACAGAAAGCTGGCGAGACTGAGGACGGTTCGCAGCAGAAAGAGCCCGCCGCCGGAGAGTGCTTCGTTCATGCTTCATCTCCCTGGTGATGTGCGCGCGCGGCGCTTGGGACACCGAGTTCCTCGGCAAGGGTGTCAGCGCGATGGGCTGCCGCCGCCATTGCCTTTTTCACCATGGGGGCAAAGCCCGTGGCTTCAAAGGCCTCCAGGGCCGCAGCGGTAGTGCCGCCGGGGGAGGTAACGGCGGCGCGGAGGGCCGCCGGGTCGGCGCCCGGCGCCGTGGCCATGCGGGCCGCGCCGAGGGCGGTTTCCGTCACCAGCGCGCGCGCCAACGCCGGGGTAAGCCCCTGGGCGACGGCGGCGTCAATCATGCATTCCATGAGACGGAAAAAATAAGCCGGGCCGCTGCCGGAGGCGGCAGTGACCGCAGCGAGATCCCCTTCCTCTTCGAGCCAATAGGTAGTCCCGGCCATGGCCATGAGGGCTTCGGCCTGCGCGCGCTGCGCGGGGCTCACCCCCGGGGTGGCGAACAGCGCCGTGGCGCCGCTGCGAAGGAGCGCTGGGGTATTGGGCATGGCGCGCACGACGGGGACTCCGCCGCTCCAGTGAAGCAGGCTCGCGCAGTCGATGCCGGCGGCGATGGACAGCACAAAGGGCGTGACGGGTTGGGCGGTCAGGACTGGCGCAAGGGCCGTGAGGATGGCCCCGAGCATCTGGGGCTTGACCGCCAGCACCACGGCCTCGGCGCCGTCTATGGCGGCGGCGTTGTCCTCGAAGATGGCGAAGGACCCGAGGGCAGCGAGGGCCTCCCGGCAAGCGGGGCTCGGATCGGAAACCCGCAGGGCCGTGGAATCGGCGCCGCTGGCCAGCAGTCCCCCGAGCAGGGCCTGGGCCATATTGCCGCCCCCGATGAACGCGATGGTCTTCGGCAGCGCTTGGGAGGCCGCTGGAGTGGTGCTTTCGGTCATGCTGTGCTTTCCCGTTTGGGGGCCCGGGGGCCGAAGAGGGCCGTGCCCAAGCGAAGGTGGGTGGCGCCGGCGGCGACGGCGGCCTCGAGATCGTCGCTCATGCCCATGGACAGCACGGTGGCCTTAGACGGAAGGGTCGAGGCTAGGGCCGTCAGCCGGGCCAGGCTTTCGCGCTGCGCATCAAAGCCCGTGCGGGGCGCAGGAAGGGTCATGAGCCCGACGAGTTCGAGCCCGGGGCAGCTCCGGACGACCTCTGCCAGCGCCGCGAGATCCTCCGGGGCCACTCCGGCTTTGGTCTCCTCCGAGTCAAGTTTGACCTGAAGGCACACCTTAAGGGGCCCTAGGGCCCGGGGGCGCTGAGTGGAAAGGCGCTCCGCGAGCTTTGCTCGGTCCACCGTATGCACCCAGCTGAAGTGCTCCGCCACGGCCCGGGTTTTGTTGCTTTGCATGGCGCCAATGAAGTGCCAGCAGAGGGGTTCGGCGGCGAGGGCCGCCTGCTTATCCAGCGCCTCCTGGAGGTAGTTCTCCCCAAAGTCCCGCTGGCCAAGCGCGGCTACGGCGGCTACGGCGTCGGCGCCCTGGGTCTTGCTTACGGCGATGAGGGTGAGGGCTTCCGGCGCCCGGCCCGCGGCCAGGGCCGCGGTGCGAATGCGCTCCTGCACCGCTTGCACCCGTGCTTCTAGCCCAGCCATGGCCCGAGACCCGTTACAGTGGGAGAAAGTGAAAGTTTAACGGGTCTGCGAGGGTCCGTCAGGCTTGACGGGAGGGATCAAGGTGATCATCACGGAGCTACTGGCCTTTGCCCAGGCGCAGGGGGCATCGGATTTACACCTGTCCGCGGGCTTGCCACCCATGGTCCGGGTCGATGGCAGCCTCTGTAAGCTGGCGGCGACGCCGCTCGATGAGGCGGCCACCCTGGCGCTCATCGAAGCCGCCATGACGGAGGCGCAGCGCCTGGCCTTTGCGGCGGAAGGGGAAAGCGATTTCTCCCTGGCCGTCCCTGGGGTTGCCCGCTTTAGGGTGAATGCCTTCCGCCAGAACCGAGGCCCGGGGGCCGTATTCCGGACCATTCCGGCCACCGTGCTTAGCCTTAGGGACCTAGGCCTGGGGCCCATCTTTGAGCGGCTCGCTTCTCTGCGCCGGGGCCTGGTGCTGGTCACGGGGCCCACGGGGTCTGGGAAATCCACCACCCTTGCGGCCATGGTGGATCACCTCAACAACACCCAGCAGCAGCACATCCTCACCGTCGAAGATCCCATCGAATTCGTCCACACCCCCAAGCGGTGCCTGATCAACCAGCGGGAAGTGCATCGGGACACGGTGAGCTTTTCCCGCGCCCTTCGCGCCGCCCTGCGTGAGGATCCGGACGTGATCTTGGTGGGGGAGCTTCGGGATCTCGAGACCATTCGCCTGGCCCTCGAGGCCGCGGAGACGGGGCATGTGGTTTTTGCCACCATTCACACCCAATCAGCAGCCAAAACCATTGACCGCCTGATCGACGTCTTTCCTGGATCGGAAAAGGCCATGGTGCGGGCCATGCTGTCCGAGTCCCTTCAGGCCGTGGTGTCCCAGACCCTGCTCAAAAAAGTGGGTGGAGGGCGGGTAGCGGCCCACGAAATCATGGTGTGCACCCCAGCGCTGCGGAATCTCATCCGGGAAGACAAGGTGGCGCAGATGTATTCGGCGATCCAAACGGGTGCCGAGCACGGGATGAAGACTCTTGATCAGGCCCTTGAGGCCTTAGTGGCCTCGGGGGAGGTGGCCGCGGCTGAGGCGCGGAGCCGGGCGCGCTTTCCGGAGAACTTTTAGGACGCCGCCTGGCGCAGGTAGTCCTCGAGAATAATGCGGGCTGCTTCTCCGTGGCGATCGTTCCGGTCCCGACCCGGGAAGCGTTCCCCCGCTTCCCGGCTGGAGAGGCGCTCGTCCTGGAGCGTCACGGGAATGTCAAAGCGCCCTTCAAGGCGCCGGGCAAAGCGCCGGGCCCGGGCGCACATGTCGTTTTCCGTTTCGTCCATGTTCAGGGGCAGCCCCACGATGATGCGCACGGGTTGCCATTCCTCCAGCAGTGCCTGAATCGACTGCCAGTTCGGGGTGCCCTCCTGGGCAGAGAGAGCGCTACCGGCGGTGGCGCTGGCGGTGAGATGCTGGCCCGTGGCCCAGCCGATGTGGCGCAGGCCAAAGTCGAAGGCGAGGAGAAGCCCTGGCTCAGCCCTAGCCTCAGCCATGGCCGGGGGCGCCGGGGAAGAGGGCGAGGTCGATGCCCAGGCTGTCCGCGGCCCGCTGCCGCCGTTCCCCTAGGGGCACCTCGAAGAGGATCTCGAAGTCCCCGGGGCAGGATAGCCAGGCGTTTTCCGCCATTTCCTGTTCGAGCTGCCCCTCCCCCCAGCCGGCGTAACCCAGGCACACAAGGAATTGAGCGGGTCCGGACCCGTCGGCGATCGCCGTGAGCATTTCCCGGACGGTGCTTAAGGCGAGCCCGGGCTGTAGCTTCACCGTGGCAGGCAGGCAGCAATCATCGCTGTGGAGCACAAAGCCTCGGTCCCGCTGTACCGGGCCGCCGTCCAGCACGGGCACATCCCGGTGAGCTGTTCCGGAGATGGACAGCTGATCGAAGATAGCGCCGAGGGTGACGCCTTCCAGAGGCTGATTCACAACCAGGGCGAAGGCGCCCTCGTCGTTATGCTCGCAAAGATAGCTGAGCGTGCCTCCGAAGGTGCTCCCGTCGAGCCCGGGCATGGCGATGAGAAACTGGTGCTTGAGATCCATGGGGCCATGATAGGGCGGTCGCCCGGGCTCCGGCTACACGACGTGCCCCTAGGGGAGGCGAAAGGTAAAATCTCGTACGATTTCCAGGCGCTCGTGACGGCTAAGGGCCTTGGGAAAGGGTAGATAGGGGTGGGCGCTTCGCACTAGCGTCAGCGCCGCCTGGTCCACCGCCGCATCGCCGCTGCCAATCACCACGGCAAGATCCCCAAGACGGCCATCGCGAAAGAGTTCGGCGCGAAGGCGCAGGGTAGCCTGGCCCCCGGCCCGCTCTGCGGCGCGGCGGGCTTCCGGGGGAAAGTTCACCGTGCCCAGGCGCTCGATGCGGGTGCGCCAGCCGCGAAGGTAGGCGTTCTCAGCGGGAGAGAGCACGGTGGCGGGCCCCAGGCGCCTCACCTCCGGCGCCTCGCTGTAGCTTCGGGCCGCGGCCAAGAGATCGCCAAGGGCGAGCTCCGGTGCGTCCCCTGACGGGGTTCGGGGCGCAGCGGAACGCTTGGCCAGCGACAAGCTCTCGTCTGCCTGTGGCGTTGCCGTCGGGGCAGCTTTGGCGGCTTGGGGCGCCGCTTGCGCTGAAGAGCCTGCTTCCCCTGGGGATTCCGGTTCTGGCGGCTCTGCAAGGTCGGGTCTGGGGGGCGTCGTCAGCCCGATGGTGAGGGCGGCTGGGGCCGCTGGCTCCGGCGCTGCGGATGGGGGGCGTTCCAGCAAAAGCAGCGCCCCGTGGCACAGGAGCGCCGCTCCGAAGGCAGCGGCGAGGCGATCTCGGGGGGAGGCGCGGATCGCCATGGCCCTGCCCTACGCGAGGGGCTTCAGCCGCTCGGTGATGGCGTCGAGAAAATCCCCAGCGATGTCGAGGCCGCACTGGGCATCGAGTTCGCGAATGCAGGTGGGGCAGGTGACGTTCACCTCCGTAAGGTGGGTGCCGATCACGTCCATACCCACGAAGCTCAGGCCTCGACGGACCAGTTCAGGGCCCACGGCCTCGGCAATTTCGCGATCCCGATCGGTCAGGGGCCGGGCTTCGCCCCGGCCGCCAGCGGCGAGGTTGCCCCGGCTTTCCCCCGCAGCGGGTATGCGCGCCAGGGCGTAGGGCACGGGCTTGCCTTCGATCATGAGGATGCGCTTATCCCCGTCCTTGATTTCCGGCAGATAGCGCTGGGCCATGATTTGTTGCGTGCCCCCGGCGGTGAGGGTCTCGATCACCACGGACAGGTTCGAATCTCCGGGCTTAAGGCGGAAGATGGAGGCGCCCCCCATGCCGTCTAGGGGCTTCATCACCACGTCCCCCTGGGCTTCCGCAAAGGCCCGAAGCTGCTCCGCCCGCTTACTCACGATGAGCGGCGGGGTGAACTCGGGGAAGGCCGTGGCGAAGAACTTCTCGTTGCAGTCCCGGAGGCTCGCCGGACGATTGAACACCGGGACTCCTGCGGCCTCCGCGCGTTCTAACAGGTAGGTGGTGTAGATATACTCCATGTCGAAGGGCGGATCCTTGCGCATGAGCACACCGCTGAAGCTGGCGAGGGGGCGGGTGACCGTTTCCC
>JADHNT010000049.1 GCA_016779385.1 Pseudomonadales bacterium
CGGATCAATGACTCGGGCACCCACACGAATGGCTTGACCAAATTTTTAAAGAGCTCGGCGATAAAAAAACCCCTCAAACTTCAGGGGTTCTTGGCTCCGCTTCAAAGCAGCGCCACCGACCAGGGCTGCGCATTATACACCCGGCTTTCCGGCCCGCAAGCGCCGAAACGAATTATTTAACGAGTTTCTCTTCTCTTTTTTTCTGCCGCGGCGCGCGCCCGGCGCGCGCGCTGCAGAAAGAACATTACCGGCCCCGACGCCGCATAGATCAGAACCCCGCCGAGCAGCATGCGCGGCGGATCGAGCATAATGCCAGCGTAGGCCAAGACGATCGCCACCAGGGTAAAGAAAGGCACGCGACCCGCAAGGCGGATAGTCTTCGGACTCCAATAGCGCAGAGGAGAAACCATGAGCAGCCCCACGACCGCCGTGTAGATCGCCAAGGCGACCGCCCCGAGGCCGTCCGGGCCCAGGCTTCGCGGCGCATTCTCCGTAAAGGTCCACACCAGCCCCGCCAAAAGCGCCGCCGCAGCGGGACTGGCCAACCCGACAAAAACCGCGTGGTCGTCCTGCATATTGAAGCGGGCGAGGCGTAGCGCTGCGCAGGCCATAAAGATGAACGTCGCGACCCATCCAACCTGGCCAAGGGATTGGAGGCTCCAGGCAAACACTAACAGAGCGGGCGCGACCCCAAAGGCCACCATATCGGACAGGCTATCGTACTGGGCACCGAAGGCGCTTTCCGTTCTCGTCAGACGCGCCACTCGCCCATCGGCCGCATCCAGCACCATCGCGGCAAACAGCGCCATGGCCGCGGCTTCGAAATTGCCGTTCATGGATGCGACGATGGCGTAAAAGCCGGAGAATAGCGCGCCCGAGGTGATCAGATTGGGAAGCAGGTAGATGCCCCGGCTGCGCGCCGGAGCACCCTCGTTATCCGGGCCGGACCCCGCAGGATCCGGCTGGCCGTTCAGGGCATGAATCTTGGCCGATTCCTTTTCGCCCACGCGCCTACTCCCAAGCCCGAAGGCTTCGCTTTAGTTGACCTCGCGGTCGACGAGGCGATTTTGCTGGATCCAGGGCATCATGCCCCGCAGCTTGTCACCCACTTCCTCGATCTGGTGCCGCTGGCTGATCTTACGCATGGCTTTGATGGACGGGGACCCGGCTTGCGTCTCCGTAACGAACTCCCGTGCGAAGCGACCGGCTTGGATCTCTTCGAGGATCTTCTTCATCTCAGCCTTGGCGCTCTCAGGCACCACGCGAGGCCCACGAGTCAGGCCGCCATACTCCGCCGTGTTGGACACGGAGTACCACATGTTCGCGATGCCACCCTCATAGAGCAGATCAACGATGAGCTTAAGCTCGTGGAGGCACTCAAAGTAGGCCATCTCCGGCGCGTAGCCGGCTTCCACCAGCGTCTCAAAGCCCGCCTGCACCAGCGACGTCACGCCGCCGCAGAGCACGGCCTGCTCGCCGAAGAGGTCCGTTTCCGTCTCTTCCTGGAAATTGGTTTCGATGACCCCGGCGCGCGCGCCACCAATGCCTGCCGCGTAGGAAAGGGCCACGCTCTTGGCCATGCCCGTGGCATCCTGAGCCACAGCGATGAGACAAGGCACCCCGCCGCCCTGGGTATAGGTGCCGCGCACCGTGTGTCCCGGGCCCTTAGGCGCGATCATGATGACGTCGACGTCGGCCTTGGGCTCGATGAGGGAGAAGTGGATGTTGAAGCCATGACCAAAGGCTAGGGCCGCCCCTGCCTTAAGGTTCGGCTCGATTGCATCCCGGTAGATCGCGGGCTGGAGCTCGTCCGGGGTCAGCACCATCACCACGTCGGCACCGGTGACCGCCTCGGCCACCTCAGCGACGGCCAGGCCAGCCTTCTCAGCCTTGGCCCAGGAGCCCGAGCCCTTGCGCAGCCCCACGACGACGGAGACGCCGGAATCCTTCAGGTTATTGGCGTGTGCGTGGCCCTGAGACCCGTAACCAATGATCGCCACTTTACGACCCTGAATGATCGATAGGTCAGCGTCCTTCTCGTAATACACGTGCATGGCATAGCTTCCTTTTAATGGCGCGGCTTCCCGCGCTATGACTCCCAGCGCTCTAAACGCTGACCACCTTTTCACCCCGAGCAAGGCCGGAGACGCCGGAGCGCACCACCTCGAGAATGGAGAGCTCCCCCACGGCGCGGAGGAAGGCATCGAGCTTGCTGCTCACGCCCACCAGCTGCACCGTGTAAGCACTCTCCGTCGCATCAACGATTTGCCCTCGGAAAATATCGGCCGTCCGCTTAATCTCCGCGCGCTGCGCACCCACGGCGCGCAGCTTAACGAGCATGAGCTCCCGCTCCACGTGCTCACCTTCCGTAAGATCTACTACCTTCACCACCTCAATCAGCTTGTTCAGCTGCTTGGTGATCTGTTCAATTTTTTTATCATCGCCGAGCGTCGTCAGCGTGAGCCGGGACAGCGTCGCATCCTCCGTGGGGGCTACGGTGAGGCTCTCAATGTTGTAGTTACGCTGGGCGAAAAGCCCGACCACCCGGGACAGCGCCCCGGCTTCATTTTCGAGCAAGACGGAAATAATTCGGCGCATCAGCTTCGCTCCGTCTTGGACAGCATCATGTCCCGGAGCCCCCCCCCGCGCACCCACATGGGATAAACGTGTTCGTTCTGATCCACGGCCACATCGAGGAAAACGAGCCGATCCTTGAGCGCCGGAGAGAACACTTCTTCCATCGCTTCATCGAGCTTGGCGGGATCCGTGACCCGCATCCCAACGTGACCGTAGGACTCCGCCAGGGCGACGAAGTCCGGCAGCGAATCTTGGTAGACACTACCGCTATGACGCCCGGCGTACTGCATATCTTGCCACTGGCGCACCATGCCGAGGGCTTGGTTGTTCAGGTTGATGATCTTCACCGGCAAGCCGTACTGGCGACAGGTGGAAAGCTCCTGAATATTCATCTGGATGCTGCCTTCGCCGGTGACGCAGGCCACCACCGCATCGGGGAAGGCAAGCTTCACGCCCATGGCCGCGGGCAACCCGTAGCCCATGGTGCCGAGGCCCCCGGAGTTCACCCAGCGCCGGGGCGCATCAAACCGATAGTACTGTGCGGCAAACATCTGGTGCTGGCCCACGTCAGACGTGATGTAGGCCTCCCCGCCGGTAGCCCGGTAGAGCGCCTGCACCACGGTCTGGGGCTTGATGATCGCCTCCGCCTCATTCCGATGACGCTGATCGTGGTCAAAGTCATGATGGCTACGCCATCCTTCGATCTGCGACCACCAGGCCGACCGCGCCGCTTCATCCACCAGCTCCGGGGCCTCCTTGAGGCGTTCCTCGAGAGTCGCCAGAAGCTCCGTTAGCACGGGCAGCGCCGGCCCGACGATGGGCACCTCCGCGGGAATGATCTTCGAGATGCTCGCGGGATCGACATCGATATGGATCACCTTCGCATCGGGGCAGAATTTGCTCGGATCGTTGGTCACTCGGTCGTCGAAGCGAGCCCCCACCGCAAGGATCAAGTCGCTGTGGTGCATGGCCATGTTCGCCGGGTAGCCTCCGTGCATGCCAAGCATGCCCAGGAACTGGGGATCGGTAGACGGATAGGCGCCGAGCCCCATGAGCGTGTGGGTCACGGGTAAGTGCAGGCGCTTTGCCAGCGCAATGAGCGGCTCGCTGGCGTTGCCCTGGATCACGCCTCCACCGGAGTAGATGATGGGCCGCTTCGCCGCCAGCAGCAGATCCACAGCCTTACGGATTTGTCGCGGATGGCCCCGGGTTGCAGGGTTGTAGGAACGCAGGGAAACGCTCTCCGGGTAGGCATAGGGCACGCGATAGCTCGGGTCCGTCGTATCCTTCGGGACATCAATCACCACTGGGCCAGGACGACCGCTCGAAGCGATGTAAAACGCCTTCTTCACCACCTCGGCCATTTCCTCGGCGCTTTTGACCATGAAGCTGTGCTTCACGACGGGCCGGGAGATCCCCACCATGTCCGTTTCTTGAAAGGAGTCGGTGCCGATGAGGTCGCTCTGTACCTGGCCAGAGATGACCACCATGGGGATCGAATCCATGAAGGCCGTGGCCAGACCCGTCACGGCGTTGGTGGCGCCAGGCCCGGAGGTCACGAGGGCCACCCCCGGCTTACCCGTAACCCTCGCATAAGCATCGGCCATGTGGGTCGCCGCCTGCTCGTGCCGTACCAGTACGTGCTCTACCGCCTGCTGCTGAAAAATCGCGTCATAAATATGCAGGGCAGCGCCACCAGGGTAGCCGAAGATGTATTCCACACCTTCGTCCTGGAGCGCGCGGATAAGAGCTTCACCGCCGGACAGCAATTCCACGACCATTCCTCAATTGGCTCGAGAGCCCTGAAGGGGCGATCCCAACGTCGGACCGGCAACGAGACGCAAGGTCTCCGCCTAGCCTAAATTTCAGGGGCGCGTATTCTTGATGCTGCCGCCCCTGGCGTCAACTGGCCTTACCCCCTTCCGGCGCCGGCAAAATGGCAGCGATTTGGCGTCCTGCCCGGGCCCCCTGGCGCCGATGGGAGTAGGCTGTGGGATCGGAAAAGACGTCTACGGCCGAGGAATAGCACCGGACGACCCCCTGCGCCTTGAGGCGAAAGCGCGCAAGCCCCTGGAGATCCACCCAGGCCTTTCCCCGTGCGCCGAGACGAACACAGGCCTCGGGGATTGGAGCGAGCGCATCGACGACCTCCTGTCCCACCTCGAAGCTCCCCGGACCAATGCAGGGCCCAAGCCACGCCACCATCCCCTCCGGGGACCCCGGCGCCGCTTCCTGAAGCGCGTCCACTGCCCGCTCCAAAATCCCCCCGGCAAGGCTGCGCCACCCCCCATGCACGGCGGCGACCGCCGTGCCCGTTTCATTGCTCAACAACACAGGTAGGCAATCAGCGGTGAGCACGGCGACAGCGCGTCCGCCGGCACTCGAAACCAGCCCATCACCCTCGAGAACGGCGTCGGTACCGCAAGCCGCCCCCAGTGCATGCTCCCTAAGCACCTGCGCCCCATGGACCTGCCGAAGGTAAGCCACATCCCGAACCCCGAGGCAATCTGCGAGCGCCGTCCAGGCCTCAGGAGCTTGGGGGCGTCCCGAAGACGCTAGGAAAAAATCCTCCGGGGGACCAAGGCTGTAGGCGGCACGCACCCCCGACGGCCAGGGCACGGCAGCAAGGGGCCGAAGGGTACTCACGAATCCCGGTCTTCCCTCAGCGCCGAGAGCCACCCCTCGAAGTCTTCC
Organism: Pseudomonadales bacterium; assembly: GCA_016779385.1. GTDB lineage: Bacteria > Pseudomonadota > Gammaproteobacteria > Pseudomonadales > Azotimanducaceae > Salivita. Next base: position 5,272 of record JADHNT010000049.1, read on the forward strand.
GACAAGGGCGCCTCGAAGGTCACCCGCTCCTCGAGCGTTGGATGAATGAAGTACAGCTCGGCGGCATGAAGGGCCTGCCGGGTGGCGCCGCGAAGGGCCGCCATAAGCGCGGGGGTCGGCGCGGACGGCAATCGCCCCCGGGCCCCATAAATTCGGTCCCCGACAATGGGGAAGCCCGCAGCACTGCTGTGAACGCGAATCTGGTGGGTTCGCCCCGTTTCCAAGCGGCATCCCAGCAGGGCATGGGCGCGAAATCGCTCCTCCAGAGAAAAGAAGGTTCGGGCGGGCCGGCCATCTTCGCGCAGGGCCATGCGCAAGCGATTGTGGGGATCCCGACCGATGGCGCCGTCGGCTTCGAAGGGTCCCGTGGGCTCCCCCTCTACGAGGGCAAGGTAGTGACGCCCCATGCTCCGATCAGCGAGCTGAGCCGCCAGCGCACCCTGCGCCCTTTCTGACCGGGCAACCACAAGGAGGCCAGACGTATCCTTATCGAGACGATGCACAAGACCGGCCCGGGGCACCTGGCTAAGCTCTGGATAGTGATGGAGCAACGCATTGCAGAGGGTGCCATCCCAGTTTCCGGCACCGGGGTGAACCACGAGCCCCGCGGGTTTGTTAATGACAATCAGCGCGGAATCTTCATGCACCACCGCCAGGGGGATGGGCTCGGGCCGCCAGTGGGTGCGATCTTCTTGCTGGGCCAGGAGCTGCAGCCGTTCCCCGCCCAGGACCTTTTCCCCAGGCTTGCTTCGCTGCCCGTCCACGGTGAGCTCACCGCTTTTCAACCAGCGCTGGAGCCGGGCGCGAGAAAGATCGGGCCAAAGCTCCGCGACCACCTGGTCAACGCGCCGACCAAAGGCCTCGGAACACAATACCGCTTCACGCTCTAGGGTCTCCCCGGAAAAGTCGTCTTCCTCGAGGCTATCTCTGGGGTCCATGGCATCCCTTTGGCCGATCCCGGGGGCGGACACCCTGCCCTGCAGGGCACGCCCGAGCTGTGGTTAAATGGCGCGCGCGGCGCTCCCGTCAAATTCTGAGGATGCTTACCTTGCTCGACCTTCCGCCTATTCTACGCACCTTTCTGTGCGTTCTTGTCCTCGGCCTCAGCGGCTGCGCCTCCCTGCCCTTCTTTGGCGACGATGATGAAGAGGTGGAGGTTGCGGAAGACCGCTCCGAGATGGAGCTTTATCAAGCCGCTCAGCGCAGCATGCGCAGCTCAAACTATGAAACGGGTATCGCTCAGCTCCAGGCGCTCGAGGCGCGCTACCCCTTTGGGCGCTACGCCGAGCAGGCCCAGCTTGAGCTGGTTTACGCTTACTACATGAATTTTAAGCCCGATCTCGCCCGCAGCTCCGCGGATCGCTTCATCCGGCTCCACCCCCAACATCCGAACGTCGACTACGCCTTTTATCTGAAGGGCCTTGCGGCCTTCGAAAAGGATCAAAGCTTTATCGATCGCTTCTTCCCCACGGAGACGGCCTCCCGGGATGTGGGCAGCGCGCGGGAAAGCTTCGCCGATTTCGGCCAGCTGCTTGCCCGCTTCCCTGGCAGCGAATACGCCCCCGATGCCCGGCAGCGGATGGTTTATCTGCGAAATCTCCTAGCCCGCTCTGAAATCCTCTCCGGACGCTTTTACCTCGAGCGAGACGCGTACGCCGCCGCCGTCAACCGGGGCCGAAACGTGGTGGAGAACTTCCCGAGCACCCCCTCCGTCGCCGATGGTCTAGCCCTCATGATCGAGGGCTATCTGAAGCTCAACCTGCCGGAACCGGCGAACGACGCTCTGGCGGTACTGGCGGCGAACTACCCCGATTATCCGAACCTCGATGAAAACGGGCGCTACGTGGTTTCTCAAACCCTACGCAACCGCGACCGCTCCTTCCTAAACATCGCAACCTTCGGTCTCCTCGACGATCCGGAAGCGGTCGCGCCCATCGAGCTCGCTCTTGACGAACCGAACGCCCCGACGCCGCCGCACCCCTAGGGGCGCGCAAAAGGCGCACCTTTCAAGCGAGGAAGCGCGCACGAGCAATCGTTCCCCGAGAGCCTAGGCTGACCCTTCTCCAACGGTCAGCGTGACCTTGTCCATGGGCTTTACCCTTCTCGAGCTTCTCATCACCCTGGCCGTGCTCGCAGTGCTCACGATCGTCGGCAGCGTCCAACTGCCCGACCTCGCCGGTACAAGTGCCCTCCGCAGCGACGTGAATACCCTCGCCCGGCACCTCCGCTATGGCCGCTTCAGCGCTCTCCAGTACGGCACGCCAGTCACCCTCTGCGCCTTGAGCCCCAAGGGGCGCTGTGAAAATGCCTGGAATGCCCCCCTCAGTCTTTTTATCGATCATCCACCCAAGGGGCTCCGGCAGGGCCCGGAAGATCGCCTTCTGCGCCTCGGCCCCAGGGCCCCGCGGGGGGTGGGGCGACGATGGCGCGCCTTCGGGAGCCGACGCTACCTTCGCTGGCGCCCAGACGGGCGCACGGACGGGCAAAACGGCCGCTTCACCCTAAGCCACGGTGAGCTGAGCTATGAACTGGTGATCACCCAGGCGGGGCGCCTGCGGCAAAGCAAACCCTAGCGTAAGGTCAGGCCTAGGGTGCGCTGCACGGTCACTTCGAGGCCACCTTCGGCCCCATAGCCCCGCGCCGTCACGCGGAAGCGATGCCAAGTGCCACCGTCTTCCGCCCCCAAATATTCTAGGAGATAGCGCGGCTGCCGTTGCACCGGGGCCCCTAGAACCGTAGCTGGGGTCAACACCGCATTGGACGACCAGTCCACGGCGCTCGCCCGGGACGGAGCGCCCGGCTCCGCGGGGAGGTAGCGTCCCGCGCGATTGTTCGCGAAGGAAGCAAGATCCGCTGCCGCCAGCCCCTTGAGCACGCGCTCTCCGTCATTGAGCGCCCCCTGCGCGGCCTGGTAAGCGAGAGCGTATTCCCGCTGCGCACCGGCCATGCGGAGCTCAAGAACGGCACTTTCGAGCCCCACCAGCCCAAGGATAGTGATCAGCAAAACCACCACCAGGGCGAGCAGCAAGGCAATGCCTCTCTCGGGGTATGCGGGACCCCGCCAGTTCATGGCGCCCGGTTCCTCAGAGCGACTAGCTGACTGAAGCGCTGGCGCAGGATCCCATCCCCCTCGTCGGTCACCGCGTCCACGCTGGTCGCCAGTACGGACAGCTCCAGCGCGCGAACGGTGGCAAAGTCCGCGACGGACCCGGCGCTGAGATATTGCTCCGGCACCCCATCCCCGTCCTTGTCCACGGCGAAACGCAGCTGAAGATCCTCCACCCCCTCCACCAGGGCTTCCGCCGCCCCAGCGCCTTTCCGATAGAGGGTGGGCGGGGCATCCCCTCGATTGTTCTCACCCACCCCAGGGGCGATGAAAAAGCTGCGTACGGAGACCGCCTGGATGGTGGCGCCAGCAGCAAAGGGGCTGCCATCAAAGTAGAGATCGGTGGTGAAGTTCCCAGGAGAGACATTCGCGCCGCGAGTACGCGTGAGACGAAAGCCTTGCCCTGTGCTGCCGGCGCCCTGCAGCTGAAAGAGCGTGCCGCGCCGACAGTCGCTGATCAATAGTACCGCCCCGGAAGCGAAAAGCGCCGGGGCCTCCGGGGTCTCCGTGAACAGCACCGCCGAAGGCTGGGGCATATCGCTCACTAGGCGAAGCCCCTCCCCCACAAAGCCCCGAACCACGAGGACATCACTGCCGGCGCGAAGATTGTCCGCATCGAGGCCCAGGTCGTTTCCCGCGAGGGACGGCGCGAAGCCCTGGGGCCCTCCGTCATAACCGGAAAGGCCGGCGCTCAGGGCAAAGCGCGGCGGCGGGTCATCCCCCGTGCCCCCTCGCAGGGTGCTGCGCAGCGTTGGCGTAAGCCCCGCACAGGGCGCAAGCCCTGCGCTCCGCACCGCTTCCCGAAGAAAGGCCAGGGCAAAGCGGCCATTTTCCTGCAGCCGCGCCTGCCCCTCCCCCAGGCTTGCGCTGCGCTGGCTGGTATCAAAAAGCTGGACTGCGCCCAGGGAGACGATCGCCCCCAGCGCCAGGGCGATCATGAGCTCAATGAGCGTGACCCCTCGGGTGTTCACGGGGACGCGCTCAGGGTCAGGAGAGAGAGGGAAACGAAGGGGCTATCCGACCCCTCCCGCCAGCGCACCGTGACTCGGCGCTCAAGGCCGGACTCCTCAACGGCGCCGTCGCCCTCCGGTAGGGCGCTCGACAGCGCTCGCAGCCATTGGGCCTGATCAAAGCGTCGAAGCTGGGACGGGGTGCAGCTTTGGGCGCGGCAATCGACGCTACTAGGCGGCTCCGCGTCGAAAGTTAAGGCGTAGCTTTGACCGGGATTGAGCCACGCACGTTCGAGTAGGTCTTCGGCCAGAAGCGTAGCCTGGGTTCGCTCCAGGCTCCCCTGCTGGGCCCGAAGCACAGAGAGCTGTAAGCCGCCCATGCCAAGCACCCCCAAGGCCAAAAGGGTCATGGCAACCAGCACTTCAAGAAGAGAAAAGCCGCGAAGCCTAGGCACAACTCATCGCCCGGCGACCGACCCGTACGCTCCGCCCTAGTGTAAATTCGAGGCCGGCTCCCGAGGGTCCGCAGAATCGCAACACGGCGCCACTATGGAGCCGCCCCTCGGGGAGGATGGTGACCCGATCCATGCCCGCCGTCTCCGCCGTTTCCATGGCCTACCCGGTTCCCCAGGGGTTTGCGTCCCCCTCTCCAAGAACGCTTAGGCGTACGACCTCGCCCCGGCTGAGGGCTTCCGTTCGCGCCAAGGCCAGGGCGCGCACAACGCCATTGGCCACCGCCGCCAGCAGGCTGTTTTCGAGAACGTCGGAAAAATCCGGGAGCGCGGCCCGGGACAGGATCGCCAGCACGGCAACGATCGCCAGAAGCTCTAAAAGGGTGATCCCCTCGCCCCTAAAACTGCCAGGACGCTTCATCGTCTTCAAAAAGGCCGTTGCTATTGCGATCCCAGTGCCGGACCCCGGAGGCTTGAAGGCGCAGAGCACCGTCCCCGGCCTGGGCCCCCTGAGGGGAGGCCAGCAGCACGTAATCCGTGGCACTTAAGCCCGTTAAGGTGAGGGTGTAGCGGGCGTCCCCCTGTCGAGGCGACTGGGTGCCGCAAAGGCTGGCCAGCTGGGCGTTCACATAGGTGAGCTCGGCAACGCGAAAGCGCTCCAAGGCCTGGGCACAGCGACCCAGATCAGCGATGGCCGCGTTCCGATGGCCTTGGCGCTGATAGTCCCGAAAGGTTGGCAGCGCCACGGAGGCCAGCACGGCCATGAGCACCATCACCACAAGGAGCTCCAAAAGCGTGAAGCCCGAGGCCGCCCTAATCGACGGCAACAACCCGCAGCTCCTTAGGTAAGGAAAAGGTAATGGTTTCCGGAGTTCCGGCGAGCTCCTCGGCCACCGCAGCCCCCCAGGCCCCCAGCTGAGCCACCACGGCCTGGACCACGTCCTCTGGCGCCGAGGCACCGGCGGTGACGCCAATGGCACGCGCGCCCTCGAACCACGCGAGCTCCAGGCCCTCGGGCCCATCCAGCAAAAAGGCTCGCGCCCCCTCACGCTCGGCCAGTTCTCGGAGGCGGTTGGAGTTTGAAGAATTGGCGGACCCCACCACAAGCACGACATCGCAGTGCGCCGCGAGGGTTCGTACCGAATCCTGACGGTTCTGCGTGGCGTAGCAAATATCGTCCTTCCGAGGCCCCTCGATGGCGGGGAAGCGCTCGCGCAGGGCGTCGATCACCTTTGCCGTATCGTCTACGGACAGGGTGGTTTGAGTGACAAAGGACAGGGCCTCGGGATTGCGGACCGCCAAAGCGGCCACGTCCGCTTCGTCCTCCACGAGGTACATCTCACCGCCCGCGGTGCGATCGAACTGCCCCAGCGTGCCCTCTACTTCGGGGTGCCCTTCATGGCCAATGAGGATGCACTCCCGGCCCTGCCGGCTGAACTTCATGACTTCCATGTGCACCTTAGTCACCAGGGGGCAGGTGGCATCGAAGACCTTGAGCTGACGCGCCGCAGCGGCCTCCTGCACCCACCGGGGTACGCCGTGGGCACTGAAGATCACCACCGAGTTATCGGGGACCTCCTCCAGTTCATCTACGAAGCGGGCCCCGCGCTGGCGCAGATCCTCAACCACGGTGCGATTGTGCACCACCTCGTGGCGCACGTAGACCGGGCGCCCAAAGGCGGCAAGGGCTCGCTCCACAATATCAATGGCCCGATCAACCCCAGCGCAAAAGCCCCGGGGGTTAGCCAGCTTGACGTCCATCCCCTGCAGCGGTTCGGAATTCATGGCTCTTACTCCTCCACCGCTTCCACGGTGATGACGGACACCTCAAAGTTGACCGTACGCCCTGCGAGGGGATGATTGAAGTCCACCACCACCTCATCGCCTTCCAGCGCCGTGACCACCCCCGGGAGCTCACTTTTCGCCGCATCGGCGAAGGACAGCACCAGGCCCGGCTCGAGGGCGAGCTCCGGGCCAAAGTTGTCCCGGGGAAAGCGCTGAACGTTGTTGGGATTGGGCTGACCGAAGGCATGCTCCGGCGGCACTTCGAAGGTTTCCGAGGCGCCCGCTTCGAGCCCCAGGAGGCAGGCTTCAAAGCCCCCCGGCAAGTTGCCATCCCCAATAGTGAAGGTAGCGGGCTTGCCCTCGAAAGTGGAATCCAGCACCTCGCCCGAGGGCAGGCGCAAGGCAAAGTGAAGGGTCACCCGGGTTTGGGGGCCGATAGCAAGTGCTTTCACGCATCCTCCGCTGGCGTGTTGTGCCCGTCTTTCCACCACAGAAGCAAAAGAGCTAGAACCGCTACGGTCAAGGCGCTATCTGCCACATTAAAGGCGGGGAAGTAATGGTCCTGCCAATGGAACAGCAGGAAATCGGTAACGGCGCCTGAGACGGCACGATCCAGCGCATTGCCGAGCGCGCCGCCGAGCAGAGCCCCGTAGGTCAGGGCCAGGGCCCGCTGCTCGGCGCCAAGGGCTCGAAGTTCCCGGAAAACCCAGAGGGTGAAACCCGCGGCCAGCGCCAGGAAAAACCAGCGCTGCCAGCCCGAAGCCCCGGCAAGAAAGGAAAAGGCGGCGCCCCGATTCTCTGCATGGACCAGAGCAAAAAAGGGCGTGAGGTCCAGGCGTGCGCCGAGCGCAAGGCTTTCCCGGAGCAGCGCCTTCGTCCCCTGATCGAGAACCAGGAGCAGTCCCGCAAGCCCCAGAGCCTGACCCCGTAGGCTCAAGGGACGGACTCCTGGGCCCAGCGCGTCCGGGCCGCGGCAGCATCCCGGTGAATCTGCGTTTGAAGGGCCTCGAGGCCATCGAAGCGCTGTTCGTCTCGAATCTTTTCCAGAAATCGTACGGTCAAAAGCTGACCGTAGAGGGACCCCTTAAAATCGAAGAGATGAACCTCAAGCAGCGGCTCCCGTCCCTCCACGGTAGGGCGAACGCCGATATTGCACACCCCACCGTAGGGACGATCGAGCCCCTCCACCACCACCGTAAAGACCCCGTTAAGGGGGGAGCGATAGCGCTGAAGGCGCAGATTGGCCGTGGGCATGGAGAGCGTGCGCCCAAGCTGGCGCCCATAGACCACGCGACCGGTGATGCTGTAGGGCGTCCCGAGGAGCTGCTCCGCGGCGGCGAAGTCGGCCTCGGCAAGGCAGGCGCGAATACGGCTAGAGGAGATGCGCTCCCCCCCCTCCCGCACCGTGGGGGTGGCGGCAACGGTAAAGCCGGCCTCTGCGCCGAGGGCTCGAAGCAAAGCGCCATCGCCTCGCCGCCGGTGGCCGAAGCGAAAGTCATCCCCCACAAGCACGTGGCGCACTGCGAGACCATCCACAAAAACCGATCGCGCCCAGACTTCCGGGTCGCTGTTTGCGAGCGCTTCGTTAAAGGGCAGGAGCACCAAGAGGTCAACGCCGAAGGCCTTTAAGCGCGCCCACTTTTCCCGCAGCCGGGTAAGCCTCGCAGGCACCTCCTGGCCCTGGAAAAACTCCCGAGGTTGGGGCTCGAAGGTGATGAGGGCCGTTTTGCATCCCAAATCCTGAGCCCGAGCCTTAAGGGTCTGCAGAATCGCCTGATGCCCTCGATGAACTCCGTCAAAGTTGCCGATGGTCGCCACGCACCCGCGATGCGCCGGACGCACGTTATGCATCCCTCGGATCAATTCCACGGGGCAGGCTCCTAAGGCTCGCGAGTCAGATCACTCAGTATACGGGGCATAGGGGGGAAGCTCACCTATTGAGCGAGGAGCGCCCGAAGCCACCGGGGGCCAAAACCCAGGAGGGTCAGCGCGCCGGCGTAGACGATCAGCCCCAGGGCCACGAGCCCCGCCAGCGCCGTCCCTCGGAACAACGGCGCTGCGGCAAACCAAAACCCTGCCTCGGGAAGCGCAAAAACCAGCGCCAGAGCCATAGCCGAGGTTGCCAGGAGCAGGGCAAAACAAAAACGCGCAAGGCCGGGCGCCGGCGCCCAGTCCCCTCGGCGAAGCAAGGCCCGGGCGAGAAGCCCCGCTTGCAGGAGCGCCGCAAGCCCGGTGGCGAGGGCCAACCCGACGTGCGCCAGGGGCCCAATCAAAAGCAGGTTAAGTGCAATGTTCGCCCCCACGGCCACGGTGGCGAAGCGCACCGGGGTTTTCGTGTCCTGCTGCCCAAAGAACGCGGGCGCCAACACCTTAACGCCGGTAAAGCCCAGAAGCCCCAGGGTATAGGCCTGGAGCGCCGCCGCCGCGGCCCTGGCATCCGCCGGGGTCATGGCGCCGTACTGGAATAGGGTGCCCATGAGCGGCTGGGCCAGCACCGCCAACGCCACCGCCGCCGGGACGGTGAGCAGTAAGGCCAGACGGAGGCCAAGATCCAGCGCGTGGCTGAAGCTGGCGCGATCCCCGGCGCTGTGGTGGTGAGAAAGGCGGGGCAACAGCACCGTGCCGAGGGCAATCGCAAAGATGCCCAGGGGCAGCTCCATGAGCCGGTCCCCGTAGTAGAGCCAGGAGACGCTCCCGCTTTGGAGCAGAGACGCCAGAATCGTATCGATGAGGAGATTGATCTGGCTGACGGAGGCTGCAAACAGCGCCGGCAACATCAGCACCGCAATGCGCCGGACCCCCGGGTGGGCGAGCTCGAGGCGAGGCCAGCGTAGATAACCTAGGCGCGCCAGCGCCGGAAGCTGAAACAGAAACTGCACGATCCCGGCCAGAAGCACACCCCAGGCGAGGGCGAGGGCCGGGCGCCCCAGCCAGGGCGCAAGCCCCCAGGCCGCTGCAAGCAGGCAGATATTGAGCCAAGCGGGCGTGATCGCCGGGCGCGCAAAGGCGCCGTGAACGTTTTGCACCCCGGCGGCAAGGGCCGTGAGGGAGATAAAAAAGAGGTAGGGCGCGGTGAGCACCAGGAGTTCGGCAGCGAGGTCGCCCCGAGGATCAGCGGTGAGCCCCGGCGCAAAGACCCCGATCACCGCTTCGCTGAAGATCATCGCTGATGCCGTCAACACCAGCAAAAGAAGCCCTAGGGCCCCCGCCACGGCGGCCACAAGGCGTTGGACAGCCTCCGGCGGATCGCTCTGCCGCGCTGCCGTGAGCACGGGCACGAAGCCCTGGGAAAAGGCACCTTCGGCGAACATGCGCCGGAAAAAGTTCGGAATCTTAAACGCCACATAAAAGGCGTCAGCCGCGGGCTGAGCCCCGAGCAGCTGCGCGAGCACCATATCCCGCAGCAAACCCAGCACCCGGGATAGGCTGGTCATGCCTCCCACGAGAGCAGAACGCCGCCCTAGGCCTTCCCGCGCTTCACCGCTCACGGGTTCTGCTCCTCCCAGGCAATGTTCGTACCGCCCTTACCGCGCTATCGATTGACAAGGCTCCAGCCCATCGGCATATTACCGCGCCTTCCAAGCAACGCCCGCGATTCGGAGATTCCCCGTGGCGAATACTGCAACTGCTAAAAAGCGCGCCCGCCAAGCGGAAAAGCGGCGCCAACATAACGCCAGCCTGCGCTCCATGGTGCGCACCGCTATCAAAAAGGTCCAAGCAACCATTGCCGGCGGTGACTACGACAGCGCCACGGCCGCCTACCAAGCCGCGGTCCCAGTTATCGATCGCATGGCCGACAAGGGCATTCTTCATAAGAACAAAGCCGCCCGCCACAAGGCCCGGCTGAACGCCCAGGTTCACGCCCTCAAGGGCTAGCACTTCAAAGCACCACCAGATCGTCTCGGTGGATCACTTCCTGCGCGCCCGGATAGCCGAGGCGCGAGGCAATCTCGTCGGTCGCCGCGCCTACAATTAGCGCCATCTCCTCCGCGCTGAAATTCACCAGGCCGCGAGCGACTACTCGCCCCGCTTCGTCCTCACAGGCGACTACCTCGCCACGGGAGAACTGCCCCCGAACGGCGCGAACGCCTACGGCCAAGAGACTCCGCCCCTGGGCCTTCACGGCGCGGACGGCCCCCCTATCCAGCACCACCGTTCCCCGGGTTTGGAGCTGCCCCGCAATCCATTGCTTCCGCGCCGCCAAGGGCGCCTGATCGGGCAGCAGCAAGGTGCCTGCAGGCTGCCCGGAAAGGAGGGAAACCAGCGCCTCCGGGGCACGCCCCCCCACGATCGCCGTCACCGCACCGGAGCGGGCCGCCAGACGCGCGGCCCTAACTTTCGTCACCATGCCGCCCCGCCCCAGGGCTCCCCCGGAGGGCCCAGCCATGGCATCAAGGCGCGGATCGCCCGCTGCCGCTGCGGTGAGCACCGGGGCCGAGGGGTCGATGCGGGGATCGCGCAGTCGCAGCCCATTTTGGTCGGTCATGAGCACCAAAACGTCAGCGGCCATGAGATTCGCCACCAGCGCTGCTAGCGTGTCGTTATCGCCAAAGCGCAGCTCTTCCGTCGCCACAGTGTCATTTTCATTGATCACGGGAATCGCACCCTGGGCCAGAAGGGTCCGCAGCGTGCCCCGGGCATTGAGATAGCGGGTCCGATCCGCAAGATCATCGTGAGTGAGCAGTACCAAACCCACCGTGCGGTCTAGCGCGCCGAGGACCTTAGCCCAGGCATCAATGAGACCCACCTGGCCCACCGCCGCTGCGGCCTGAATGGCTTCAAGGGTGGTCGGGCGTTGCGCATAACCCAGGCGCCTTGCCCCCTCGGCAACGGCCCCCGAACTCACCAAAATAACTTCATCGCCTCGGGCCAGGCAGGGCTCAAGAGCCCGAGCCCAGCTGGCCATGACGGACAGATCGAGCCCCGAGCCATCCGCCGTCAGCAGGGCGCTGCCAATTTTGACCACCCAGCGCCGGGCATCCCGAAGGCGTTCAGCGCCTGCGGCCTGGACCGCGCTCTCCGACCCGGAGTCCATATCGGCATTCTCCGCAGCCCCCTCAGCGGACATAATGCACCTCGACGTCACCGTTATCGTCTTCATTGTCTTCTTCGTCGGCGTCGGCCCCCGCGCGCTGCCGGCGCGCCTCCGCAGTCCGAGCGAGCAGATCCTCGTCGATGGCCGCCTGCAGCGCGGCTTCCGCCTCCCGCTGCGCCGGATCTTCAAGCTCTCCAGCTCGCTGGCCCTCTAGCGCTTCTGCGGTGGCATAGCACAGGGCGTCCGTGCCCTCTCCGGTGACCGCGGAGATCTCGAAGATCGGTGCCTCAGGGAGCACGGCTTTGCACGCCGCATGCACGACGGCTCGGCCCTCTTCGTCTAGGGCGTCGCGTTTGTTCAGCACCAGCCACCGGGGACGCCGGGCGAGCGCTGGGCTAAAGCGGGCGAGCTCCTGTTCCAAGGCGGCGAGATTCTCCGCGGGATCGCTGCCGTCAATGGGGAGCATGTCCACCACGTGATACAGGATGCGGGTGCGCGAAAGGTGGCGAAGGAAGCGCGTACCCAGCCCCGCGCCTTCCGCGGCGCCGACGATCAACCCTGGCACATCGGCCATCACGAAGCTGCGTTCCGAGCTGATGCGCACGGTGCCGAGGTTAGGTACAAGGGTGGTGAAGGGGTAATCCGCCACCTTAGGCCGCGCCGCTGACACCGCGCGAATGAGTGTGGATTTACCGGCGTTGGGAAGGCCCAGGAGGCCCACATCAGCGATGAGCTTGAGCTGGAGCCTTAGGTTACGCACCTCCCCGGGCGTTCCCTTAGTGGTGCGCCGGGGCGCCCGGTTCACGGAGCTTTTAAACACCGTGTTGCCCAGACCATGACGCCCCCCCGCAGCAACGCGCAAAGTCTCGCCGGGCTCGGTGAGATCGCCAAGGGGTGCAAGGGTTTCCTCGTCGATGACCGTGGTGCCTACGGGCACCTTCACGAGCGCATCCTCGCCCCGTCGCCCCGTCATCTCCCGCCCGGCCCCTGCCTGCCCCGCCTTCGCTCGGTAGCGGGGCTGGAAGCGAAAATCCACGAGGGTATTCAAAGCGGCTTCGGCGCAGAGGATCACATCCCCCCCGTCGCCGCCGTTGCCACCGTCGGGGCCGCCCTTGGCCAAATTCTTCGCTCGAAGGAAGGACAAGCACCCATCGCCGCCCTTGCCCGCCTCCACGCGAATCACCGCCTCGTCTACGAACTTCATCCTGCCCCTTCCTCCCATGCCGCGGCGCTGCGCCGGGCAAAAAAAAACCCCGGGGAACCGGGGCTTTTTCGCTGGCCCCCGAATACCGGGGGCCCTTGGCTTAAGGCCCCGTCTAGGCCTCGGCCGGCTCGATGCTGACGTGACGACGCTTCTGCGGTCCACGAACCTCAAACTTCACCTTACCATCCGCGAGGGCGAAGAGGGTGTGATCCCGGCCCAGGCCCACGTTGGTACCTGGATGAAACTTGGTGCCCCGCTGCCGGACGAGGATATTCCCAGCCTTAGCCGCCTGGCCCCCGAAGAGCTTAACGCCAAGACGCTTTGACTCTGAATCGCGGCCGTTGCGAGTACTACCGCCTGCCTTTTTATGTGCCATAGCCTACCGCCTCCTTAACCGCGAATGCCCGTTACACGCACTTCCGTGTAGCTCTGACGATGTCCCTGCTTGCGATGATAGTTCTTGCGACGCTTGAACTTGATCACCGTCACCTTATCGCCCCGGCCTTCACCCACGACCTCTGCCGTGACTTCACCGCCGTCCACGAAGGGCGTACCGACCTTGATGTCGTC
>JADHNT010000050.1 GCA_016779385.1 Pseudomonadales bacterium
TAGTTTCTCCGTCGCCTGATAGCGCTTAACCGTAGCGATACGGGAACCTACCTTTCAACCGGCGACCTCTTTGCCAACAACACGGCCACCCCCGCGACCGCATCGCCGCCAACAGGTTTTTAAAACTGCTTTTTGCAAGGGGGGCGGCACCCCGCTACAGCCACGAGGGCGACAGGCCCTCCCCCGGCGGTGCTGCGTCGATATAGCCTTAGCGTCAGAGTATCTGCTGGCACTCAATCCCAATCATCCCAAGCAGGGCTGCCCAGGCGACCAGAAACACAGCAAACCGCACCAGCACCACGTTGATAAGCGCTTGGACTAAAGAGTGAACGACCCTTGCGGCCACGAAAGCCCATGCGAGCAGTACTAGCGTTTCCGTAGCGTGACCCAGCACCGCGATAGCCAAGCAGACCGCATAAAAAATTGTCGGCTGCTCGTAGAGATGGTTGTGGTTATCGGCAATCCGGCGAACATGCACAGGAAGCTTCGCCATGTCAGGCGGATGACCGAAGCCGCCGACCCCGCCCTGGGCGTTAATGGCTGGGATGCGGGTGATAAGCGTCCACGCCAGCATTACGACTGTCCACAGAGCCAGCGCGAAAACGGGTAGCAAGATAGATTCGTTGGTGACCATGAGCGCTCCTCCCCAAGGTGCTGGCTCAACAATAGCTTGTTGGCCGCATTAGGTTCAAAACCAGCTCTTTGCAAACGACACCGCCACCCCCGCGTCCGTATTGGGCGAACAGGCCCTCCCCGGGGGTGCGATAGGGGGCCCCTGTTTAGGCCGTATTGGGCACTGCGCTTGAGCCGTAGAGCTTCCAAACGTGTAAACAAAAATGATAACAAAAGGGGGGTTTAGTGGTGACATCCTGCCAGTGGCGCCACCAAAAACTTAAGTAATTCATGGGCTTTCAAATGCTTGCACAGGTAAGTGGTGCCGGTGGCCGGACTCGAACCGGCACGGGGTTTCCCCCTCGGGATTTTAAGTCCCGTGTGTCTACCAATTTCACCACACCGGCGCTCGGCGAAAGTGTAGCAGGGCCTGGGCCCGTCGAAACCCGTTTCTGCTCGGAAAAGCCCTTTTACCCCCGGGGCGACTTGGGCAGAATCTTGGCCTCAACTTAAACGGGAGGCGGGGATGTACGCAGAACTCAAGCAGGTTTGGAACGGTTTAACGGGGCCCGAGGGGAATTTTGAGATCACCACGGCCGTGGTCCGCGGCATTCCCACCCGAACCTATAAAAATGCCCCGCCCAGCCTTCGGGAGCTTTGGCTCGCCTCCCAGCAATTTGCCGACCGGGAATATATCGTTTACCAGGACGAGCGCTGGACCTACGCGCAGGCCCACGAGGAAGTCGCCTCGATTGCAGCTTGGCTCGTCGCCCAGGGCGTCGCGCCCGGTGATCGCGTCGCCATCGCGATGCGCAATTATCCGGAATTCATGCTGATCTACTGGGCCATCGCGAGTATTGGGGCCACGGTGGTAGGCATGAACGCCTGGTGGGTAACGCCCGAAATGCGCTACGGCCTAAACGACGCCAAGCCCAAGGTACTGTTCCTCGATGGGGAGCGCTATGAGCGCATCAAGGACGAGCCGGACCTGCCCGGTAATCCGTTGCTGGTGGCCGTGCGGTTTTCCGCGCCGGAAGGCGGTGTTGCCTACGAGACGGTGAAGGGCCACGGGGGTCCCCTGCCTGAAGTCGCCATCGATCCCGACAGCGATGCCTGCATCTTCTACACCTCGGGGACCACGGGAAATCCCAAAGGCGCCCTGCAAACCCATCGGGGTTGCGTAAACAACGTGATGAACCTTGCTTTCTGGGCGGCGTGCCTAGCCGGCACGCAGGTGGCCCTTGGCAACGCCAAGCCGGAAGATTTTGAGAACCCGCCCCAGGGGGTCAGCCTCATCACGACCCCCCTCTTCCACGTGACGGCCAATAACTGCGCAGCCCAAGGCGGCACGCTCAGCGGCGGCAAGCTCGTGCTCATGTACAAGTGGGATCCGGGCGAAGCGCTGAAAATCATCGAGCGGGAGCGGGTCAGCACCATGAGCGGCGTGCCCGTTATGTCGCGGGAGCTGCTTGCCCACCCCGATTTCCCCACCACGGACACCTCTTCGCTGGTGCAGCTTGGGGGCGGCGGCGCCCAGCTGCAGCCTGATCTGGTCGGCCAGATTGACAAGGCCGTGGCCACGGCGAAGCCGAACACGGGCTATGGCATGACCGAAACCTGCGGGATCATTACGGCGATCTCCGGCGATTTCTTCGTCGACCGCCCGGAAAGCTGCGGGCCCGTGATGCCGAACTTCGAGCTGCGCATCATCGATGACGAGGGGAATCCCTTGCCCCCCGGGCAAGTCGGCGAGCTCACGGTACGAGGCGCCCCCGTAATTCGGGGCTACTTGAACCGGGAAGACGCCACGGCGGAAACCATCGTCGACGGCTTCCTACGCACCGGGGACGTGGCCCGAGTCGATGAGGACGGTTTCGTTTACATCGTCGATCGGAAGAAGGACATGGTCCTTCGCGGGGGCGAAAACGTCTACTGCGCCGAGGTGGAGTCGGCGATCTACGAGTACCCCGGCATTGCGGAATGCATTGTGTTTGGCGTACCCGATGAGCGCCTGGGGGAAGAGGTTGGGTCCGTGATCGTGCTGAAGCCAGGGCAGGACGTGGATGTGGACGCCCTCCGTGCCGATCTCCAGGCGCGCATCGCCAAGCACAAGGTGCCCCGCTACATCTGGACCCAGCGGGAGACCCTTCCGCGCAACGCCAATGGCAAATTCCTGAAGCGAGAAGTGAAAGAGACCCTCGACCTTGCCGCTGCGCGCTAAGCGCTGGCTTGCGCTGTGCCTTGCCGGCGCACTCCTTGGGGGGTGCGCCGGCCTCTTCCCCGCGCCAGCGCCGCCTACGGTCAGCGTCGAGGCGTTGGCGCTTGAAACGGACGCCCTTCGCCTTTCTTTGCGCCTGAGCCCCCAGGGCAGCGTTCTCAGGGACGTTCGTTTGGAGCTCGATGCCGGCACCCTGGCCTGTCAGCCGCGCTCCGAGGTCGCCGGTGGGACGGTCTTCCACTGCCCCCTGAAGCTCCCGAGGTTGCTGGGCAGCGCCGCTTCCTGGCGACGTCATCCCCCTGGGGCCTTGGCCCTTGTGCTGCGTGGCAGCCTAGAACCACCGAACCGGGAGGGAGACGGGGCCGCGCTCACCGTAGAGCGCGCGCAGCGCATCGTTCTAACCGTCCTCTAAGGAGCGCGACGCCGTACACGCAGTGGCGATTAGCGCCTTTTGACCTGGGCTCTGCAGGGTAAGCTGCGCCCCCGTCAGCTGCCCTTCAAAGGGGCCCTGGGGCCCGACCCCCGTCAGCGCCCAGCCGTTCACCGTGGCCTCCCACCCAGGCGCCAGGGCCAGGGCGTCGAGGCCATCGTCGAAGGTGAGGCTTTGATAGCGTTGCGTGGGCGTAAAGTGCACCCCCGACGGCAGGCGCCAACAGCCTGCCATGCGGGCGGGGACGATCCAGAGCAACAGGGCGCCGCTCGATGCAGCGTCAATATGCGCATCGGGACGCCAATCCTCTAAATCAAAGCTATTGGACACAATCCGGGCTCCAGGCTGGAGTTCCCGCAGGAGCTTGGGCCGAAGGGCCCGATTGGCATCGGGAAAGAGGTAGAGGGTCACCACCGTGGCGCCGCGGAGATCCTGAGCGAAGAGGTCCCCCTCCACAAACTGTGCCCATTTGCTTAGGCCGGCCTCCGCCGCCGCACGACGGGCGCGCAGGACGAGCGCGGGATTCAGTTCGACCCCGAGGGCGCGGCCGCGCCCAGCGCCGGCGACGCAAAGAGCAGCACCGCTAGGGCCCTGGCGAGGAGGGGTGCCACCGCCTCGGTCATGTCCTAAAGCAAGCGTGCCTCAAAGGCGAAGGTTCGACGCCCATCGGGCGGCAGGCTTTCCTGTAGCCGCCAGCGCAGGTGCGTCACGGTTTCGGCGGCCAACTCGGACGGCGCCAGAAAGGTCCCGCCGCCATCGCCAGACAGGGTGAACTCCACCTGTCCTGACGGCCGGAGCCCCTCAAGGAACCGCACCCCTTCGGGAAGGGGGGACGTGATTACAAGGCTGTCGGCAGCGACGGCTTCGTTCTCGGCTTGGTTATGCACGATTAACTCGTAGCGGAGGATGGCCCCAGGCGCCAGCCAGGTATCCTCGAGATAGACGATTTCTTCTGCTCCGCTATCGTCCTGGCGCACCACCCGTTGCGTAACCCGGGTCTCTAGGGTGACAAGGCCTGCCTCCCCCTCCAGGACCGCTACGGGTTCGGCCTGCGCCGGGGCCACAAACAGGAGCGGGAGGGTCAGGAGCAGAAGCACGCGGAATGACTTAGGCATGGGGGCTCTCATCGGGGCGGGGCCGCCATGCTAGCGCAGCCCTTCCGCCCACGGAATCTCCCGGAAGGCGCCCCCGGCCGTCTGCACAACCTGCCCGGCCCCGTCGCGGCGTCGCAGGAAGAACCACCCGCTCAGGGCTTGGGGGTCGAACCGCTCAAAGTGCACGGTCCCCTCAAGGGGCGCTCGGGCAAAGTCACTCGAAAAAGCGCGCACCGGGCCCACGGGGTAGTTTCCCGCTCCTCGGGGAGGCAAGGTGATGGTCAGCGCGTCGGCACGCCCCGGGAGGGAAAAACGAAAAGCAACCCGACCCGCAGGTGCCCTCGCGGCTTGAACTACCGTTTCCGCAGGCAAGCCCAGCCCCTGTGCGGCCACTTCGCCGCCAAAGTACAGGGCTACATGCCCGCGCCTAAGGCCCGGTTGGAGCCGGGCCATGGCCTGCAGCCCAGGATCCTCGCTTTGTGCTGGGGGCTCGGCGGCATAGAGCCCCAGGGAAAGGGTGAGGCAAGCCAGGGCAAGCCCAAAGCGCCGGCGCCTCAATTCGGGGCCTGCCGAGTCAGAACCTTCACCAGCTGCCACTGTTCACTGCGAACGATGGTGGCCACGTCCCCAAGGGCCGCCTCGGCGGCGGCTAGAGTGTCATCGTGCGCCTTGAACGCGGCTTCCGCCGGCGCAGAGGACCAGAGGGCTTCGAAGCTCGGGTACTGCAGCACCATCACCCGGTCGTGGTCGCCCCCAGCCCCCGGTAGCCGACGACGAAACTGGGAGTAGGCAGCGGGGCCCGCTTCATCGGCAATTAGGGTTTTTAAGGCGGGGCCGAAGCGGTTAGCCAGCACGGCCTGGGTGCCCTCGCCATCCTGACTTTGGAGAAAAACCGCCGTCAAAAAGGGGCGATCCCGGAGAGCAAGATTGGTGTGAA
Source organism: Pseudomonadales bacterium (assembly GCA_016779385.1). Classification (GTDB taxonomy): domain Bacteria; phylum Pseudomonadota; class Gammaproteobacteria; order Pseudomonadales; family Azotimanducaceae; genus Salivita. The sequence continues at coordinate 5,292 of JADHNT010000050.1, forward strand.
ACTGCTCAAGGGCATACACCACTCGCCCTTCCCGACGGGCTAAGCCCCGGAGTTCAGCATCGGTGGAGGGCTGGAGCAGGGGCGACAGGCCCTCCCGCCGGATGGCTTGGCGAATCATCACGTGCGTGTAATCGCCATGGTGGTAGAGCACGCGGTAGAGCGCCCAGGCAAAGAGCTCGCCGGCGTTGGCCTGAGCCTGCCCCGCCGCAGCTGCGCCTTCCAGAAGTGCGGCCTCCAGGGCCGCCTCGGCACCAGGCGCCGAGCTTAAAAAGGTCAGCTCCGAATAGATGGTCATTTCCTCCTCGGCCCAGCTGAGGGGCGTGAGGAGAAGGGCCAGGGTGAGCAGTAACACGCGTTGCATAGGTCAGCTCCCTAGGGGGTCACGATGGGAAAAAGAGGGTTGAGCGGATCGAGCATGGCAAGCCAGGCCGCAAACGGGGCCTCGGCGCCCTCCGTGAGCACGACGTCCTCCCGCGCCGTAAGGACGGCGGGGGGAAGCTGGGCGAAAAGCGCCATGAGCAGGGTTCGGTAGTTCAGCGTCAGGGTCGGGGCGGAGGCATCCTCTCGGCCTTCCTCGTGGATTAACACCCCGTTGCGGACCTCAAGGCGGTGCTGCTCCCCCCGATCCGCGATGCGCAGGTTCAACACGAAAGGGGCCTCTAGCGCGGCCTCGGGATTCAACCGCACGGCCACGAAATCCAACAGCATCGTTGTGGGCGTGGCCGCAACGATAGCGCCATTAGCGACGTTAAGGCCGCCCGTAGCCACGCCGTGACGCAGTTCCTGCGCGCCGGTCAGATAGATGTTGCGCCAGGTGCCGGCCTCCGCATCGAAAGCGAGCCGCTCGTAGACTGCCGCGAGGCGTGTCTTGGCCGCGTCCGGGGCCTCAGGCGAGAAAACCAAGCGATTCAGAAGGGTTACGGCCCAGCGCAAATCCCCCGCCTCAACCGCCTCCTGCGCTTGCCTCAGGGCCACCTCTGGCCCCCCAAGAGCCTGAATCCAGCGGGCGCTTTCCACCTCCGGTGGCAAGGGCCAAAGATTGGCCGGGTTGCCATCGAACCAGCCCATGTAGCGTTGATAAACAGCCTTGGCATTGTGGTTGAGGGTGCCGTAGTACCCGCGGTTGAACCAGCGCTCGGCCAGGGCCGGAGGGAGGGTCAGCGCTTCTGCGAGTTCCGTGCCGGTTAGCCCCGCATTCATCAATCGCACCGACTGATCGTGGAGGAATTTATACGCATCGCGGTGATGGCTCAGGAAATCCTCGATGGCGTCCTGACCCCTTCGGGGGACCCCATGGGCGCCAAACATTAGCTCCGCCTTGGCGCCATAAAGACGAAGCGTATCCGTTAGATAATCGGCCCAGGCCTTGGCATCCCGAACCAGTGCTCCCCGCGCTGGAAGCAGGTTGTGGAGGGTTAAATTTGCGTTTTCTGCGACGAAGAGCGCGCTGAGCTCAGGAATGAAAAAGTTCATCTCCGCCGGCGCTTCCGCCCCGGGGGTCAACTGAAACTCAAGGGTCAGGTCCCCAAAGCGCCGCGTTTCCCCCGTGCTACGCAGGGTGTCCGTGGGCGGTAGTAGGCTGAGGGTGCCGGGGGGCAGGCCCGGGCCAAGCCCGGAAGTGACTTCCCCGAGCGGGCCACGATGTAGGGTATTGCCAAACTGATAGCGCGCGCGGCGGCCCATGGCCGGCCCAGCGATCACATTTTCCGAAATGGCGTGGTGCAGGAACCCTTCCGGCGCCAGGATGGCCACCTTTCCGGCAGCGACTTCCGCCTCCGTCACCATGCCCAGCACCCCACCGAAGTGATCGGCGTGGGAATGGGAGTAGATGACGGCTTCAATGGGCCGGGGCCCTAGGGTGGCGTCGACCAGTGCCTTCGCCTTTTTTGCCGATTCCACTACCGTGAGCGGGTCCACCACCAGCCACCCGGACCCGGTGTCGATAAAGGTCACAATGGAGAGGTCGAAGCCCCGCACCTGATAGATCCGATCGCTGAGGCGATAGAGGCCGTGCTGGGTCAGAATTTGTGCGTGACGCCAAAGGCTCGGGTTGACCGTGTCCGGCGCTGGACCCGCGAGAAAGTCGTAGCTTGTGAGGTCGTAGATCACCTCCCCCTCGGCATTCCGGAGCAGCGGGTCGGCGCTGGTTGCCACGAAACTGGCGCGCAGCGCCGCAAGGTCAGCGCCATTGTCTTTTGCCACGAGGGCGGCCGCCGCAGCCAGCGCCGCTTCCCCCTGGCGCTTAAGCGTCGACGCCGTTGGGGCCGGAGGCAAGGACGCCTTCGGGGCCAAAAGCGTGGCGAGGGGGCCTCGAAAAGGCAAAGCCAGGACCAGCGCCGCAGCCAGGCCCAGCACAAAACCCATAAGCGCTTTTTTCATGGTTGGTCCCCTCCCCCAGGGTTAGGGGCTTGGCCCCGAGTCTTAGAGCTTACCTGGGCTCGCTGGGCAATTGCCAAGCTGGTTTTAGACCCTCAGAACCTCTAGCCTCTGCTCAGGAGGGGGCGCGCATGAACGTAGCAATCGAAATTCCCAAGGTCACCGCAGCGGAGCTGGGGACGCTTCGGGAGTGGGTGCGCCTCGGCGAGCGCCTCGGGGTGGAGATGGCCTTTGCGGCGGAGGCCTGGTGGAGCGATGCGGTGACGCCCCTGGCCTATCTCGCGGCGCACACGGAACGCATCCGCCTGGGCACGGGCATTATGCAGGTAACCGCCCGCACGCCGGCCATGACTGCCATGACGGCCCTGACGCTCCAGGACCTCAGCGGGGGCCGCTTTATCCTTGGCCTTGGAGCCAGCGGGCCCCAGGTCGTGGAAGGGCTGCACGGCGTGCCCTTTAACCCTGCGCTCACGCGGCTCAAGGAAACGGTAGCAATCTGTCGCAAGATCTTTGCGGGAGAGAAGGTCATCTTCGAAGGCAAGACCCTTACCCTTCCCCGTCCCGGAGGCCAGGGTAAAGCCCTCCGCATCGATCACGAACCCGCCTCCATCCCCATTTATTTGGCGACCCTTGGCCCTAAGGCCCTCGCCTACACCGGCGCTGAGGCTGACGGCTGGCTCGGCACGTCCTTTTCCCCAGACTATCCCGGTGCCCACTTCGCCCACCTCAAGGCTGGCGCACAGGCCACCGGGCGATCTCTTCAGGACCTCGACTGCTGCGTATCGGCCCGGGTGAGTTTTGGCGACGACCTCGAGGCCCTGCTGGACGCCCGACGCCCCGGCGTAGCCTTTACCCTAGGCGCGATGGGCTCTGGGGAGACCAATTTTTACGGGGAAGCTTTCCACCGCGCGGGCTTTGAAGCCATTTCACGGGAAATCCAGGGACGCTGGCGCGCCGGTGATCGAAAAGGCGCCGCCGCTCTCGTACCCGATGAGATGATCACGGGCTTTCAGTTGGTGGGCTCCGACGAGCAGATCAAGACGCGGCTGGCCCGCTATCGGGCCGCCGGCGTGACCACTCTAAAACTCGGCCTCGACAGCGCAGGGCCCTTGGGCCCGGCCCGTTTCGAGGCCCTTGAACGCTTTATGGCCCTACTCTAAGGAGACGGAATGAAACTCTACATGGTGCCCCTTGCACCCAATCCCACGAAAATCATGCTCTATTTGAAGGAGCGGGAACTGGCCGGAGCGCCGCTACCCGTAGAGCAGATCGTGGTCAACACCGTGAAGGGGCGGCACAAGGAGCCCGCCCACCTTGCGCGGAACCCCTTTGGTACCGTGCCGACCTTAGAGTTAGATAACGGAACGTTCCTGAAGGAATCCTTGGCAATCCTCGAATATTTCGAGGATGCGTTCCCCGAGGGCGCGTTCCGCGCCGCGACCGCGGAGGCCCGGGCCCACGCCCGAGATCTCGAACGCATTGTCGATCTCCGGCTAGCCGGCCCCATGGGCGCCTATGGTCATGCGGTGAACTCCCCCCTAGGCTTCCCCAAGAACCCCGAGCAGGCCGAGAAATGCCTAAAGGCGATGGAAACGCCGCTTGATGTGTTGGAGGCGAGTCTTGGGGCCGGCGGGCCCTGGCTAACGGGCGAACAGCTCGCCCTGGCCGATTTCACCCTGGCTGCTTCGCTGCAGTTTGTGCGCTATGTGGAGGCCGACGTGCTGGGCGATCGGCCTAGGCTGCGGGCTTGGGATGTGGCCTTCCGAGCTCGCCCAGGGAGCCAGGCTGTCTTGCGCTGGTAGGCGGGGGGTAAGTGGAGGCTGGGGTCGGAATCGAACCGGCGTAGACGGATTTGCAGTCCGCTGCATGACCACTCTGCCACCCAGCCTCAGGGGGCGGAATGATACCGAAGCGGCGCCGAAATACCAGCGCCGGTGACGCAACCTAGCGGCCTGGGCGCGCGGCCTCAAAGGCTTCCTGGAGCGTCGGCCAAGCGGCCCGAAGATAGCTCACCATGGACGCGAGGGTGAGCGCCGCGGCCAAGAGCAGCAAAGCGAAGCCCAAAAGCGGCAGCCAACCGGTGGCCGTTTCCGGCGTATACAGGAGCACGAGGATCGCGATCATCTGCGCGGTGGTTTTCGCTTTGCCAAGCCAGGCCACGGCGACAACGCCCCGACGCTGCATCTCCGCCATCCATTCCCGCAGGGCCGAAATCATGATTTCCCGCCCCACAATCACGGCGGCGGCAAGCGCGAACCACAAGTCGCCGTAGCGGCCGGTCATCATCACCAGCACGGTGACCACAATTAGCTTATCGGCCACCGGGTCGAGGAAGGCCCCCAGGGCCGTTTGTAGCTTCAGTCGCCGCGCCAGGTAGCCATCTAGCCAGTCCGTAAGGCTCGCAAGCAGGAACACCACGGCGCTGGCTTCATAGGTCCACGCGCCGGGCAGCATGATCAGCACCACCAGTACGGGAATGAGGGCAATCCTCAGCAGGGTGAGGATGTTGGGCAAATTCATGGGCTTCTCTGTGGGCGATGCCGGTGGGCGTAAGTTTACTCGCCGTGCAGCGCCTGATACAGGCTCCGGGCAAGGCCTTCGTTGATGCCGGGCACGCGGCGGAGGTCTTCAACGCTGGCATTGCGAACGCCCTTCAGGCCTCCAAAGTGGGCCAAAAGTGCTCGGCGACGCTTCGGGCCAATGCCCTCAATGCCTTCGAGAGAGGACTGGGTACGTTGCTTGCCCCGCCGCTGCCGATGGCCCGTGATGGCAAAGCGGTGGGCCTCGTCCCGGATATGCTGCAACAAGTGCAGGGCGCGATCGGAGGGGGCCAGGGGCAGTACCCGTCCAGAAGCCCCATCGATTACCTGCTCAAGGCCCGCCTTTCGGGTGACGCCTTTAGCAATACCCAGGAGGCCGATCCCCTCGAGGGCCAGGCTTTCGAGCACGGCTTTCGCCTGCGTGAGTTGCCCTGCTCCCCCATCAATGATCAACAGATCGGGCAGCGGCGCTTCGCCGCGCTTCACCCGCGCGTAGCGCCGCTCCAGGGCCTGATGCATGGCCGCATAATCGTCTCCGGGGGTAATGCCTTCGATGTTGAAGCGGCGGTAATCGCTCTTCTTCGGCTGCCCGTCCTCGAAGACGACGCAGGAGGCCACCGTTTCTTGTCCGCCCGTATGGGAAATGTCGAAGCACTCCATGCGCCGGGGAACGGCGCTTCGACCGAGGGCCCGACCCAGGGCTTCGAGGCGATCGGCCCCATGGCCCCGGGCTTCCAGCCGCTGCGTAAGCTGAGCCTGGCCATTAACCTCCGCAAGGCGAAGCCAACTTGCCCGCTGCCCCCGCACCTGATGGGAAAGGCGAACGCGGAACCCGAAGGCCTGGGAGAGGGCCTCTACGAGCACGGCGGCATCGGGTAAGCCGTGGGACGTGAGGACTTCCCGGGGCGCATCCCCCGTGGCCTTCCCCTCATCGCCAAAGTAGTACTGGGCTAGAAACTCCCCAAGGAGCGCCTCCGGGGCCAGGCCGAGGACGTTATCGGGCCACCAATGCTCCGTCGCAAGGACCTGCCCGCGCCGCACGCCGAGGCGCACTAGGCAGGTGAGCCCGTCCTGCTCAAGCAGTACGAACACGTCGACATCGCCCCCATCCGTCACCACCGTCTGCTGCTGCTGGATGCGTCGGAGCTTGCCGATTTGATCCCGAAGCTGCGCGGCTTCCTCAAAGGCGAGCGTCTCCGCGGCCTTGGCCATAGCGTCTTCGAGCTCGGCGGTGACCGCATCGGAGCGGCCCTCTAAAAACAAAAGGGCGTGGCGAAGGTCCGCTTGATAGGCCGCTTCGTCGATGAGGCCCACGCAGGGGCCACTACAGCGGCCGATCTGATATTGAAGACAGGGCCGACTTCGGTTGGCAAAGTTGCTATCGGTGCAGCTTCGCAGGCGAAAGAGCTTTTGCAGCACCGTGAGCGTTTCCCGCACCGCTCCGGCGGACGGAAAGGGCCCAAACACCTTGCCACCCTTGCGATCTCGCCGACCCCGGAAAAGACGCAGGCGAGGGAAGTCGCTGTGGGCCGTCAGGGCGATCATGGGATAGGACTTGTCGTCCCGAAGCAAAACATTAAAGGGCGGGCGCTCCGCCTTAATCAGGCTTTGCTCAAGCAGGAGGGCTTCGATTTCGCTGCGCGTGACCGTGGTTTCCACCCGGGCGATGCGCTGCACCATGGCCAGCGTTTTGCTGGTGAGCCCCTGGCCCCGAAAATAGCTTGTCACCCGCGCCTTCAGATCGCGCGCCTTACCGACGTACAGCACGGCGCCGGCCTCATCGAGCATGCGATAGACCCCGGGACGCCGGGTGAGCGTTTTCAGAAAGGCTTGGTATTCGAAGGGCTCGGCCACGGGACGTCTCTTAACGGGATGGGTAAGTGTAGCGCGAGGGACGCAACGAGGCAGGTCTCAACCCAGGCCCTGTGCTAACTTTGTGCCATGAACGCCACCCCCTCTTTCCGCGAAGCGCCCTCCTTCCTTCAGGCCACGGCCCCGGCCTGGGTCCTGCTTGCGCTGTTGCTCTATGGGCTCGTGCTTCGCCCCCTGGCCTTTGCTCAAGTACCCCTGGCCTTGGAAGCGATCTTCGTGTTCGCCGCAAGCTTCGCCTTTGCAGAGCTGTTTTTTCTCGGCTTTAGCTGGGGTGAGATTCAAGGCGCCATCATCCACCGCTTGGGCCGAGCCCTGCCGGCCATTTTTATCCTGTTCGCCATCGGCCTGCTCGTAGGCGCTTGGATTATTTCTGGAACCATTCCCATGCTGGTGGCCTGGGGCGTTACCCTCGTCACCCCGAGCGGAATTTATCCCCTGGCCTTCCTGATCCCCATTCTCTTTTCCCTGCTCACCGGCACCTCCTGGGGATCCGCAGGCACCATCGGCGTGGTGCTGATGGGCATTGGACTGTCCATTGGGGCCGACCCCGCGGTGCTTGCCGGCGCCATCATTGGCGGCGCCTATTTCGGCGACAAACTCTCGCCCCTGTCGGACACCACCAACATCGCGGCCATTGCGACGGATGTGCCCCTCTTCACCCACATTCGCGCCATGCTCTGGACCACGCTCCCCGCAGCCTTGCTGGCCTTGGCTGTCTACACGGCGGTAGGCCTGCTCCATCCTCCGGCGCCGACCGCCGATTTGGCTGCGCCGGAGGCCTTTGCCGAGGCCCTGGCAAGCCTGTTTACCTTCCACCCGCTGCTCCTACTGCCGCCCCTGCTGGTCCTGGCTGGCGCCTGGCGGGGAATCCCCACCCTGCCCCTGCTACTGCTGTCTATCGTTGTGGCGAGCGCCCTGGCCTTGCTGCTTCAGCCCTTCGATGCCGCGGAGGTCACGCAGGCGCTCAGGAGCGGCTATCGCCTAAGCTTCAGCGAGAACGCTGGCGCCCTCCCCGCTGGGGTTTCTATCCTGCTCGAACGGGGCGGGCTCTACTCCATGAGCGAGGCTATTTTCATTGCCATGCTCGTTTTCCTCTTTGTCGGCGCCCTTGATTTGCTCGACACCATGCCCAGGCTCGTTAACCGGGCCTTTGCCTTCGCCAAGGGGCCCACAGCGCTCGTGCTGTCCGCCCTGGGGGCCACGGCGGCCACCAACGCCATGACGTCGAATCAATCGGCCACCTCGTTCATTGTGGGTGACGCCTTTGCCCGGCGCTTTAACAGCGCGGGTGTGCCCCGAGCCCTTCTGTCCCGGTCCATCGAAGACACCGGCACCATGCTTGAAAGCCTCGTGCCTTGGCACGCCACTGCGCTGTTCATGGTGGCAACCCTGGGCGTCCCCGTGGCCGCCTATGCGCCCTGGCAGCTTCTATCCCTCTTCAACTTCGCTTTCGCTGTGCTCTTTGCCGTGTTTGGCCAAGGGGTCATGCGTGCCCCTGGCCCGGCCCTGAAAAAGGACGAACGCCCGTGACCGATGGTCTCTCGCCGGAAACGCAACTGATTCAAGATGGCCCCTTTCGAGACGCGCGCTACGGCGCGGTCATCCCGCCGCTCTACCAAAACAGCACCTTCACCTTTGAGAGCTGGGACGCCCTGGACGCAGCCTTTGAGGACCGTACGGGCACTCCAACCTATTCGCGCATCCTAAACCCTACGGTGCAAGCCGCTGAGCGACACCTGGCTCAGCTCGCCGGGGCCGAGAAAGCACGCCTTTTTCCCAGCGGCATGGGCGCTATCAGTGCGGCGCTGCTTCATTGCCTGCGCCCTGGGGATCATCTGGTGACGCTGCATAACGTTTACGGTCCCGCGGCCAATCTCATGGGCACCTATCTTCCGGAGAAGATGGGCGTGTCCACCACCTTCGTGGACGGGGGAGATCGCGCTGAGGTGGAAGCGGCGCTCCGGCCAGAGACCCGCGTGCTTTACCTCGAAAGCCCCAATTCAGCCCGCTTTGGGCTGCAAGATCTGGCCGCCCTCACGGCCATCACGAAGCCGCGGGGGATTCGCGTTCTGATCGATAACACCTGGGCTACGCCCCTCTTTCAAAAGCCCCTCGCCCTTGGGGTAGATCTCGAGCTGCACAGCGTTTCCAAATACCTCTCCGGCCATAGCGATCTGGTTGCCGGCGTGGTGCTGGGTAAGGCGGAGCTCGTGGACGCCATCGCCACCCGGGAGGCAGAACTCCTGGGCGGCAAGATGGCCCCCTTTGAGGCATGGTTGCTTCTTCGAAGCCTCCGAACCCTCCCGGCCCGCATGGCGCTCCATCAAGCCAACGGTCTTGCAGTGGCGCGCTTCCTCGAGGGCCACGAAGCCATCGCAGACGTGCGCCACCCGGGCCTGCCGAGTCATCCCGATCACGCCCTGGCGAAAAGGCAAATGAGTGGCTTCTCAAGCCTCTTTAGCTTCACCCTCAAAACGGACCACCTACCGGCCATTAAGGTCTTTTTTGACGCCCTTAAGTTGTTCGGCCGAGGCGTCTCCTGGGGGGGCCATGAAAGCCTGATCTACTCCCCCGTTATCAGCGCCGTGAAAGAGCAGCCCCCAGAGCGGCTGCGGGCCATGGGCCTTGCGCCGGGGCTCATGCGCGCGGCCGTGGGCCTCGAGAACCCGGACGATCTCATTGCAGACTTAGCCGAGGCCCTTGAAGCGAGCATGGCAGCCACCCCGCCCCTTGGGTAAGCTCAGGCGCGAAGATCAACGATCGGGGGGATTGCTATGGATCTGTCCTATGGGCCTCGCTATGAGGCATTTCGGGAAGAGGTACGCGGGTTCCTTGCCCAGTACGGGCACGAGGCCCCCCGGGGGGAAGGGCTGCGTTCCGAGAAAGCCCTCGCTTGGCAGCGGCGGCTCATTGAGCACGGCTATGCGGCTCGAACTATTCCCAAGGCCTACGGCGGCTACGGTGCCCAGCCCGATATTTTAGAAAGCCGAATCATCGCCGAGGCGTTCGCAGCGGCGCGGGTGAGCCCCGGGCTGGGGGGGCAGGGTATCTCCATGCTGGTGCCGACCCTTTTGGAAGTGGGGACGGAAGAGCAGAAAACGACCTTCATCCCGCCCACCATTCGCGGTGAGATGATTTGGTGCCAGGGCTATTCGGAGCCCGGCGCGGGCAGCGACCTGGCCGCCCTGCGCACGAGCGCGGTGGTCGACGGAGACGATTTCGTCGTCAATGGCCAAAAAATCTGGACCTCCACGGCGCACCTCGCCGATTGGATTTTCTGCCTCGTTCGCACCGAGCCCGAGGCGCCGAAGCACCAAGGCATTTCCTTTCTGCTTTTCCCCATGACCTCCCCGGGCATTGAAGTTCGGCCCCTCGTAGACATGACTGGCGTCGCCAATTTCAACGAGGTTTTCTTCACCGATGTGCGCGTGCCCACGCGGCAAATTGTTGGCCAGCGGGGTGAAGGCTGGAAGGTTGCCAACACCATTCTGGGTCATGAGCGCGGCTCCCTCGGCGATCCCAACGCCACCATGACGCGCTTCAACGCTTTGCTGGAGCTCATGCGCCAGGAAACCATCGATGGCCATCGGGTGATTGATAATCCCCTCTTTCGCGACCGGCTGGCCGCCCTTCAGAGCCGGGTCCTGGCCATGCGCCTGAACGATATGCGCATCCTTTCCAACAAGCTCAATGGCGAGGCCGCTCCCCTGGCGAATCTCATCAGCAAGCTGCAGGGCACGGAGCTTCGTCATGAGCTGGAAGGGTTTGCCATCGATGTGCTTGGGGAACTCGGCCTTGCCTATGGCGCTAACCCTGCGAAGCAGGACGGGGGCAGCTGGCAAACAAGCTACATGTATTTCCTTGGGCTGATCATCGGCGGGGGCACTTCGCAGATTCAGAAAAATATTATTAGTGAGCGGGGCCTTGGCATGCCGCGCGAACCGAAGCTGGCGAAATAAGGAGGCGGCATGAAATTCGGCTTATCGGAAGACCAGACGCTTCTCGATGCTACGGTACGGCGGCTCCTTGCCGATCAGATTCCTCTGGATGCGGTGCGCCGCTATGCCGAGGGCGATGGCGATCAAGAAAACTGGAACGCCCTGTGCGAACTGGGCCTGGGCGGTGTTCTCGTGCCGGAAAGCGCCGGCGGCCTCGGCCTCGGTATCCTCGACGCGGCTGTCCTCGCGGAGGCCCTCGGCTATTACGTTACGCCTGCCCCCTTCCTTGGGTCGGCAGTGCTTTTCCCACGTGCGCTTACCCAGGCGGGCCTCAGCGAAGTCGAGCCCTGGCATGGACGGCTTGGCGAGGCCCTGAGCGGCACGCTACGGGTGGGCGTTGCCCTCCCCCAGGCCGGGGGTCAGCGCGGCCGCGATGGCGTCCAAGCCGCGGGCCAGGCCCTCTCCGGCACCGTGACCCTCGCCTTAGACGATGCGGCACAGGCCTATTTGGTCGGCGCGGACGACGGCGCCCTGTGGTGGGTGGGGGCGGATGCACCCGGGTTCACCCGGGAAGCCTTCGAAACGGTCGATCGCACGCGGCGCAGCGTGAAGATCACCCTCAGCGAATGCCCGGCGACCCTCCTTAGCCAAAACCCTGCGGTGCTCGCTGACCTTCGCGCCGTGGCCTGGGTCATGTTGGCGGCCGACACCCTAGGGGCGAGCCGAGCCATGCTCGAGAAGGCCGTGGCCTACGCGGGGGAACGGGAACAATTCAATCGCCCCATCGCCACCTTCCAGGCCGTTAAGCACATGTGCGCGGAGATGGCGGCAGAAATTGAGCCCTGTACGGCGCTCGTCTGGTATGCAGCGCACTGCCAAGATCACCTTCCCCAAGAGGCTGCGACCACCGCGGGCCACGCTAAGGCGCTGCTAGGAGATGTGGGGCAGTTCGTGGCCAAAACCGCCACGGAAGTGCATGGCGGCATGGGCTTTACGGACCTTGTGGGGCTGCACTACTGGTTTAAGCGGATCGGCTTTAACCGGCAGTGCTTTGGGAACCCTCAGCGAGTTCGAGCAGAGCTCGCCGAGCTGCAAGGGTGGTAGCGGTGCGCGGTCAAAGACCGCGCTGGCCCCGGGAGTCAAAGGCCACCACGACCCCATCACCGCCATCATGCAGGACGCTAATGGGAATGAGCCCCTCAGGAAGGCGGTGATCGCCGGAGAAGAACAGTTGGCGACGGCTCTCAAAGTTTTCGAGAAGCTCGCCCCGCTCCCCCTCGGGCACCCGGTCACTCTCGCTCAGGATGGCCTTGACGGGGGCCCCTCGCATCAGCGTGAGATTCATTTGCGGTAGCACGCCCGCTGCGCTGAACTCGGATAGCACGGTGCGGCCGCCATCGTGATTAGCAATGCGAATATCTAGGCGCGTACGCAGAATAGCCGGCACCGTATCAATGGCGAGGGTTTCCGGATCGCCTTCCGGCGAGGTGGCAATGAGGATCTCGTCGATGCGGTCAGCGAGGCCATGGGCGGCCGCCCGGGCGCGTAGCCGTTCAGCACCGGCTTCGCTTGTCAGAATGTAGCTCTCCACGGGCGTGCCATCGGGATGGGTCGCATGGAAAACCCGGGCCTCAAAGATATCCCGAGCCCCTTCCCGAAGCTTGCCGCTTTGTGTGACCACGATCTGCGCGGGATAGCGACGAGAGGAGAGCACGCCAATATCTTGCCAAGCCGCCCGCTGGTCAGCGATTTTCTGGCCGAGGAGCGGATCCAGCGCTGCCAACTGGGGCCAAGCTGCCGGCCCGTAGGGCTGCCATAGGTAGCCCGGCTCGTCCCCGTGGTCGATCCCCTCCGTGACCACCGTGTTACTGCCCACAATGACTGCATCGGACAGGCCGTATTGCAGCGCCAGGCGATAGGCGTCGAGGGGGTTCCCCGCCGCGATGAGCCACCCGCCATCGAAGCCCTTAACGTTAAAGCACCACGCCTCCCCCGCTCGAAGGGCTTCGGGTACGGCCTCGCCTAGGGAGGCGTCCCAAGCCTGCGCCGCCGGGCGGAGCACGAACATGCCAATCAGCAGTGCGCGGTTGGTTTGACGTGGATCTTCCATGAGGGGGAAGGTCGCCCCGGCGCCGAGGGCCCCAAGGGCCTCTCCAAGGGGAAGATCAACCGCAGCGCGGCGGCTGTCTTTATAGATTTCTTGATGACTTAGCGTGCTCATGACCAGGCTCCGAGATGATCGCGAGGAGGTTAG
>JADHNT010000051.1 GCA_016779385.1 Pseudomonadales bacterium
CGGCCCTCGGCGGCCGCCATCCCGTCAAGATGCGCCAGCCGACCTTCGGTGATGAGGCTGCCCCTAAGGTGGTGTTTCTCATGACGGGCATGTGCCAAACCATGGCGAGCGGCCTGCGCCTTTACGGCCACCCCCAGCTTCTTGCTGTCGCCGCTTCCATTAACGGCGATGACTTCGTCCCCTACAACGACGCGACCTTTATCAAGCAACCGGGGCAGGGGGGGGCGGTTTCTTGGCATCAGGACGGGGTTACGCATTGGGACAATCCGGCCTGGGATCCTGGTATTCACGGTTTTAACTTCCAAGTGCAGCTCTACGATACCTCGGCGGCCAGTTGCCTCTGGGTCGTGCCTGGGAGCCACCGGGAGGGAAAAATTGATATCCCGGCACGCCTTGCGGCCAACGGTGGTGAGGAGCATCTGCCCGATGCCGTGCCCCTGGCTTGCCGGGCTGGAGACGTCACCATCGCGAATCGTCAAGCCCTGCACGGCTCCTTCGCCAACACATCCCCGGACTTTCGCGCGTCTTTAACCTTTGGCTTTCACCGCCGAGCTTCCGTGCTCGGCGCGAAGGGGGCGCTCAGCGAAGAGGGCTCGGTAATTTACGATGAGGCCCGCATTGAGGCGCGCTCTAAGGTGGTTGCCGTCGCCATCGATGCCCGGGCCCAGCATTACCCGGATGAGCCGCGCTTTTCCTACGCACCCCTTGCCGGCCGAGAGACGGAGCTCGCCTTCACGCCGGAGAATTGGGAACGCATCATTCGGAATTACAACCTGAATGATTTATCCATTTAGGGCTGGGAGGCGAGCGCCTTGCGGTGACTAACCTTGTTTTCGCCCTGGACCGGTTGATAGCCGAGGGCCTCGTAAAAGGTGCCCGCCCTTACAGATTGGGTAAATAATTGGAGCATGGGGAAGAGGTCCTGGGCGCGCGCTTCCAAGGCCTCGACCAAGCTCCGGCCTAGGCCCTGGCTTCGAAGCGAAGGAAGCACGTAAAGATGACGTAGCCGGCCGACATCGTGCTTTGGAAAATAGGGATCTCGATTTAGACCACACCTCCCCCGTACGGGCGAAGCGATTGGTTCCGCTCTGAAAGTTTCGTGCAAGCGTGGTCAATGCCTGAAAGCCCTCGGCTTCGGCGCTCCCAATCAGCTTGGGAAAACCCCCTGGAAGCGCCGTGATGGGGGCGATGATCACGGCGTGCTCCCAGCCGTCCTCACCGCCCCATCGCGCCGGGGATCGGCGGCGCCGACCCAGCGGCCCCCTTCCCGGGCGATGGCGTGAACGCCGCCGAAGTAGGGATCCAGATAGCTATCGGAGACGCCGTAGCGAGGCCGCTCGAGGGAAAACCCCGCCCGCACCAGGCCCGAGAGGAGCTCTCGAGAGAGCGCGGGCCCCTCGATGAACGCGGCGTTTCTCGGGGTGCCGTGAACCCGATAGGCGCTGACCGCTGCCTTGATTTCCGGAGATAGGTCGAGCCAGTAGCTCGTGACCTGGGCGACGGCAGAAATGATGCGCTCGCTGCCGGGGCTTCCCAGAACCAGGAGGGGCTGACCGTCCTTGCTCACGATGGTGCCCGTCATGGAGGAGAGCACCATTTCCCTAGGCTTCAGCACATAGGGGCTGCCGTCGTCCTCGAGGCGAAACCCCTGCATGTAATTGTTGTACAGAAAGCCGAGGGTAGGGTGGGCGACCTTGGCTCCGAAGTAGCTGTCGATGCTTTGGGTGACGGCGACCACCCAACCTTCATCATCCACCACGGAGAAGTGCGTGGTCTCGCCCTTCTCGGCCCAGAGGCGAGCCGCCTCGGCCTCGGAGATCTTTCGTGTTACATCGTCATCGTAGTCGGTGAAGCTCGGCACTGGATCTCGAGCCCGAGTGCCGTGGGCAATGCGCATGGCTTCAAGGAGCTGAAGCTGGCGGGGTGCGCCAAGCTGCTGCCGGGGTTCCAGGGGCATCTGCTCAAGCACCTTCATGAGCTGAAGGAGTACCCAGCCGCCGAAGGGTGGGGGCAGGGTGGCAATTTCATAGCCGCGATAGGTTGCCCGCAGGGGCTCGACGATGGCCGGTTCGGGGAAGGTCGCAAGATCTTCCGCCGTGATCCAGCCGCCGTTGGCCGCCATATCCTCGGCAATGGCCTGGGCGAGGGTGCCGCGATAGAAGTCCTCCGCGCCGGCGCTGGCGAGGTGGCGAAGGGTTTTGGCGAGCACGGGCTGGCGGAAGCGGTCCCCCACGACCCAGGGGCGCCCTTCGGGATGGAGGAAAAGGCGCCGCGCGGCATCCTGCTCCGCAAGGGCGGCGCCGTAGAACTGAAAGGCCCGGGCCCGGAAGGGGCCAAGGATCACCCCCTCTTCTGCCAGGTCCGCAGCGGGTTCAACCAGTTCGGCCCAGCTTAGGACGCCGCTGCCGTAGCGCCGATGGGCAAGGTCCAGAACCTTCGGTGTTGAAGGGACGGAGGCCGCGCTATGGCCTCGGCGAAGCTGAGCCGCAGTCACCTGGGCGGGGAGCTTCTCGGGGGACCAGGTGGTGCCGTGGATCACCTCCGTCACCCCGGAAGGACTACGCACGAGCATGACCGTTTGCCCTGCGAGCCCCGATCCTGCGGGTTCGCTAACCCCCAGAGCCAGGGAAATGGCGATGGCCGCATCCACGGCATTACCGCCTTGCTCGAGCACGGCGGCGCCCATGGCCGTGGCCTCCGGGGTCGCACTGCTGACCACGCCCCCCGCTTTGCTTGCTGGCGCGGCGCTGATCAAAAACAGCAGTGACAGGACGAGCGGGAGCGATTTTCCGTTCATGAGATGCCGGCTCCTAAGAAGGCCTCTAGGGCATCGGCGCCCGCCGCAAGGTGCGGGAACCGTTCTTCGGGGGCTTGGGGTTTTCCAAAATTCGCCAGCACCTCGGCGCCGTCGTAGTCCACGGAGGCAATGCGGAGGGTGAGGCTTTCTGGGGGCAAGCCGAAATCTTCGCCAGGGAGTGTGGCAACGCCCGCCTCGTTCAGCAGGGCCTGCGCAAGCCCGGTGCCGGTGGTGATGCCGCGGGCGGCTAAGGATTCCCGGTAAGGTTCAAAGTCGGGAAAGAGGTAAAAGGCGCCCTCGGGGCGGGGGCAGAGAAGCTCGGAAGCCTGGATGCGCTCGAACAAATAAGTGCTTGCTGCGCAATGAATGGCCGTGGTGGTTTCCACGAAGGCTTCGATCTCGGTCCCAAATTCGAAGGCCGGGAGCGCGCCATACTGGATCGGTGCGGAAACGGCGCTGAAGGTTTCACTGATCATGGCCCGAAGGGGGGGTAGAAGCGTCCCTAGGGCGTCCGGCACAGCTGCGAGGCCAAGGCGCCAGCCCCCCGCCGCAAAGGCCTTAGAAAGCCCGATGGTCATAATGGTTTGGGACGGTAGTAGGGAGGCCATGGACGGCGCGGGGCCCCCGGCGAAGGTGACTAAGCCGTAGATCTCATCGGATAGCACGACCACCCCTTCGCGAGCGCAGACCTCTGCAAGCGCCGCCAGGTCGTCCAGGCTGTAGATCGTACCCGTGGGATTGCCGGGGCTGTTGATAATCAGGGTTTTCGGCCCGGGATGGGCCGCGCAGGCCTCGGAGAGGGTTTCGGGGCTGAGGCGGTAGCCCGCTTCGCGGGAGGTGAGCAGCGGCACGAAGGGTTTGCCGAGCAACGCGGCCTGGGGCGCGTAGCTGACCCAGGCGGGCACGGGCACCAACACAGGCCCGGCCAAAATGGCGAGCAGATCGAAGAGGAGCTCCTTGCTCCCGGGACCGACGATGATGTTTCCCGCGTTAAGCGTATGACCCTGGCGCCGAAGGAAGTTCGCGGCGGCCTCCCGGAGCTCGGGAAGGCCCTCTCCCGGCAGGTAGGCCTTTTCCTCGGCATGGGCCTTTAGGGCCGCCACCATGGGGGCGGGTACGGGGAAGGGCGATTCCCCGAAGCCAAGATGACACACCAGCCGACCTTCCTGACGCAGCGCCCGAGCGCGCTGGTTAATCGCGAGGGTGGCGGATTCCTTAACGGTCAAAAAGCGCGGGTTGATGCGATTCATGAGCAGGCCCCTTTCCGCACGACGGGCCGGCGGCCCTATGGCTGAGCATAGGGCTAAAGGGTTTGGGGCGCCTAGGGGCAAGGCGCCTCTGGGGCTCCGGGAGGCGCCCCTTCCACTGCATGCGTTCGCTTAAGCGCTATAGTGCAGCAGCGCTTTTCGTGCGCCGCCGGCCCCGCCCAGAAAGTGACGCAGGTACTCCTCGTAGGACCCCATCCACATGCCCTGAGAGCGCTCTCGCCCCGCTTCCACGTCCGTTTTCGTGGTTTTCATGTACCAATTATTGCAGCGCAGCCAGACCTTGCCATCGGCGCTGGCGTTACAGCGCGAGGTCCAATCGGCCACGGCCTCCGCCGTGGGCTCCACCTCTTGCTGGCCCTGGGCCTTCATGTCAGCCACCAGCTCGGCGATGTACTTGCCCTGCTCTTCGCAAAGCAGGGTGACGTTGGTGACCGGGTTTAGGCTTTGGGGGCCGATCATCATGTAAAAGTTCGGCATGTCCGCCACGTGCACGCCCCAAAGGGATTGGGGCCGGGTCATCTGCCATTTGTTCGCTTCGTGGGCCCCGTAGCGCTCGGCGAGGGTAATGCCATGGCGGCCGGTGACGGGGAAGGGAATGTGGTTGCTGTCGAAGCCCGTGGCGTAGATGAGCACGTCGACGTCGTAGCCATCGCCGCTGGCCATGCGCACCCCGGTCTCCGTGATGGCCTCGACGCCCCGGGGGTCATCCACCAGGGTCACGTGGGGCTTGTTGAAGGTGGTGTAGTAGTCGTCGATGAACAAAACGCGCTTACAAAAGAAGGGGTAGTCCGGCGTCAGCTTTTCTGCCAGCACTGGATCCGTCACTTCCCGCTTGATGCGCTCCGCAATGCCGCGGCAAATTTCTGCGTTTTCCTCTTCGTTGTGCAGGGTGTCAAAGGTGAAGGGGATCGGGGTGACCCGAGGCCCATCATTTTGCCAATCAATGAACCGAAGGCTTTCGCTATAGCCGCCCTTCTTGAACGCCTCGACAATCTCCGGCGGCGTAGGCTCGTCATCCCGAGGCATGCACCAGGTCGCGGAGCGCTGGAAGACCGTAAGCGTTTCCACCTCATCGACGATGGCCGTAATCACCTGCGCCGCCGAGGCTCCGGTGCCGATCACGCCAACCTTCTTGCCTTTCAGATCGACATCATAGTTCCACTGCGCCGTATGGAAGGCCACCCCCTTGAAATGGCCGAGGCCGTCAAGCTCGGGCATGCGCGGCGTAGACAGGGGTCCGTTGGCGCTGACCACGTGCTGCCCCTGGAAGGTCTCTCCCGCTGCACCCGTCTTCCGGTCTTCTGTTTCGACGCGCCAGGCCCCTCGCCCCTCATAGTGGACCGCCGTCACCATGGTGGAAAAGCGGATGTGCGATTCGAGGCCGCAGTAGGCCACGAGCCGATCCGTGTATTCGGAAATTTCCCGCTGACTGACGTACTTTTTCGAGGGGATAAAACCGATCTCGTCAAGAAGGGGCAGGTAGGCATAGGAAGGCACATCGCAGGCCGCCCCGGGATAGCCCCCCACGCCGCCGTTCTGCCAGACCCCCCCAAGGGAGTTGCCCATTTCAAGGATGCAAAAATTCTCGATGCCGGCCTTCTTCAGATAGTGGCCGCACAGCAGGCCTGAAAACCCGCCTCCCACAATCACCACGTCATAGCGTTGAGCCATGCCACCTCTCCCCTCATTCCCTTGGCGTTACCGCCGTATTTCCCGTCAGTTGTGCTTCCAGTCTGCCATTAATGCGCCCTAAGCGCCTAGGGCGGGCTTTTCTAGGGCTCGCGCCTCTGCTCTACTGACGGCTAATCCAAAGGGAGGGGGTGGTGATGAGTTTGAGTTTCTACGACACGAGCGTAGGGAGCTTCCTGCAGGTACTTGGGGGAGTAAAGCAAACCTTGGCGAAGGCCGTCGCCCACGCGGGAGACGGGGCCCTGGATTTGGAAGCCCTTGTGGACTTCCGCCTCCACGAGACCATGCTGCCCTTAAGCTTTCAGGTGATTTCCGTTTGGCATCACTCCCAGGGGGCCCTAAAGGGTCTGCAAGCGGGGGCGTTCTCGCCCCCACCGGCCCTGGGTCCGCAGCGCTTTGCCGACCTCCAGGGTCTTGTGGATGAGGCCCTGGCCTATTGCGAAGGGTGCCAAGCGGCCGATATCAACGCCTTGGCAGGCAAGCCGATGGTATTTCGCATTGGCGAACGGGAAATGCCCTTTACCACCGAGGGCTTTCTGCTCTCTTTCTCCCTACCCAATGTGTACTTCCACGCCACAACGACCTACAGCATCCTTCGCCACCACGGGGTGCCCCTGGGCAAGATGGATTACCTTGGCAAACTGCGCCTCGCGAAGTGAGTTAGGGCGTTTTGGCGTAGCTCACTCGGCCGCCGACAATGGTCAGGACCGGCTCGGCGGCCAGGATTTCTTGCTCCGAAACCGTCATGAGGTCGCGATCGAAGACCGTGAAGTCCGCAAGCTTGCCAACCTCGATGGAGCCTCGTAGGCCTTCCTGGAAGGCCCCAAAGGCCGGCCAAAGCGTAAACATCTTCAGGGCCGTTTCTCGGGAGACGGCCAGCTCCGGGTGCCAGCCCGGTCCGTCCGTGCCGTCGAGGCGCTTCCGGGCCACCGCCGCATAAAACTCGATGCGCGGATCCCCGAGTTCCACCGGGGCGTCCGACCCGCCCAGAATCATGAGCCCCTGATCGACGAGATCCTTCCAGGGGTAGGCGTACTTCAGCCGCTCCGGGCCGAGGCGGGCCGGGGCGAAATTGAGATCGCCAATGCCGTGGCTCGGCTGCATGGAGGGAAGCACCTTCATGGCGAGGAAGCGCTGCTGATCCTCGGGCTGAATAATCTGCGCGTGCTCGAGGCGCCAGCGGAGGTCCTCCGTAGCCCAGGCGTTCCGGGGCAGGGCGGCCTGTGCCTCCCCGTACCAATCCAGCAGAGATTTCACCGCCCGATCGCCAATCACATGGGTTTCGATCTGTACGCCCTGCCGCAGCGCCTCGGCCAGCACGGGCATGAGATCTTCCTTGGTGGTGCGATTCATGAAGCCGTTGTGGTCCGCATCGGCGTAGTTTTCGATGAGCGCGGCCCCTCGGGAGCCGAGCGTGCCGTCGATAAAGACCTTGATGCCGCGCACTTCGAAGAGGTGATCGTCCGTGCCTTCCATGCCCCGGCGAAACAGTTCGCCGGCCTCAGAAACCGGGATGGCCGCGTAAACCCGATGGGCCATGAGCCCATCGCGGTGGATCGCCTTCATCAAATCGACGAGGCGATAGGCCATGCCCGCATCCTGCGTCTGGGTCCAGCCGAGGGCCGCATTGGCCTTCATACCCTGGATGAGGTTGTCCCGAAGGTAGTCGTCGGAATCGTCGGGAATGATGGCCCGGAAGGGATCCATGGCCCGGGCCAGAACATAACCCGTCGGTTCGCCATCGACGTCGCGCTCGAAGCGGCCCCCTTCGGGGTCCGGGGTGTCCTTGGTAATGCCTGCGAGCTCCAGCGCCCGGCTGTTTACGAGGGCCGAAACCCCGTCGGCCCGGGGCATGAAGAGGGGCTTGGTGGGGGTAAAGGCGTCGACGTCGTCCTTCGTCAGGAAGCGCTGCTCGTCGGTCCATTCCCGCTCGATCCAGCCCCGGCCCAGTACCCAGCTCTCCTCCGGCACCGTTTGCGCCCAGGCCCGGATGGCACCAACCGTCTCCGCAAGGGTAGGGATGCCAAACAGGCTAAGGGTCTTCGTGCGTCGGCCCACGCCCTCGAGGTGCTGGTGGGAATCGGTAAAGCCGGGGTAGATCACGGCGGTCCCAAGATCGATCGCCTCCACGCCGGCGCAAAGACGCGTTGCGGCCTGCGCTGCGCTGCCTACAAAGACGATGCGGTCACCCTTTACGGCCACGCGCTCGGCAGTCCACTGCGCATCGTTTGCCGTATAGATTTGCTGGCCTTGAAGGACGTAGTCAGCGGCAAGGCAAGCCGCGGCGGCGCCGGCGGGTTGGGTGGCCAATAGGGCCAGGGCCCCCAGGAAAGCGGCAGGAAAACGCGGCAAGACCCGAGCCTTAGTGCGCACGGCTGCGCAGGAGGTGCGCGGCGCCATGCGGTTGGTTGATGGAGGGAGCCTCCCCGAAGATGCGCTCCTTCGATGCCCCGAAAAGGGCACGATTGGCCCCGAGGGGGGCCAGGGCCGCGGCGCGTTTTTGGGCACCAGCGAGGAGGTCTTCTAGGGGAAGCGCTTCGGCCACAAAGCCCGCGGCTACGGCCTCCGGTGCAGACCAGCGCCGAGCCAGCTGCACCGTGTCGAAGAAGGCGCTGCCGGAGAGCTTGTGGCGGAAAAGGGCCAGTTCTTCGTCGGGAATGCGCATGCCGATGGCCAGCTCATTGGCGCAGCAGAAACCCCGGTCCGCGCGCATGACCCGCACGTCGGTGCAGAGGGCGAGCATGAAGCCGGCGCCGAAGGCGTGGCCGTTGATGGCGCTCACCGTGGGAACGGGGTAGGTGATGATGCGCCCCATGAGCTGCATAAACTCAGCCGTAAAGGCCTTTTGATCGCCCCCTTCTCCCGGCTCCGTGCCCTGCACCCAGTCCAGATCGAGGCCGTTAGAGAAGAACTTTTCCAGGGCGCTGGTGATAACGACGGCGGCGGGGCCTTCCGAGGCCGCCACTTCGTCGAGGGCCGCCGCAAAGGCGCGAACGAGGTTCGTGTTCCACCGGTTTTCCCCGGCGGTCATGGTGAGGGTGTAGACGGCGCCGTCTTTTTGCAGGTTGATCATCGGGTGGCTCCTTAGGCTGGCTTGAAGGCACTTCTTCGCTGGGGTTCGCAAAGCGCTGCGAGGACGGATCGCGATCCCTCGAAGGGTCGCCGCCCGTGCATCATGCGCGTGTTATCTAAGAATACGATATCGCCGGTGCGCCAGGCATGGTTCAGCGTGTTGTCCTCTGCGATCGCGAGGGCGTCGTCAAGGCAGGTGGTCGGCAGAGGCGTTTGGTCCCCAAAGGCCAGGAGTGGCCAGTGCGCGTCTTCCGTCCTCCGCCAACCGGCGTGGGCGGCAAGCAGTTGGTTAAAGAACACCTCCGGACCCTGATCAAAGGCGAGTACGGCGGGCAGGGGCGGTGTTTGCAGCGTGAGGGCGTGGTCTTTGGCCCAGCGCCAGCGGTAACCCAGGGCCTGGAGGGTGGCCTCTGCGGCGTTCGGCGTGTCGACGCGGAGCGTGGCGCGCCAGCTTCGCCCCTGGCCCGATGCCGGGTCAGGATCGCTGGGGAGCGTGCTCCGGTAGCGAACGCCCTTTTCTCGGAGCGCTTGCACAAAGGTGGGATGAGCCGCCTCAAGGGCCCTCAGGGTGAGGTCGGAGCGGCACAGGGGCGTCTCGCCGCCTCGCTCTGCGGTGGTCTCACCGAAGAAAAAGAGCCGCTTGGGAAATACCAGGGTTTGGGCCATTTCATGATGCAGAAAAATCTCCACGGACGGAGGCGCTTCGTTGGCCGTAAATACCCGCTCCGTTCGATTAAAGCGAAGGGCGTTGGAGAAGGACTCGCTATAGGGGAAGTTGGCTAGGCCAAAGGCGCCGATAAACCGGTCGAAGGCGTGCGCATCACCCACGTCGAAGCCGCGAAAGAGCAGACCTCCAAATTCTTGCACCCAGGCCTCGAGACGTTGTTGGTCTCGCCCGGGGAGCGCACCGCCATGCCAGTTGGGCAGGTCCCTAGGGGTAACTTCGGGAAGAGAAAAAGGCGCTTCCATGGCATCCGCCCTAGTCGTAAATCGCGTGAAAACGATGAAAGGCGTCGGCGCAAAAATCGCCCGGGTCGTTAAAGCGTCGCCCCGTTTCTAGGGCAGCGAGGGCCGCCTTTGCGTCCTCATCAAGGGCGAAATCGAATAGCTCGAGATTCTCTCGCCGGCGCTCCGGGCGCGTGGACTTGGGGATAAGGGCGGTGCCCCGCTCGAGACCCCAGCGGAGAAGAACCTGGGCGGGGGTCTTGCCGAAGCGGCGGGCCAGGGCGACGACGGGGTCGGCCTGGAGAAGCGAATCGCCAGCCTCAGCCATGGAAAGTTCCACATAGGAGCCCGCGCCTAAGGGGGAGAAGGCGGTCACGGGAAGCCCATAGCTTTGGGCCGTTTTCAGGAGCCGATGCTGTGGCAACTGAGGATGCATTTCGACCTGGAGCATGGCCGGGGGCACGGTTGCGTAGTTCATAAGATCGTGGATGAGCCCCGTATTGTAGTTGCACACGCCGATGGCCTTGACCAAACCGGCCGTGACCAGCGCCTCCATCGCTTCCCAGGTTTCCTGCAGGGGCACCCGATCCAAGACCATGGTGGGGTTTGGGGCGCTGGGATCAAAGATCCACTCCGGGGGATAGCAGGTTTCGAAATCGACGTAGCGCAGAGCAATGGGGAAATGAATGAGATAGAGATCGAGGTAATCGAGCTTGAGGTCTCGAAGACTCCGTTCGCAGGCTGCCCGGACGTGCTCGCGTCGGTGGTAGGTATTCCATAGTTTTGACGTCACCCAAAGTGCGTCTCGCGCGGTGAGCCCGTCCCTGAGCGCGCGCGCAAGGCCCTCGCCGACGGCCGGTTCGTTGCCGTAGTCGCAGGCACTGTCGAAGTGGCGATAGCCTTCGCTGATGGCGTCGTAGACCATCGCTGAGGCGGCGCTGGGGGGCACTTTCCAGAGCCCAAGCCCTAGGGCGGGCATGCTCGCCGAGCCCACCTTGAGGTGAGAAGTCGTCATGTTAGCGGGGCTCCCATTCGGGTTTGAGGTCATCTAGGGGAAGGCCTAGGGCCTTCAGCGTGGCCGTCACGTTGATCGGCTCGCCGAGGGCCATGGCCCGTTGTGCCAGCGAGGCGGTCACCACGGCCCAAAGCCCCTCCCGGGCCGTGGCCGCCGGCGAGGGGGCGCCGCGCACCTTCTGAAGAAAGGCGTCCTGAGCGAACACGGTGGCGCCGTAGTGGCCGAGCGCTTCAATTTCGTCCGGGTACGCAAGGGGTGTGCCGTCAAAGAGGGGATGGGCCGGGGTTTCTACCTGGAGGGCGGCTTCGGAGCGACGCCCAGGTCGAAAGCTTGCGCGCTCCCGAGTTCTAAGAAGGCCCTGCGCGCCGGCCACGGTGAGCTCTTCGTGAAGCTCCTGGGCAAACATTGCGAGGGTGAATTGTCCGCGCACCCCGTTCTCATAGTCGATCAGGACGTGGGCATGATCATCAATATCGGCGGCCTCGCCGTGATAGGTGAAGTTCTGGAAGTTCACGGCGCGCCCGCCGCTGGCATAGATTCGTTCCGGGAGGCTGCGGGCAAAAGCTTGCATTAAATCGAAGTAGTGGCAGCACTTTTCGACGAGGGTGCCGCCGGAGTAGCGCTCGAATTTGTTCCACTCCCCAACCTTTGGAAGGAAGGGCGGGCGGAACTCCGCCATGTTGATCAGGCTGACAGGACCAAAGGCCTCCAGCGCGTCTAGGGCGGCCCAGTATTGGGCTTTGAAACGGTACTGCATGCCCAGCTGAAACGCGCCGTGCCGAGCTTCCGCCTGGCGCGTGATGGCGACGGCATCCTCGAGGCAGGTTGCCATGGGCTTCTCGAGCAGAAGGGCTTTTCTGGTGGGGCCGAGGACGTCAAAGACTGCCCGATGCGTGTAGTTCGGCGTGGCGATGATGACCGCGTCCAGGGTTGGATCCTTCGCCAGCGCTTCCAGGGAAGAGAAGCGTTGAACGCTCTCCAGCCCCTGGGCAGCCAGAAGACGCTGGGCCCCCGCGGCGCTCTCTTCATGGGGTTCATAAAATCCGGCGATTTCCACCTGCTTGAGCCACAGGGCGCAGCGCATATGTTCGCGGCCCATCATGCCCGTTCCCACAAAGGCCCATCGCTGCGGTTGCCCAGCGAACTGTTCGCGCCGGCGGAGGAGCGCCGGGAGCAGGCTCGGGGAAGGGGCGAGGTCGGTCTTAAGCGTCATGGACCCCGATCCTTTTTCCTTGGCTTAAGCGCGCCTCCTCGAGGAGCGCACGCACAAGGGTTGCGGCGGGCAGTTCCCGGAGCGCCTCGAACCCCTCTCCAGCCCAGCAGACGCTAAGGTCCTCCAGGGCGCCGGCGGGCGCCGCGGCGGCTAAGCGCTTGCTGAGGTCGTAGGGCAGGGGGTAGGGCGGCACCTCGGCAGGACAGGCCCCCGCAAGATGGTGGAAGAGGCGATTGGCGAGGCCGCGCGCGGGGCTGCCCGAGAAGCCACGGTAGAGCACGGTTTTTTCACCCTTGGCGCGTTGTAGGCGGGCCCGCTGGGCCGGGGGTGTGCTGGCTTCGGGGCAAAGAAGGAAGGCCGTTCCTAGTTGCACTGCATCCGCACCGGCGTCGAGCAGCTTCCGAAGCGCCTGGCCCGTCATCACCCCGCCGGCCGCCACGAGGGGGAGGCCAGTCTGGGGGCGGAGTGCTCTGAGGAACGCCTCCGTGGAGTGGACGCTGCCCTCAGCCTGGCCGGAAAAGACGCTGTGATGGCCCCCCGCTTCCCGCCCCTGAACAATTAAGCCGTCAACGCCTGCGGCTTCGGCAACGCGCGCGTCATCGAGATTGGTGACGGAGACCAAAAGGCGTTGCCCGAGGCGCCGAAGCGTGTCCATTTGGTCCGGCCGTGGCAAACCAAAATGAAAGCTCACGACGCCCGGGCGGAGCGACTTCAGCGGCGCCTCCAGGTCCTCGAGGGCGGAAAAGGGTTCGTAGGGAGGCGACAAGGTCGGGGGAACGGCGGCGCCCAGGGCTTCGAAAAGGGGCGCGCAGGCGCTTAGCCACGCCTGATCGCGGTTGGGATCTGTGCTCGGCGGGGCATGGCAAAAAAAATTGAGGTGCAGGGGGGCCGAACAAAGGGCCTGGTAGCGCGCCAGCAGCGCCGCCCAATGCTCCGGAGCGGTGGCGCCAAGGCCAAGACCCCCAAGGCCCCCGGCCTGACCGACCGCAGCGGCAAGCTCTGGGGTGGCGACCCCAGCCATGGGGGCTTGAAAAAGGGGGTAGGGGATGCCGAGCCGGTCGCAAAGCGGAGTTGCCTCCCTCATCACGGCAAACCTCTCGTTATCATGGAAAGCGTCCTCCCCCGAAGCGCGTCTGGCCACTTTACGCGACCGTTCAGGAAAATATAGACCCCCAGGCTTTACGGAAGAATCCCTGAGCCGTAGCGTTAGGACGACAGGGGAAAAGGTAGGGAGCGAGGCGATGGCTCAGCAAGAGGAAGGGGTTGGGGTTGCGGGGCTGCGGGCCCTTCCCTCCGTGGATTGGCTCGATCTGGAGCGGGATCGAGGCCGGTTTTTAGCCGATTTGCGCTATGCCTTATCGGAATGTGGGTTCCTTGTGCTTAAGCATGCGCCGGGGCTAGACGACGCGTTTCAGCAG
This sequence comes from Pseudomonadales bacterium, assembly GCA_016779385.1. GTDB lineage: Bacteria > Pseudomonadota > Gammaproteobacteria > Pseudomonadales > Azotimanducaceae > Salivita. The sequence goes on from JADHNT010000051.1 coordinate 13,418, forward strand.
CGAGCCTTCAAGGCGGTGCGGGCCTTCTTTGATGCCCCCATGGCGATCAAAAAGACCGCGCACATCTCCAATACGCCATACTTTCGAGGCTACACCCTCCCCACCCCCGCGGATCGGGGCCATGGCCAGGTCATCGAGAACTTTCAATACGGCTTTGAGCAGGCGCCCCTTTGTGCCCATGACGACGAAAGTCAGCCCTTGTTTAAGCGCGTCTTCACCGGGCCCAACAGCTGGCCGGAGACGGACACGCTGCCGGGCTTTCGCCCGCTGATCCTCGAACTCAATGAGCGCTACCACGCCCTGACCCATGCCCTGGGCAAGCTGATTGTGGAATCTCTTGGCGAGGATCCTGCGGAGTTTGAGAAGTACTTCTCCTTCGACGAGCCCTATCTTGCCGCCAGCCTGAACCACAATTACGCCCTCGACGTGTTTGACGATGCGGCGCAGGCGCAGGTTCAGGCGTCCTATGCGCAATTCAATGCGGACAACGTGGGGACGCATATTGATGGCCCGCCCTTTGTGGCGCTGTTGATTAATGATCGCCCGGGCCTCCAGGTTGTGGCGGGAGAGGGGCGTTGGGTGAACGCCCCGGTTACCTGCCGCACGGCCCCGGGGGACTACGAAGTCCCGGTGGTCCCCGGTTCGGTGATCGTCAATACGGGCGGTACGCTTATGCATCTTAGTGAGGGGCGCTATGGGGCCACGCTCCATCGGGTCAACACGACCCTTATCCCCCGGGGGGAGACTCGCGTGTCCATGCCCTATTTTCTCCTGCCGAAGATGGAGGGCGATTTGATCCCCTTTGGGCGGAAGGCCGCCTCCGCGCGCGGCGCGGCGGGCTATGAGGCAGGCCGAGATCGGGGCGCGAATGCCTGCGTGAACCGCATGGGCACCTTTCCCCAGGTGACGCGACGCTGGTGGGTGAAGGAGTTTGAGGCCTTGAAGGCGCAGCAGGCTGCGGAGGTCGAAGCGGAAACCCGAGCCGCCTTGGCCCTTGCCGAGGCCCGGGGCGCACGCTACCGCCAGGGGGAGAAGGGCCCGCCGTGATGGGTCAGGAGCTCGGCTGGGCGCCGGCAACGCAGGCCTATCTTTGGGGCTATCCCCTGCTTTCTGTGCACCGTACGCAGCAACTGCTGTGCTCGCGCAACCCGCCGGGGAAACTTCATCACCTTCCCGAATTGGCCACCCCGAAGGACCGGGCTGTGGTGGTGCCGAACAACGACACGCTCTACTCCTCCGGGTGGTTTGATCTGCGCTACGGGGACCTCACCATCGAGGTGCCGCCCATGGATCACCCCGGCCGCTATTGGAACGTGATGGTGGTGGATGCCTATACGGGGGTTCATTACCTTCGCCGGAAAACCTGGGGTACCGATGGCCTTCGAGCCCGGGTGAGTTTCGATCCGCAAGCCGGAGATCGGGGTGATGATCCCGGGCTGCTGCGCCTTCCGACGGCCACGGCCTGGGTGATTGCTCGGGTGCTGGTGGAGAGTCCGGACGATCTGCCTACGGCGCAGGCGCTGCAGCAGGCCTTCCGGGTGGACGCCCCGAAGGCCCACTCCCGGGCCCTCACGGCGCGCGGCGGGCGACCGGCCGCCCTGGGGGAGGCGGGGGTCGGGTTCTTCCACGAATTGAAGCAGGCCTTGGTGCGGGATCCCTCCCCGAAGGGCTATCCCTCCCTTAGCCCGGCGGCGTCGGCGCTCCTTGAAAGCCTCGAAGGCCAGGACGAGGCGCGCCTCCTTGCGGGCCTTGCGGAGGGCGAGCAGCTGCTCAAGGCGGGGCGGGGCGGCGATGACCGGGTGGTGCGCGGCTGGCGTTCCGGCCGCGCCGCCGGCGGGCCGGGGCAGGATGTGCTCAGACGCGCCCTGGGGGCCAAGTATGGCCTGGGCGGGCATTACGCCCTGGAGAACCGCTCCTACACGGCCCTTTGTGACGCCCAGGGGCAACCGTTGGATGGGCGGCGCCCGCTTCGCTTGCGCTTCCCAAAGGGCGGCTTGCCGCCGTGCTCGGGCTTTTGGTCCCTGACCGCTTATGGGCCGGATCTCTACCTGGTGGAAAATGCGCTTAAGCGCTATGCCCTGGGGGATCGAACCCCGGGGCTGCGCTATGACGCGGACGGCGGTCTCTCCCTTGAGCTGAGCGCGGCGCCGCCCCGGCAGCGGGAGAACTGGTTGCCGGTCCCGCCGGGCCCCTATCTGTTGGGCCTGCGGGTTTATGAAGGCGATCCCTCGGTGGTGGATTGCGAGTGGTTTCCCCCAAGCTTAGAACCGCAAGAGAGCGAGGCGCCATGACTAATCGAAAGCCCAATGTGCTGTTTATCATCACCGATCAGCAGCGCGCCGATCATGTAGGCTACGCGAGTGATTCCGCCTTGCGCACGCCCCATATCGACGCCCTCGCCGCAGAAGGGCGCGTGTTCCATAACGCCTGGGTGGCCAATCCCGTGTGCATGCCGAATCGCTGCTCCATCATGACCGGGCGCTTACCCTCCTCCCACAGCGTCATTTTTAACGATCGCTCCCTGCCCTGGAGCGCGAATACTTTCGTCCGCACCTTCCGAGCAGCGGGCTATCGCACGGCGCTGCTGGGGAAGTCCCACTTGCAGCACGGCCAAAGCCGCAATGCGGTAATGCCCTACCGGGGCGCGGGCCCGGAGGCAGACCCCTTTCCAAAGGGCTGGGATCAGATCGAAGATGAGGAGCGCTACTGGCAAGACCCCATCCCCGCACCGGAGGATTTTTACGGCTTTGAGCGCCTTGCCCTCGCCATTGATCACGGGGCGCGCCTATCGGGGCATCATCTTCGCTGGGCCTTGAAGCGAGGTGGGCAGCGCGAAACCCTCATCCCCGACTACGACGCCACGGCCCCGGGCGCCCATCGCAGTGAACACTGGTGGCAGATCTATCAGCCTCCCTACGAGGAAGGGCTTCACTCCACCCACTTTGTGGCGGAAGAGACCCTCGCCTTTTTGCGGGAGGGGGCTAATTCGGAGGCGCCCTGGCTGGCCTTTTGCTCCTTCCCCGATCCCCATCACCCGCTAACGCCCCCGGGGGACTGGTTCTTTCGCCATCGCCCGGAGGCCATGACCTTACCGGCGTCGCGTTTTGATGATTTAGCCGACGCGCCGAAACATCTGCGCCATTTCGCGGCCATTCATCCGCGGGACCAGCGCAACTGGGTGGCCCCCTGCGGCTACGGTGAGGACGCCCTGCTGGCGCAGGCGCTGGCGGCAACCTTTGGCATGGTCGAGCTGATTGATGATCGCATTGGCGCAATCCTCCAAGGTTTGGAGGCGACGGGGCAGGCGGCGCATACGATCGTGGTCTTTACCTCCGATCATGGCGACATGATGGGGGATCATGGCCTGTTTCTTAAGGGCTTTATGCACTACCGGGGCACGCTTCAGGTGCCCTTGGTGATCAAGGCGCCGGGCGTGGCCCCTGGTGCGACGGACGCCCTCGCCTGCAGCATGGACCTCGGCCCGACGCTCCTTGAGCTGTGTGGGCTGCCGGCCTACGAAGGCATGCAGGGCCGGTCCCTCCAGCCCGTGCTGGCGGCAGCTGAGGCCTCGGTGCGGGATCACGTGCTGATTGAGGATGACGTCGCCCCGCTTGTGGCCCGGCGCACGCCCATTCCCGGGAAAACCCGCACGCTGATTACGGAGCGCCATCGCTACACCCGGAACTCCAAGGGGGAGGATCAGCTCTTCGACCTCCGGGACGATCCCGACGAAATGCGCGATTTATCCGCCCGCGACCCCGCGCTGCGCGCCCAGCTTCTTGAGCGCCTTGCTGATGCGCTGCTGGCCGCGGACGATGCGGCCCGGGGCACGCCCGTGACGGGCTAGGCCCAAAGGCAGAGCACGCGCATTTCTACGCTGGCCCGGCGGGCCGTGCCCGGCGCAAGGGCGGGATCAAGAAATGCACTATGGGGTGTCCAAAAGGCTTCTCCCCGCGCCGCGAGGTCGCTGTCGTAGGTGCGGAACAAAAGGGTTTCCTCGGTGGTCATGGCGGGAAAGGTGTACCACCGATGATCCCGAGCGTGGTCCCCACGGACGCCGAAGGTCTCAAAGCCGAAACTGCCGCCGCCGTAGCTTTCCACCCAGCTCCGCTCGAGGTCGCGCTCCGGCACGCTGGCTGCATCGCAGATGGCCAGGGGCGCATCGGCCCGCACGGGGCCCACGTTTCGCCAGAACTGGAGCACGAGGCGCCGGGACGCCGTCCGCACGCAGTCTTCCGGGAGCCCCTCTGACGCCAGGAGCGGGCCGAGGAAGGTCTGATAGGTACGCTCCGGGTCGCAGATCATGCGGCCGTAATCTTCCGTGAAATCCGAATGGACGAAGTGAATGGGGGCGTAGTCCGCGACCGCTTCCGCCATGGCAGGATTGCGAAGGATGGCTGGGTAGGGCAAGGCATGGGTGCAGCCCGTGAGGGCCTGGGCCGTTTCCGCAATCTCCCGCCGGTGAAGCTGGTCGATGGCCGTCTCATCGGTCCAGTCGGTCACCGCCGAGCGATGGCGATAGAGGGCGAAGCCGCGCCGTGTCCAGCCAGCGTCGTCGTCTAGGCGCGCGGCGGTGAGGGTCAGCGCGGGATCGGCCCGGCCGTCCTCAAGGGTTACCCTGATGTTTTCGCCGAGATAGTTCATTTCTGCTTGGCAGGCGACGGCCCGTGGCTCCCCCATACTTTCGC
>JADHNT010000052.1 GCA_016779385.1 Pseudomonadales bacterium
CGGATCAATGACTCGGGCACCCACACGAATGGCTTGACCAAATTTTTAAAGAGCTCGGCGATAAAAAAACCCCTCAAACTTCAGGGGTTCTTGGCTCCGCTTCAAAGCAGCGCCACCGACCAGGGCTGCGCATTATACAGAGGGCCGAAGCCCCCGCAAGCCTTATTTTTCAAATTTCTGACAAAAAGCTAAGGCCATGATTCTTAAGCTTTTAAGGACCCTCGAGGCGTGCTAGCGCCCACTGGCGCTTGCCTCGACGAAGCAAAAAGTGCCCCGGAACGAAGCACGGGAAGGTGCTCAGGGTGGCCCTGGCGTCAGCCACGGCAACGCCGTTAACGAACACCGCCCCACTTTTGATCAATTGCATGGCCTGGGAGTTGGAGGAGGCAAGCCCCAGCTCCGTCAGCACGCGACCCATCATCACCCCACTCTCTGTAAAGGTCGTCGCCGGCATGCCATCAAGGGCCAGCTGACTCAGATCGTCTCCCCCGAGCGCCTCAATGGATCCAGAGAACAGCGCCGTGGTGATGCGCTCCGCCGCGGCGCAGCCCTCGGCGCCATGGACCAGGGTGGTGACTTCCCGCGCCAGACACTGCTGGGCGATGCGCTTGGAGGGATCGGCCGCGCTTTCCGCCAGGCAGGCCTCGATTGCGCCCTCCTCGAGAAAAGTGAAGTAGCGCAGATAGGTCGGAGCGTCGGCGTCTGCACAGTTAATCCAAAACTGGTAGAAGCTATAGGGCGAGGTTTTTTTACCGTCTAGCCAGATCGTGCCACTTTCCGTCTTGCCGAACTTCCCGCCATCGGACCGCGTCACCAGGGGCAGGGTCAGCGCGTGCACAGAGCGCCCGAGCATGCGGCGAGTCAAATCCATGCCCGCCGTGATATTCCCCCACTGATCAGACCCCCCCAGCTGCAAAGCACAGTCATAGCGCTCCGCGAGGGCCACGTAATCGTAGGATTGGAGCAGCATGTAGCTGAATTCCGTAAAAGAGATCCCTGCGCCTTCCCGGTCAATGCGGGACCGCACGGATTCCTTCCGGATCATCTCGTTAACGGAAAAGTGCTTGCCCACATCCCGAAGGAAGGCAATGACGTCGAGCTCCCGGGTCCAATCCAGGTTATTCACCAGGAGTCCAGCGCCCCCGTCGAGGTCAATAAAGCGACTCATCTGGTCTCGGAGCGATCCTACCCAGCCAGCCACCACGTCAGCCTCGTTCAAGCTGCGCTCATTGGCCTTAAAGCTCGGGTCCCCTATGAGCCCCGTTGCCCCCCCCACCAGGGCGATGGGACGATGGCCCGCAAGCTGAAAGCGGCGGAGCGCGAGCAAGGGCACGAGGCTGCCGATGTGGAGGCTATCCGCCGTGGGATCAAAGCCGCAATAAACCGTTTGCCCCGGCGAGGCGAACTGGGTTTGAAGCGCTTCCCAGGACGAGCTCTGGTTCACCAAACCACGCCATTTGAACTCATCGAGCACGTGCATCAGGGGGTCCTCTTTTCTGGAGGGCGCAAAATGAACGACGCCCTTAGGAAAAACAAGGCCCGCCATGCCCCGTGGGAAATGGTCAGCGCACTCTTTATACTCGCGGCGAACGGCCCGCGGGGCGCTATGGGATGGGCATGAACAGGCAAGATGCAGAGGACAGGGCGCCCATGGCGCGGCGCACCGGGGCCCACAGTCCCTGGCGTCGCCCCGTGCCCCGGGCTCATGCCCTAGCGGCCACGGGCCTCGCCCTCACCCTGGGCCTTGCCCTCGGTCTATGGCCCGAGGCCCACTCCATTTCGGAAGAAGGGACGGAGCTTGCCGACCCCGCTCCGGAAGTCATACCCGCACCCTCCCCGCTCAGCGCGACGCCCTCGGCAGCGTTGACGTCCATCCCAGCGGTCCCCGAGCCCTCACCCTGGCGGAGCCTCACGGTGCGTCCCGGAGAGTCGCTGGCTCGGATCTTTCAGAGAGAGGGAATCAGCGCCCGAGCCCTCGCGGCTCTCATGGCCTCGGGAGCCCTCGCCAAGCGCCTCGCGGACCTCCGCCCGGGGGACCAGCTTGAACTCCGGGAAGAGAACGGCACGCTTCTCGGCTTTCGCTTTCGACCGTCTCGCCTCGAGACCCTCACCTTTACTCGAGATTCCGAGGACGCTTCCCGCTTCGGAGCTGAGCAAGAGCTGCGCAGCCCGACGGTGACGGAGCGAACGGCCCAGGTGGTGATCGAAGACGCGCTGTTCTTAGCCGCGCAGAAGGCCGGACTCGATGATCGCCTAGCCCTCGCCCTTGCCGAAATCTTTCAGTGGGACATCGATTTCGTTCTTGATATTCGCCGGAGTGATCGCTTCGAGCTGCTTTACGAGGAGCAATCGCTTGACGGGGAAGTCATCGGCACCGGCGCCATCCTGGCCGCGCGCTTTGTGAACCGGGGGGAGGTCTTCGAGGCCGTGCGCTATGAAGACTCCGCGGGCAACGGCAGCTACTACACGCCAGAGGGCAGAAGCCTCCGAAAGGCCTTCCTTCGGGCGCCAGTGCAATTCACGCGCATCAGCTCAAACTTTAACCTTCGGCGAAAGCATCCCCTCTGGAATACGGCGCGCCCCCACCGCGGCATCGACTACGCGGCACCCACGGGTACCCCCGTGGTCGCCGCCGGGGATGGCAAGGTGGTGAAGGCCACCCGCAATGCGCCCTCCGGTAACTACGTAGTGCTGCAGCACGGCGAGCGCTACCAGACCAAATATCTCCATCTCTCCCGCTTCGCCAAAAGCCTTAAGGCAGGGCGGCGGGTTAAGCAGGGGCAGGTGATTGGTTACGTGGGGTCCACGGGATGGGCCACGGGCCCCCATCTTCACTATGAGTTTCTGGTGGGGGGTGCCCATCAAAACCCTCGCACCGTTGCTCTACCGAAGGCCGATCCCATCGCCCCCGAGGCAAAGGCGGACTTCACGCGCCTGGCCCTAGCGCGACTGGCCGCCCTGCCCTCAGCTCAGCGTCTAGCGCTCAACGGGACGAAACCCGCGCGCCATGAAACACCCTGAGTACTACCTGGGGGTCATGACCGGCACGAGCCTTGACGGGCTCGATATCGTCCTTGCCGATTTCCAGGGGCCGAGGCCCCGCATCGAAGCCAGCGCTGCCGTCGCCTTCGAGCCGGCCCTTCGGGAGGCGCTCCTCGCGTTGTGTAGCCCGGGCCCCGGGGAGATCGACCGCCTCGGGGACGCCGACGGAGCCCTCGCCGACGCCATCGCCGATGCCTGCCTCGCCCTCCTCGAAGCCTGCGCCGTGCACCCGAGCGCCGTGCGGGCCCTGGGCAGCCACGGGCAAACGGTGCGCCACCGGCCCGACGCCCCGCGTCCCTTTACCCTACAAATCGGCGACCCTCACCGCATCGCGGAGCGCACGGGAATCGCCGTAGTGGCGGATTTCCGCCGCCGAGATCTGGCTGCCGGGGGCCAGGGCGCGCCCCTCGTACCCGCCTTCCACCGCGCCCTGCTGCCTGCGGAGAACGATCCCCAGGCGGTGCTCAACATCGGCGGGATGGCCAACCTCACCCTCCTCCCCGGCGACGCCATGGAAACCAAGGGCTTCGATACAGGCCCAGGGAACACCCTTCTTGATCAATGGCATCAAAAGCATCGAGGCACGCCCGTGGATCGGAACGGCGCCTGGGGCGCTACCGGGACCGTGCAGCCCGCACTCCTCCAGGCCTTCCTCGCGGACCCCTTCTTTGAGCGGACGCCACCAAAGAGCACGGGGCGGGAAACGTTCAACTTGCCCTGGCTCGAGGGTTTTAGCCCCGATCGCTGGTCACCGGCAGACGTCCAGGCCACTCTCGGCGCGCTCACCGCGGCGTCCGTCGCAGACGCCTTGGAGCGCTTTGCGGACCCGACGCCCAAGACGCTCTGGTTAGCCGGCGGCGGCCGCCACAACAAGACCTTAGTTTCGGAAATCGCGCAGAGGCTTGCGTCGAAGATAGGGGTAAAACCTATAGAAGCCTCGGGCTTTGATGGAGATCAGCTGGAAGCCCTGGCCTTTGCCTGGCTGGCGGCAGCGCATTGTCGCGGCCTACCGGGAAATGTGCCGGAGGTTACCGGCGCCCGGGGACCTAGGGTGCTCGGGGCTTACTTCCCGGCCTAGCTAGATCGCGAAGGAATTTCCGCAGCCGCAGGTGGCGGTGGCGTTGGGGTTATCGATGACGAACTGCGCGCCGGAGAGGTCTTCCCGGTAGTCAATGTTCGCACCCACGAGATAGGGATAGCTCATGGGGTCGACCAGGACCGTGATGCCATCCCGCTCCACGGAGGCGTCATCTTCCGCTTGGGCCTCATCAAAGGTGAAGCCATAGGAAAACCCCGAGCAGCCGCCTCCGGTGACAAACACCCGCAGCTTGAGCGCTTCATTGCCCTCGCCTTCGATGAGTTCCCGCACCTTCGCCGCGGCGGCTTCGGTGACGGATAGGCTTTGAGGGGCTTGCGTTTCGATCATGGCGGATTCCTCGACCCAGATCTTAAATTATGGACCCCTTCCCCGGGAATTCCAACGGCGAAGGTCGGATATTACCTGCCCGCCCCGGGAACGGCCCTGCTAGACTGCGCTTTTATCTGCTGCGGGGGCAGCGTCGTGTACCTATGGGTTAAGGCCTTTCACATCATCTTTATGGTCTGTTGGTTCGCCGGCATTTTTTACCTCCCTCGCCTGTTCGTGCACCACGCCATGAGCGAGGACGCCCCTACCCAGGAACGGCTTGCCATCATGGAGGGCAAGCTTTACCACTTCGTCACCCCCTTTATGGCGCTGACCCTTGTGCTCGGCGTGTGGATGCTCTGGCTGGCCCCGGGGCTGCTCAGCCAGGGCTGGATGCACGGCAAACTCGCCCTGGTGGCCCTGCTGGTGGTTTACCACCTCCGCTGCGGCCAGCTGGTCCGCGCCCTGGCCCAGGGGCCCACGCCCCACAGCCATCGCTACTACCGCATTTTCAATGAGCTGCCCGTGCTGGCCCTCTTCCCCATTGTGCTCTTGGTGGTGCTGAAACCCTTCTAAGCCTTGAGCCCCCCGTAGCTCGGCCCGCACAATGCGGGCCTGCGCCCCGTCACCGTTCCCAGGGAACCTTTAAGACCATGACCGACCCCAAGCTGACCCTCGACCGCTCTGAACAGCTCTTTACCCGCGCTTGCGAAGCCATCCCCGGCGGCGTCAATTCTCCCGTCCGGGCCTTCCGCGGTGTCGGCGGCACACCCATCTTCATGCGGGAAGCGGAGGGGCCGTACCTCTATGACGAGGACGGTAACCGCTACATCGACTATATCGGCTCCTGGGGCCCCATGATCCTTGGGCACGGCGCGCCGGCAGTGAAGGCCGCGCTCTACGAGCAGATTGATCGGGCGGTGAGCTTCGGCGCCCCCACGGGCCTAGAAGTGGCCATGGCGGAGCAGGTCATGAGCATGGTGCCGTCCATGGCCCAGGTGCGCATGGTGAACTCGGGAACGGAAGCGACCATGAGCGCCCTTCGCCTCGCTCGCGGCTTCACGGGACGGGATTGCGTGGTGAAATTCGAAGGCTGCTACCACGGCCATGTCGATTCCCTGCTGGTCAAGGCGGGCTCCGGCGCCCTGACCCTGGGCCAGCCGGACTCCCCGGGGGTCCCAGCGGACCTGGCGCAGCACACCCTGACCCTGCCCTATAACGATGTGGAGGCGGTTACGGCCCTCTTTGCCGCGCGAGGTTCGGAAATCGCCTGCGTCATCGTCGAGCCCATCGCGGGCAACATGAACTGCATCCCCCCCGATCAAGCCTTCCTCGATGCTCTTCGCGCGCTCTGCTCGGATGCGAGCGCCCTCTTGATCTTCGATGAAGTCATGACGGGCTTTCGCGTAGCTCCCGGCGGCGCCCAGAGCCTCTATAACATCACCCCGGACCTCACGACCCTCGGCAAGGTCATTGGGGGCGGTCTGCCCGTGGGGGCCTTTGGAGGGCGGGCGGACGTGATGGCGGCGCTGGCACCGGTGGGCCCGGTGTACCAAGCGGGCACCCTGTCCGGGAACCCTCTGGCCATGGCAGCAGGGCTGACCACGTTGCAAACCTTAGCCGCCCATCCCGAGCTCTACACCGCCCTGGGGGGGCAAACGGACCGGCTCATGGCCGGTGCCCGGGAGCGGGCCGAGGCGCACCAGATTCCCTTTACAACCCAGCACGTTTGCGGAATGTTTGGAATGTTCTTCTCCGACGGGCCGATCCGAAATCTCGCCGACGTTCAGCAGTGCGATGTTCCGCGCTTCACCCGCTTCTTCCACGCCATGCTCGAGGCCGGGGTTTATCTCGCCCCATCGGCCTACGAAGCGGGCTTTATCTCCGCGACCCACGACGATGCGGTCATCGACGCCACTTTAGACGCCATGGACCGCGCCTTCGCGGCCTGCCGTTAACGCAAAGGACGCCCCCATGCATTATCACGTTTACGGCCTCGGCAATGCGCTGGTCGACATGGAGTACGAGATCAACGATGGCTTTCTCGCCCAGCACGAGATCGCCAAGGGCCATATGACGCTGGTGGAGGCTGAACGCCTCCTTCAGCTGAGCGGAGACCTCGCAGACCACGCGCCCCGGCGCTGCAGCGGTGGGAGCGCGGCGAACTCCCTCATGGCCATCAGTGCCCTGGGGGGCAAGGCCTTCTATAGCTGCAAGGTCGCGGACGACGAAGTGGGCCACTTTTTCGTGGAGGACATGCGGGCCGCGGGCGTGGAAACGAACGCCCACGAGCAGCGCGGGGAAGGCATTACGGGGCAGTGCCTTGTACTTATCACTCCGGACGCCGAGCGCAGCATGAACACCTTCCTGGGTATCTCCGGAAGCCTCAGCGAAAAGGATGTGGATGCGGAGGCCCTAGAAGCCGCGGACATGCTCTACCTTGAGGGCTATCTCTGCACGTCGCCGACGGCCCGGGATGCGGTGGTCCATGCCCGGGAGCTCGCGGAGCGCCGAGGCATTCGCACCATTGCCTCCCTCTCCGATCCCTCCGTCGTTCAGTTTTTTAGCGACGACATGCGCGCCATGCTGGGCAGCCACGTCGACCACCTCTTCTGCAACGAGGAAGAAGCCCTCGCCTGGACCGGGGCCAGCACCCTCGAAGACGCCTTTTCGAGCCTGAAAGATTTTGCCGGCAGCTTTGCCATCACCCGGGGCGCGGAGGGCTCCCTCCTGTGGGACGGCAGCGCGCGCCACACCGTAGCTACGGCGCCTATCAAGCCCGTGGATACCAATGGCGCGGGGGATATCTACGCCGGGGCTTACCTCTATGGCCTCGGCCAGGGGTGGCCCCACGAGAAAGCCGCAGAGCTGGCAAGCCGCGCGGCAGCCCGCCTGGTCGCCCGCTTTGGTGCGCGCCTGCCCGTGGCAGACTACCCGGGACTCCTGAGCGCCTAGGCCCCTCGCGTCGCCACGGGGCGCCCCGCCAGAAAGGCCTCGAGGCGCGCGAGCGCCTCTTCCAAATCGGCCAGAGGCGCGGTGTAGGAGAAGCGTACGCTCCGCGCCGCCCCTTGCACCCCGAAATCCGTACCGGGCGTGGCGGCGACTGCGGCCCTTTCCAACAACGCACGACAGAAGGACTCACTGTCAGGCTGCTCCGGAGGCAGCGTCGCGTAGACGTAAAAGGCGCCCCCGGGGACGACGGGAACGGAGAATCCTAGGGCCCGCAACCCGGTCACGAGACGATTGCGCGCGCGGAAGTAGGCGAGGCGCCGCGCCTCGTGGCGCGGCATCACCTCCGGCGCCAGGGCCGCCAGCGCCCCGTGTTGCCCGACGGTCGAGGGGGCAATATAGGCGTTCTGGGCGAGCTTCTCGATCGCGGGAATGGCCGCCCGAGGCGCGACCAGCCAGCCCACGCGCCACCCCGTCATGCCAAAGTATTTCGAGAAACTGTTGACAAGAAACTCGTGGTCCGCGCCCCCCTGGAGGCTGAGGATTGTGCCGACCCGATCCGGGGCCAGATCCCCGTGCGCTGGCAAGGCGGGCTGATCGTCAAGCTCCGAGGGGTAGGTCAGCCCCTGGTAGATTTCATCGAAGAGCGCCCAGCCTCCCCGGGATGCCGCTGCATCGGAAAGACCCTGAAGCGCCGCGCGACTGCTTACGGCCCCCGTCGGGTTTGCTGGCGACGCCAGCACCACCCCGCGGGTACGGGGGCCCCAGGCCTTGGCCACATCGCGCGCAGTCAAGGCAAAGCCCGCCTCCGCGGAAAGCGACATCAGGGATGCCTTCGCCCCAAAGAGCAGGGGGAAGTAGCGGTTACAGGGATAGGCCGGATCACCTAACAGAACCTCATCCTCCGGATCCAACAGCAGCGCGGACAGGAGCATTAGGGCCCCCGTGGCCCCAGCAGTCACCACCACCCGCTCTGGGTCGAGATCAACGTTATGATAGGTCCCGTAGTAGGCGGCGATGGCCCGGCGCAGGGCAGGCAGGCCCAGGGCTGGGGTATAAGCCGTTTCACCCCGAGCCAGCGCAGCGGCGCCGGCGTCGCGAATGAAGGGGTCGGAGGGCTCCCGCGGCTCCCCCACCTCCATATGGATAACTCGATGCCCTTCGGCCTCCAGGCGCTGCGCGGCATCGACGATATCCATGACGCGGAAGGAGTGGATATGGCGCAGTCGCTCTGCAAGGCGCATGGCAAGGGTCTCGTGATGGATAGAGGGGTGAATTCTCCCTGCGGCTCTGGACCCTGTCGAGGTCCGGAGCGATGAGCGCGCCCCCGTACCGCGGTCGCTTTGCCCCATCACCCACGGGCGCGCTTCACCTAGGATCACTCTGCACGGCCGTCGCGAGCTGGCTAGACGCCCGGGCGGCCGGCGGCACCTGGTGCCTTCGCATCGAAGACATTGACCCACCGCGGGAGGTCCCCGGCGCCGACGCCGCGATTCTACGGTGCCTTGAGGCCCACGATCTGGGCTGGGATGGCCCCGTCCTTTTTCAGAGCCAACGCTCCGAAGCCTACGTCGCCGCCCTCGACTACCTGCGCCAGGCTGGCCTCACCTACCCCTGCGACTGCACCCGGCGCGCCCTTCGTGCCCGAGGGGGACCCTACCCGGGGACCTGTCGGACGCGCCCCGCGCCCCCAGCGGGGCCCCATGCCATTCGCTTCCGCGTCCCCGATGGGCCGATCTGCTTCGAAGATCGACTACACAGCCACCAATGCGAAACCTTGCCCACCGGCAGCGGCGACTTCATTCTGAAGCGCCGGGATGGGCTCTGGGCTTACCAGCTGGCGGTGGTGGTGGACGATGCTGCGCAGGGCGTCACGGACATCGTTCGGGGCGAAGATCTCTTGAGCTCCACGGCCCGTCAAATCGCCCTGCAAAGGGCCCTCGCCTACCCCACGCCGAGCTATCTCCACCTTCCCCTAGTGGTCGACGCCGCCGGGCAAAAGTGGGCGAAGCAAACCGGCGCCCCCGCCCTGGACTATGCCCAGGCGCGAAGCAACCTACACCGCGCTTTGACGCTACTAGGACTTCAGAGTGATCCGCAGGCCCCGTGCCACAGCCAGCTCGACGACGGCTGTCAGCAATGGCCATCGGTCACGCTGCAAAAGGACGCCCTTACCCTGGAGGAATCCCTCGACTAGAGCCAGTTTCTGTTACCATCGGTAGCGTTTTCTAGGGCCAACAGGTGGTTATGCGCACCGTTTTACTGCTTGAGAACGACGACGTCGCACCGGGCGAGCTGGCCAGCCAGCTTGAAGCCCTCGGCTACGTCGTCCACCAGCCCCGAACCCTCCTAGAAGCGCGACGCCAGAAATCCACGGAATTCTCCGTTGTGGTCACGGACCTTCGTGTGGCCGGAGGCCTCGGCACCGATCTCATCCCCTGGTCACAAGGGACGCCTGTGCTGGTGCTCGCAAGCGATGTCACCATCCGCACGGCGGTGGACGTTATGAAGCTGGGAGCGGCGGAGTTCCTCCCCCGCCCCTTCGGCGTCGATGAGCTTGACCACTTGTTGCAGCGAGTCGACCGGGATCAGCGCACGGCTCGAGGGCCAGTGCCGGCGCAGGCTCGGCCCGGGCACCCGGTGGCGGGGATGATCGGCTCCTGTAGCGCTATGCGGCTACTTTATGAGCGCATTCGCAAGGTGGCCCCTACGGAGTCGACGGTTCTGGTGCTCGGGGAATCGGGAACGGGGAAGGAATTGGTGGCCCGCGCACTCCATGAGCAAAGCGGCCGCGCCGCAGCACCCATGATCTCCCTGAATTGCGCGGCCATTCCCGACTCACTCATAGAATCCGAGCTCTTCGGCCATGAAAAGGGCGCCTTTACCGGAGCGGGCAGCGCCCGCCAGGGTTTGGTGGAGGCGGCCACAGGGGGCACGCTATTTCTTGATGAAATTGGAGAACTGCCCTTGGAAGCCCAAGCTCGCCTTCTCCGGGTGCTCCAGGAGGGGGAAATTCGGCGCCTCGGCGCGGTGGAAACACGAAAGGTGGACGTACGGCTCGTCGCTGCCACGCACCGAGACCTACGCCAGCTGGCCCAAACCGGACGCTTCCGCGAAGATCTCTTTTACCGCCTGAACGTGGTGAATCTGACCCTTCCAGCCCTACGAGACCGCGGGGACGATATCCTCGAGCTGTCCGAACGGCTTCTAGAACGGGCCTGCGTCAAACTGCAAAAAATCCGGTTGCGCTTTAGCGACGACGCACTGAACGCGCTGGCGGCTCATTCTTGGCCGGGCAACGTCCGAGAGCTCGAAAACGCGGTGGAGCGCGCCGTCATCCTGGCTGACGGGGAAGAAATTACGCCGGAGAGTCTCGCCCTTGGGGGCCTAGGGGCTCCCGTAGAGCCCTCCCCAAACCCGGCAACGCATGCCACTCCGGCGCCAGCACCGCAGGAAGGTACGGCCAGCCTGGAAGACTATTTCGTCCGCTTCGTTCAGGAAAATGAAGGACGTTTGACCGAGACTGCGCTTGCCGAGCAGCTTGGCATCAGCCGAAAGTCCCTGTGGGAGCGGCGACAGCGCCTGGGGATCCCCCGCCGCAAGAACAAGCCCTAGGTAAAAGCGTTACCGAAGAACCCAAATTAATTAAGAAGTAACACTTTTAGGCGTCTAAGTAACACTTTTTCGGTAACACTTTTCCCTTTCACCCCCTGACGCCCCTCAAAAAAACTCCTAACCCATTGTTTTTAATGGTAACACTTATAGCCCCCAAAACTTGGCACGGTCCTAGCTTTAGTTACTTCAGCGACGCGTGGGGCGTTGCTTTCAGCCCAGCTCTTGGGGGGGAGGGGCTGATAAAGAGGTCAACTCAGCGGTTTCGACCGCGGCCCGAAAGCCGGAGAGCTAGGGCCCTGTCCATGGATAGTCGAGTTGTACTCTTAAAGCTAAGGCACCTGACTCCGTGCCTGGCTCAGACGGGATAGGGCCCGTCGCTGTCCGACAGCCGCACCCGCACGGGTGAAAAGAAGAAATCGGTGACGGCAGCATAAAAGGGAAAGGTCGTGGGGGCCTTTCCCTTTTTTCTTTTCAGCCACTTACCTCCTTCGCCGATTCCGCCCCGAGGGTCCGTGAAACCTCGAAGCCTGCTATGATCCAAGTTTTATCGAGACCTCAAGCCTGGTGACGGATAACGAAGGCATCGCACGCGATCTCCCCCGGCCCCCGGCCCTTGCGAATACGCAAGCGACCGTCGTGCCTCGGCAAGATCACCCCATTTCCCGCAAGGCGATTAGCAGTGGCGCCATGAAGGTGCTCTATCGCCTGCTTGGCGCGGGGCATCAGGCTTTTTTAGTGGGCGGCGGGGTTCGAGATCTCCTTCTGGGAGGCGAGCCCAAGGACTTTGACGTCGCAACCGATGCCGCGCCAGAGGTAGTCCGCGATCTCTTCAGCAACGCCCAACTGATTGGCCGGCGCTTCAAGCTCGTCCATGTTCGCTTTGGGCGGGAAATCGTTGAAGTAGCAACCTTCAGGGCCTTAAGCGACGACGCCACCGGCAGCAGGGTCGATGCCGGCGCCCTGCCCCGGCGCCGAGATCGGGGCAAGGACGAACCCGCTTCAGCGCTCAGCGAAGGGGGCATGATCCTTCGGGATAACGTCTACGGCACAATCGATGATGACGCCCTCCGCCGAGATTTCACCATCAATGCGCTCTACTACACCCCTGCCGATTTCGCGATCTACGACTTTGCCCATGGCCTAAGGGATCTCGAAGCCCGGCAGATTCGACTCATCGGCGACCCGGAACACCGCTATCGGGAAGATCCCGTGCGCATGCTCCGGGCCGTTCGCTTCGCGGCGAAGCTGGACTTCGACCTGGCCCCGGAAACCGACGTCGCCATTGCTCCGGTGCGCGAGCGCCTTATGGATGTGCCCCCAGCCCGCCTTTTCGATGAAGTGGGCAAGCTGTTCCTTCACGGCCATGGCGAAAAAAGCCTCACGCTCCTGCGCCACTACGGCCTTTTTGGCCTCCTGTTCCCTGAGGCTGAGGGAGCTTTCACGGAGCAGCCCACGGCCCTGGCCCTGGCGGAAGCCGCCCTGGAAAGTACCGATGCGCGGGTCGCGGAAGGTAAGCCGGTCACCCCTGCGTTTCTCCTAGCCGCCTTTCTCTGGGCACCGCTTCAGCAGCGGACCCTAGAACTGCGGGACGATGGCCTTCGCCCGCTCGAGGCGCTTCAGGAAGCCATGGGAGCCCTCCTGGCCGAGCAACAGCAGCACACCACCATTCCGCGTCGCCTCACCACTTTTATGCAGGAAACCTGGACCCTTCAAAGCCGCCTCCAGCGGGGAGCACGGCGAGCCGACAAGCTCATCGCCCATCCCCGCTTCCGCGCGGCCTATGATTTCCTTGTTCTTAGGGAGTCGGTGGGCGAGGCTACGGATGGCATGGGCGCCTGGTGGACCACCTACCAGGAAGACCATGAAACCCCGGTCCCCAGTCACGCGCCCCGAGAAGAACGCCGGCCCCGTCGGCGCCGGAGACGCCGGCCCGCGAGTCACCCCGCCCCATGAGCACGGGCGTTCCGCAGAGCATCGCGGTAGAAGGCCCCATCGGCGTGGGCAAGACCAGCCTCGCCCAGCGCCTCGGAGAGGCCCTGGGCTACGCCCTACTACTGGAAAAGGCCGAAGAGAACCCCTTTCTGGAACGCTTCTACCAAGATCAGCGCAGCCATGCGCTGCCCACGCAGCTGCATTTTCTGCTTCAACGGGCGCAACAGCTCCAGGCCCGAGCCACCGATGATCTCTTCACCCCAGGGCACGTCGCGGACTATCTCATGGCGAAGGATCGGCTCTTTGCCGAACTCACCCTGGACGACGCCGAGCTTGATCTCTATCAGGCCGTCTATGATCGCCTCACCGTGGAGGCGCCGAAGCCCGACCTAGTGATCTATCTCCAAGCGCCCCTCACCGTGCTCCAGGACCGCATCGCACTGCGGGGGCGGGTAATGGAGCGCGGCCTAGACGACGACTACCTCGAATCCCTAAGCGACGCCTACGCCCGTTTTTTCCACTTTTATGACGAAGCGCCGCTGCTCATCGTCAATGCCGCGGAGCTCGATTGGGTTCACAACGATGATCATTTCACTGCCCTACTGACGCGGATCAAGGGTCCGCTCAGCGCTCGACAGTACTTTAACCCCCACCCCAGCCTGCTTTAGTTCACCCCCACAGGAGTCCCCATGAGCAGCCAAACGGACGCTCGGCGCGTGAACCTCACGACGCTCCAAAAAATGAAGCACCGGGGCGAGAAGTTCGCCGCCCTCACCGCCTATGACGCCTGCTTTGCGGAGATGATTTCGAGCGCCGGCGTCGAGGTTTTGCTGGTCGGCGATTCCCTCGGGATGGTGCTTCAGGGCCATGACAGCACCCTCCCCGTCACCCTCGACGATATCGTCTACCACATGCGCTGCGTTCGCGCGGGGAACCGCGGTGCCCTGATCATGGCGGACCTCCCCTTCATGAGCTACGGCCATGAGCAGCAGGCGCTGGACAGCGCCGCAGCCCTCATGCGCGCCGGGGCCCATATGGTGAAGCTCGAAGGCGGCGCTTGGCTGGCAAACACCACCAGCAAGCTCTCTGAGCGAGGCATTCCGGTCTGCGCCCACATGGGGCTAACCCCCCAAGCCATCAATCGCCTAGGCGGCTATCGGGTACAGGGCCGAGATACGGCGAAGGCTCAAGCAATCATCGATGAGGCCATGCTCCTTGAAGACGCCGGCGCCAGCCTTCTGCTGCTGGAGTGCGTTCCCGTAGGGCTCGCAAAAACCCTAACGGAATCGCTGTCGATTCCCGTAATCGGCATCGGTGCGGGCCCGGACGTCGATGGGCAGATCATGGTGATGCACGATCTCCTTGGCATCACCCCGCCGGGCATTAAGGTGCCCCGCTTCGTGAAGAACTTTATGGCCGACGCCCAGAGCGTGCGCGACGCCTTCGAGGCCTACAGCACCGCCGTGAAGGGCCGTACCTTCCCGGCCCCGGAGCACTGCTTCCTATGACCCTTTCGGTGCTCGAAACCCTGCCGGCGCTTCGCACCCAGCGCGCCGCCTGGCGGGCGGCGGGGGAGCGACTCGCCCTGGTCCCCACCATGGGCAACCTTCATTCGGGCCACCTCGGCCTTGTGAACCAGGCCAAGGCGCACGCCGATCGCGTCCTGGCCACCCTTTTCGTCAACCCCAGCCAGTTCGGTCCCGGGGAAGATTTTGAACGCTACCCCCGAACCCTCGACGCTGATCTCGAGGCCCTGGCGGGGCTCGGCTGCGATGCGGTATTCGTTCCCGCCGTATCCACTATCTACCCAGAGGGGCTGCCACCACGCACCCGGGTGTGCCCCGGCCCCCTCGCAGAACAACTCTGCGGGGCGGACCGCCCTGGGCACTTCGAAGGAGTCGCCACGGTGGTGCTCCGGCTGTTTAACATGGCCGAACCCGAGCTGGCGCTCTTCGGGGAAAAGGACTATCAGCAGCTGATGATCATCCGCCAGCTGGTCAAGGATCTTGCCCTCCCCATCGAGATCCTTGGGGCGCCCATTGCTCGAGCCGAGGATGGGCTCGCCCTGTCCTCGCGCAATGGCTATCTCACGGCTGAGCAGCGGGCCCAGGCCCCGGCGCTCCACCAAGCGCTCGAAGCCCTCGCGGAGGGTCCCGGTCGCGCCTGGCTTGAACGCTGCGAGGGAGGGCGCCAGGCCCTTGAGGCCAAGGGCTTCCTCGTGGACTATCTCACCGTGCGCCGCCAGGCCGACCTGGCCCCTGCGGAGGCCGACGACTCGGCGCTAGTTGCGCTGGTCGCGGCAAAACTGGGCAGCACACGCCTAATCGATAATCTGTGCTTCACTCGCAAGGACGCGCCATGACGGACGCCAGCCTCGAAACCCTGCGCTGCCGCGCAGCTGCGCTACCGAGCCTCCGGGAACTGCTCGGGGACCCGGCCCGCCTTGCCGCCCTCCATTGCGAAGGCGCTGGCATCACCGCCGATTTCTCCCGGCAGCGGGTACGTCTCGAAGACCGGGATGCCCTCCTCGCCTACGCGACCGCCCGGGGCCTCGCCCAGGGTACGGAGCAACTCTTTAGGCCTAATCTCCTAAACCCGACAGAGAGACGTGCGGTGCTTCATACGGCCCTGCGCCGTACGCCGGAGGAAACGCCCCTGATGCTCGACGGCGTCGATATCTCCGCGGCCATCGCCGAAGCTCTGCGGCGCATGGGCCGCATTGCCGAGGATCTCCGAAGCGGTCGTTGGCGCGGCGCCACCGGCGCAGCCATCACCGATGTGGTGCATATCGGCATTGGGGGCAGCTTCCTAGGGCCCGCCCTGGCCTGCGAAGCCCTCGGCCCCTGCACAGGCCCGCAGCTGCATTTCCTGGCCAACGTCGACGGCGTCGCCGCGCAGCGCACCCTGGCGGGCCTGGACCCCACGCGTACCGTAATCATAGTAGCGTCGAAATCCTTCAGCACCCTGGAAACCCAGGTGAATGCCCGCACCGTGCGACGCTGGTTCTTGAACCGCGGCCTCAGCGAAGGCGACCTGAAGCACCACTGCCTAGCCATCACCACCCAACTCGATGCGGCTGCGGCCTTTGGCATTCCACCGGAGCAGTGCCTGCCCCTCTGGGACTGGGTCGGGGGTCGGTTCTCCCTCTGGTCCCCCATGGGCCTCCCGGTCGCCATTGCCCAGGGCATGACGACCTTTGAAGCGCTCCTCGCCGGCGCTCGGGCGATGGATGAGCACTTTCGCACGGCGGACGGGGCGCACAACCTGCCCCTGCTCCTATCCCTCTTCGAATTTTGGAATCAGAACGTGCTGGGCACCCAGTCCCACGCCTTCCTGCCCTACGCCGATGCCCTGACCCAGCTCCCGGCCTATCTCCAGCAGCTCGAGATGGAAAGCAACGGGAAGTCGGTCACGGCGGACGGTCAGCCCGTCCCCGAGGCGACGGGGACCATCCTCTGGGGGACCGTGGGCACGAATGGCCAGCACGCCACGCACCAGCTGCTCCATCAAGGCACCCAGCCGTTCAGTGCCACCTTTGTGTTCCCGCGCCGGGGGGCGCCGGGGCTCGAGGATCATCAACGGTGGCTTCGGGCCCACTGCATCGCTCAGGCGGAGGCCTTCGCCCGGGGCCTGACGGAGGCCGAAATACGCGCGAGCCTCACCGAAGCTGGCGTCGAGCCCGAGGAAGCCAAGCGTCTCGCGCCCCACAAGCGGCTCCCCGGCAATCATCCGTCCAGCCTGCTCATCATCGATCAGGTGGATGCGCACAGCCTGGGAGCACTGCTGTCTCTGCACGAGCACAAGGTGTTTTGCCACGGTATGCTCTGGGGCATTAATTCTTTCGATCAGTGGGGCGTGGAATTCGGCAAGGTGCTGGGGGATACGCTCTATGCCGCGCAGGCCCCGCAGGGTGACGTCCCGGCGCTCAGCGCAAGCGCCGAGGCGAGCCTTCGCGCGGCTCTTCCCACCGACGGGAAGCCATAACAGTCCAAACCGGAGGGGGAGAAGTCATGTCTGAGGCGCAGCGTTACCCAGTGCCCGCCGACCTGGCCGACACGGCGCAAATCAACGCCGAACGCTATGAGGCTATGTACGCTGAATCGATCGAAGACCCAGAGGGCTTCTTCGATCGGCAAGCGCGAAGCCAACTCACCTGGATGAGCGATCAGTGGGATCGGGTGTCTGAGGTGAACATGGCTCGGGGCGAAGTGAAGTGGTTCGCCGGCGGCACCTTGAACGCCTGCGTGAACTGCATCGACCGGCACCTTCCGGAGCGGGCATCGCAAACGGCGATCCTCTGGGAAGGGGACAACCCCGAAGACAGCCGAGCCATCTCCTATCAGGAGGCCTATGAGGCCATCTGCCAGCTCGCCAACGCTTTAAAAACCCGCGGCGTCAAGAAGGGGGATCGGGTCTGCATCTACATGCCCATGATTCCCGAGGCGGCCTACGCCATGCTGGCCTGCGCCCGCATCGGCGCGATCCACTCCGTGGTCTTTGGCGGCTTTTCCCCCCAGTCCCTGCAGGATCGCATTCTCGACGCGGACTGCGAGGTGGTGATCACCGCGGATGAAGGGGTTCGCGGGGGCAAGCGCGTCCCCCTAAAGGCCAATGTCGAGGCCGCCCTGGAGAAATGCCCTGGCGTACATACGGTACTCACGGTGCAGCGCACAGGCGCGGAGATTCCCTGGAAGGCCCCGAGAGATATTTGGTACCACGAGGCCACCGGCACTGAAGCAGGAGAGTGCCCTCCGGAACCCATGGATGCAGAGGATCCGCTCTTCATCCTCTACACCTCCGGCTCCACGGGGAAACCCAAGGGGGTGCTCCACACCACCGGGGGCTACTTGCTCATGGCCGCCATGACCTTCCGCTATGTCTTTGACTATCGGGAGGGGGAAATCTACTGGTGCACCGCCGATGTGGGCTGGATTACGGGGCACAGCTATATCGTCTACGGCCCCCTGGCCAACGGGGCCACCACCTTAATGTTCGAAGGCGTTCCCACCTGGCCCGATGCCGGACGTGCCTGGGAGGTCATCGACAAGCACCAGGTGGCGATCTTCTACACCGCCCCCACCATGATTCGCCAGGTCATGGGAGAAGGGGACCGCTTCGTCACCCG
>JADHNT010000053.1 GCA_016779385.1 Pseudomonadales bacterium
CTGGCGGAGCCGGTGCCGTTGACGTTCGCAAACTTGATAACGAAATCGTTTATCGCTTGCTTTGGCTGCATGGCTGGCCCGCCTTCGTGACTTGATAGAGGAAACGCTGCATATCCCAAGCGCCGGTGGGACAGCGCTCGGCACAGAGCCCGCAGTGAAGGCAGACGTTCTCGTCCTTCACCATGACCCGCCCGGTCTGCGCGAGCGCATCGGACACGTAGAGGTCCTGATCCAACTCATCGGCCGCCATGCGTAGCTTCGTACGAAGGGCCGGCTCCTCATCGTTGGGCAGGAAGTTGATACATTCCGTGGGGCAGATATCGACACAGCCATCGCACTCGATGCACTTATCCGTGATGAAGACGGTCTGAACGTCACAGTTCAGGCAACGCTCCGCCTCCCGGTAGGCGACGGCTCGGTCGAAGCCGAGCTCCACCTCCACCTTCCGATCCTTGAGAGCGAGGGTTTTATCCGCGTGGGGCACGGGGAAGCGATCCTCCGGCGACACGGCGCTGTCGTAGCTCCACTCGTGAACCCCCATCTTTTGGCTCACGAGGGTGACCCCCGGGGCCGGGCGATCATGCACGTTCTCCCCCCGGATAAAGCGATCCATGGAGATGGCCGCCTGGTGACCATGGGCAACGGCGGTGATGATGTTTTCTGGCCCGAAAGCCGCATCACCGCCGAAGAACACCCGGGGGTTCGTGCTTTGGAAAGTCACAGGGTCGATGACGGGCATGTCCCACTTCCCGAATTCAAGCCCGATATCCCGTTCGATCCAGGGGAAGGCATTGTCCTGGCCGATGGCAATGATTACGTCATCGGCCTCAAAGAACACCTCCTCCCCGGTGGGGACAAGCTTCCGCTGCCCCCCCTCGTCGTAAACCACGTCGACCACGGTAAAGCGCACGCCGGTCAGCTTCCCGTTTTCGTGCACGAATTCCTTGGGCACGTGGTTGTTAAGGATGGGGATATCCTCGGCGATGGCGTCGTCGATCTCCCAGGGCGAGGCCTTCATCTTGGCGCGCTCGGAACGCACCACCACCTTCACGTCCTCGCCCCCTAAGCGCCGGGCGGTTCGGCAGCAATCCATGGCCGTGTTACCGCCCCCAAGCACCAGGACCCGGCGGCCGACCTTGCTCAGGTGCTCGAAGGCGACGGACGCGAGCCAATCAATGCCGATATGAATGTGCTTATCGGCCTCTTCTCGCCCAGGGATCGAAAGATCGCTGCCCCGGGGCGCGCCCGTGCCTACGAAGATCGCGTCGTAGTCCTTTTCGAGCACGGCACCGAGGCTGTCCACGTAGTGGCGAAAATGCTGATTAATGCCGAGCTTGAGCACGAAGCCAACCTCCTCATCAAGGACCTCAGGCGGTAGGCGGAACACGGGGATCTGGCTGCGCATGAAGCCCCCAGCCAGGGGCTGATCATCGAACAGATCAATTTCGTAACCCAAGGGGGCGAGGTCTCGGGCCACGGTTAGGGAGGCGGGGCCTGCGCCAATGAGGGCCACCCGGCCCTGCTTTTTGATATCCGGGGCCACGGGCATGGCCGCCGACACATCGCCCTTGTTATCCGCCGCCACGCGCTTCAAGCGACAGATGGCCACCGGCTCCTCGTCCACCCGGCCCCGGCGACAGGCCGGCTCACAGGGACGATCGCAGGTGCGCCCGAGCACCCCAGGGAAGACGTTGGACTCCCAGTTGACCATGTAGGCCTCGTCGTAACGCTCCGCCGCGATGAGGCGGATGTACTCCGGCACCGGCGTATGCGCCGGACAGGCGTACTGACAATCGACGACCTTGTGGAAGTATTCCGGATCTTTGATGTTGGTTGGCTTCATCGCCTCCCTCCCCCTGGTGTCTAGGCAACCCCCCTTTGGGCTGACGACGGGAGAAAAGGAGACCGGCACAGCTGTGCCCCAAAGAGACCTAAGGCCCTCTGGGGCTCCGCTATGTTTAAACGCTTATGACCCAAGCGCGCCCCCTCCCGGGCACGGCAGGAGGCAATCAAGGCCTAAGGTAGCGCCCGGATACCGCGCCCCCTACGCGATACCACTCCCCTCATGTCATCGAAAGTACACCTTTTCCCGATTCTTGCAAAACCCGCTGATCGGTCAGCCCAAAACACCCAACACTTTCAGAAGGGTGAATGACACCGCCCTTGGGGTCGCATGCCAGCGGCCACACTGTTTACGAATCAAGGCCAGCGGGAGCGCGCCGCTTTGCTTCCGCCTAGTATAGGGGCACTCGCTGCCACTCTGGACCTCCGTTACCTTGGACAAAACCCTCCTCGACCCCGTCCGCTGGGAGACCCTGGCGCAAGCGCGCGACGCCACGGTGCTCAACGTTGAGCGCTTGGAAGGTGGCGTATCCGCGGAGGTCCTTGCCCTAACCCTTCGCAGCGCCCTAGGCGCGGAGGAGAAAGTGGTGCTGCGGCAGAAGGATGGCACCTTGGGCCGGGAGGCCCTCGCCATGGTCCGGGCCCGGGCCGCAGGGCTTCCGGTTCCCGCCGTGGAGGAGGTCCCAAAGGGGCTCACCCCTAATGGCGCGCCGGCACTTCTCATGCCCTTTATTCCTGGGCACCGCCAGATCAACCGCGCCCATCCCGGACCCCAGCTTCAGCGCATGGCCGCGTTCTTAGCAAGGCTCCACGAGGTAGATATCGAGGGCCTTGATCCCCTCCCCTCGCTCCTCGACCCCCTTCCCGAGCTTCCCGAGTTCCTCGCCATCGATAAGCGCTTTGCCTCCCTTCGCCGCTGGGTAAAAAGCGCCGCGCCCGCGCCCTATGGCGGAACGCCCGTGCTACTGCATGGAGACTTTTGGCCGGGAAACCTGCGCTGGGACGGCGAACAACTGGTGGGCGTCCTCGATTGGGAGGACTGCCATCGGGGAGACCCCATGGTGGACGTCGCGCTCACGCGCTTAGAGCTGCGCTATTTGCTGGGCCCCGGAGGTGCGGAGCGCTTCACCGAAGCCTACGGCGCCCAGGCACCGTTGAACCTTCCCCGCCTCGCTCTCTGGGACTGCTACGTGGCCAGCGCCGCCCTCACCTACATGGGAAGCTGGGGCCTGCCGGAGGCGGAGGTGACCCACATGCGAAGGGAGGCGACAGCCTTCGTTCACGAGGCTGCGGCACGCCTTGGGGTACGGACGCCCTAGGCCCGCTCTCCTTCTAGGTGCTCCTGAATCTCTTCAAGGCTCAAGCCCTTGGTTTCTGGAGCGTACTTCAGCACCAGCACGGCGCCGAGCAAGGGGCCGATGGCCACCAGAGTGATCGCCCAGGAGATGCCCATGACCGGAATCAGCGCGGCGATCATGAGGGGCACGAGCACCTCCGTGATTCGGCCAAAGAGGTTCGTGGTCCAGCCGTACCCCGTGGCGCGAAGATCCGTGGGGAAGAGCTCGGAGGCATAGACGTGGGTCGCCCCGATGGCGCAATTGAAGAAGAACACGGTAGCGATATGCCAGAAGTACTGCCCAGGCACCGTTTCCGTATGGAACAGCCCGACGATGGCCACGGCCGCAATACCGTAAAACGCCGCGCAGGTAATTTTCCGTCCAAGGCGATCGATCAGCTGCCCCGCCAGCAGATGGCCAAAGGCTCCAGCGATGTAGGCCCACATCACCACGTCGCCCACCTCCGCCGGGGTCATGCCCACGTCTTCCCTGGCGTAGATCGCCCAGTAGGCTACGGCGGGCGAAATAACGAGATAAACGCAGTTCCAAAGGAGGGAGACGATATTGACCCGAGGTAGGTAGCGCGGCTCGAAGAGGCGCTTGGCCTCGGCCACCTGGTGCGCCAGGGTTTGGCTTAGGGTCATGGCGACCCGTCCAGACGCGACCGCCGTGAATCGCGCCGTCTCCCGAATCCCGAAATACAGCACGGGTAAAAGGAAGAGAGGCAAGGCGCCGATGAGGTAAAGCCCTCGCCAGTGAGCGGCGTCGTAGGGGATCGCCAAGCTCGCCGCCCCGGCCTCCACAAGGCTCATGGCAAAGTCATGGGCCGGGTTCCCTACGGCGCCCTCAAGGAGCAGAAAGAAAGGGGAAGCTTTGGCCATGGCCACGGTGCCCACGGTGGCAAAAGCCGTCAGCACGGTGATGCCAGTCCCGCGGAAGCGAGAAGGCAACTCCTCGCCGGCAATGATGATCGCTAGGCCGTACTGAGCTGTTAGAAAGAGCCGGGCAATGGTCTGCCAGAGGGTGAATTCCCAGGCGGTCTGGGCGAAGGCCGTCGCGAGGCTCGCCAGGGAAAAACCGCCTACCGTTAGCACCAACAGATTTCGGCGCCCGAAGTGATCGGCACCCATCAAGAAGAAGAAGGACGCCACCATGCCCGCCCGCGTAATGGCGTAGATCGTCCCCCAGTCATCGAGCTCGATGCCCAGAGTGACCCGGACATCCACGGAGGCCAGGGTCAGCATGGAGGCATCAAAGCCCTCATACAGGGTGGCGATACCCAGCAGTAACAGTAATACGATGTGGTATGCGCTTAAGCGCTCTGATGCTTCCGGCCCTTTGGTCACGCGGGCCCTCCCCGGTGGTCGACGCTCGAGTCTGCCACGAAACGAAGGCCCCACCCTAGCGCCTTGAAAGCCCTGCTAGAAGGCAGGCAGGCTAGCGCAAAGAGATCGGAACGGACCGATCCGAAGCTGAGGGGAAGCAACCACCGTGAACCTGCAATTCCATTTGCGGGCCCGCCCCCGGGGGCGGCTCCGCGCCGGCCTTGCCTATGCACCTCTAGCCTTCGGGCTACCCGCCGCCGCGAGCGATGGGACCTACAGCAAACACATCGCAGCGCTGACCCACGCGCTTCGGAAGTCGGTGATTGAGAAACAGGAACCATAAGCTAGCGATGAACCTCATCCGAAATTCCATCGCCTTGCCCCTCGCTGGGTTAGCCCTGGCGCTCGCCGTGAAAAGCCCCATCGCTGCGCTCTTTCTAGGGCTAGCGGTGGCCCTGGGTCGGGGATCCACTCCCCGCTACGCGGCGCCCTGGGGCAGCCGTGCGCTCCAGGGCGCCATCGTGCTCTTAGGCTTTGGCTTAAATGGCCAAGATGTCCTGACGCTTGGGCAAGCGACGCTTCTGCTGACTACCGGGACCGTGCTTGGGGTGCTCTCGGCAGGCTTCCTGATCGGGAGACTTCTCCAGCCGCCGCGGATTCAGGGAGCGCTCTTGAATGCGGGGACGGCCATCTGCGGCGGCACCACTATCGCCACGTTAGCGCCAGTCCTGGGGGCGAAACCGGAGGATACGGCCACCAGCCTCGCCCTAGTGTTTTTGATGAACGCGGTGGCCGTTCTTGCGTACCCCGTTCTTGGTGCTCAGCTCGCTCTCAGTGACACGCAGTTCGGGCTCTGGGCGGCCCTATCGATCCACGATACGGCGTCTGTGCTAGCAGCCGCGGCAAGCTTTAGCCCGGAAGCGCTGGAAACGGCGACGGTGGTCAAGCTGGGACGCACGCTCTGGCTCATCCCCTTAACCCTCGTCGCCAGCGCCCTCACCCGGCGCAGCGGGGCGAGTCCCTTTCCTTCCTTCATCCTATTCTTCCTGGCGGCGGTGATGCTTCGAACGCTCTTGCCCCTCGGGCCAGTTTTTTTAAGCGCAACGGCGGTAGCCTCCAAGGCCCTCCTGCTTGGCGCGCTCTTTTTGATTGGTATGCAGATCGATCGGGAGGCCCTGAGGACCTCGAGCCCCCGGCTCTGGGCCCAGGGGCTTCTCCTCTGGCTTCTCGCCTCCGGAGCCGTGCTGACCGCACTCTTGGCAGTGCCCGGGCTCGGCGGCGCCTAGGCGCCGTTGGTGTTCTTGGCAGTCTTGGGCCGCCACGCGCCAAAGGCCAGGGACGCCGCAGTTAAGACGCCGTAGATCACCATCCCCAGCGCCGACGCCAGGTAGATACCGTTCAATCCTAGGGCGAACTGATCCAGGGCCACGATGGCGCCCCCCACGGCCACGAGAAAGCGCAGGAGCGTCGCCGTGACGGGCCAGCCCACGCGCCCTGCCCCCTGGGAGGCGAAATAAAGCGCGAGGCCCACGCCCAAAAAGCCGAAGGCCGGACCCACGTGGGTCATGTAGGCCACCCCGGCATCCAAGGTGGGCGGATGATCCGTGAACAGCCCCACCCAGCTCTCGGGAAAGAGCGCAAGCAGAAGCCCCACCCCCCCGGTCAGCGCGCCAGCGGCGCCGGCTCCAAGCCATCCGATGCGCTCAGCTCGCGCCACCTGCCCGGCCCCCATGTTGGTGCCGACCATGGCCGTGAGCGCCGCCCCTATGCCGAAGACCAGGGGCACGAGGAGAAACTCAATACGGGAGCCGATCCCATAGCCCGCCAGCGCATCGACCCCCTGCCGCCCCACCAATGCCGTTAGGAAAACGATGGTGAGCACGGTAAAGATCGGTGCCAGCAGCGCGGGGAGCGCAACGTGACCGATATCCCGAAAGGCACCGCGCTGGAGCTGGAGCCGATCCCGGCGGAGCCGTAGGGCCTGATCTCGATAGAGAAGCCAGGCCAGGAGGAAAAGGCTATTGACCGCAGCCACGCTGACCACGGAGACGGCGGCCCCGGCAAGTCCAAAGGCTGGAACCCCAAAGGCGCCAAGGATGAGCACGCCCGAGAGGGGGACCTGCACCGTAGCAGACAGCAGCATGACCCGGGCCGGGAGCTGCATGTTCCCCGTCCCTCGAAGCGCCGCACTCAGCGTATTCACCAGCCATAGCACGATGCAGGCGGGGAACAGAATGGCGCCGTAGCCCAGGGCCTGGGACAGCACCGCGCCCTCCCCCCCAAGGCTGCGGAGCAGCCGCTCTCCAAAGACCGCAAAGGCCAGGGCCATGGTGAGGGCAAAGGCGCCGGCTAGGGTCAGGGCGTGCCACAGCAGCGTTTCCGCCCGCGCCCGATCGCCTGCCCCGAGCGCCCGGGCTAAGGACGACGCTACGGCGCCGCCCAGGGCACCACCGGACATCATCTGGTTTAGCATAAGCAAGGGGAAAACCAGCGCCATGGCCGCCAGGGCCTCGGGGCCGAGGCGCCCCACGAACCACACCTCTGCCATGCTGACCACCGCCTGCACGAGGAAGGCCACCACATTCGGCGCGGCTAAGCGTGCCAGCAGAGGAAGCGGTGGAGCGCTGAGCATCGCTTGGGTTCGCGGGTCCATGGGGCTTATCCAACAATTGAGGAGGCGGGAGCGTTAGGGATCGCCCGGGGGAAGTCAATCACGCGCCTTGCAGCGGCCGCCCAAGGGGCGTAGCGTCGGAGCGGAAGGGGGTCGAGCCTATGGTTATCAACCTAGCTTCTAAAGCCTTCGTCGATGCCCCGGAACAGTTCTATGAGCGGGCTCGACGAGAACATCCCGTCGCGCCAGCGCGCATGGGACCCTTTAAATTCATGGCCGTTTGGCGTTTTGAAGATTGCCAGAAGGTTTTGAAGCATCCAGGCATCAGCCGTAACCGAGGCACGGCCCTGGGCAAGCCTCCCACCGACCTGCCCTTTGCCCTCCCCTTGCCCAAGCGTCTGAAGCCCCTCGTGAAGAGCATGATCACCGAGGACGATCCAAATCACCGCCGCCTGCGCAACCTGGTTCGGGCCCAGTTCACGC
Source organism: Pseudomonadales bacterium (assembly GCA_016779385.1). Classification (GTDB taxonomy): domain Bacteria; phylum Pseudomonadota; class Gammaproteobacteria; order Pseudomonadales; family Azotimanducaceae; genus Salivita. Next base: position 7,599 of record JADHNT010000053.1, read on the forward strand.
CCCAGGCTATCGGCCAGCTGCGAGGCGCTCTTGAGCACCACGCTGACCGGCTTCTCGCGGAGACCGGGGAAGGCGCGCCCTTTGAGGTCCAGAGCGCCCTCTCTCTACCCCTCAGCACCCATGCCATTGCCGCCATGCTCGGCGTCGACGATGACGTCATGCCTGAGCTGAAGCGCGCCCTGAACACCGTTTCCACGGGCTTTTCTCTATGGCGAATTGGTACGCTGCTGTTTCGGGACCTCCCCAAAAGCGCAGCCTTCCTCGAGGGCGTGATCGCGGCCAAGCGCCATCAGCCCGGCGCTGATCTCCTCTCTGGGCTCCTCATGCCAGCCCAGGGCGAGGCGCCCCTCACCGACGACGAAGCCCTAGCCATGACCTTTTTGCTGCTTCTTGCGGGCTTCGAAACCACGACTCACCTGGTGAGCAATGGGGCCTATGCTTTGCTTCAGCATCGGGAGGCCCTGGAGACCCTTAAGAAAGACCCGACCCTATGGCCCGAAGCGATCGACGAGATCCTTCGGCTCTACGGGCCTATCCACAGCACGAAGCCGAACTTTGCCGCGGAGCCGATCACGGTCTGCGGTATCACCATCCCCCGGGGCACGCCCATCATGCCCATGCTGGGCTGCGCCAATCGCGATCCGGACGCCTTTGAGGCGCCAGACGCCTTCCGTATTCATCGCCCGCACCGGCACCATCTCGCTTTTGGCTACGGGCCCCACTACTGCCTTGGCGCCCATCTGGCCAAGCTCGAGGCCGAGGTCGCCCTGCGAACCCTTTTTGAACGCTATCCACGCCTTGGGCTCAGCACGGCCCACCCGCCTCCGCAGCGCGCCACCCTACCTGGATGGTCTCGTTACCAAGCGCTCTGGCTTCAGCCCGCTTGAGGCTCTGGAGACACCTAGCCAGCCATCGCCAAAGTGCTAAGGTCGAAGCGTGGGAGCTTGGAAACTTGGGGAGCTATTGCTATGCGTTACCAACTCGCGCCGATCGCAGCGGCGCTTCTGCTGTCTGCCTGCGGCTCAGAGAACGTCTCCGCACCCTCCGCACCAACGCCGGAGTCTTCGAAAGGCCCCGCGGTCGCGGCTTCGAATTCAGGCGCGAGCAATCCCGTGGCCCGGCAACCGCTCTACGGCGATCTTCACGTTCACACCGCCTACTCCTTTGATGCCTTCGCCATGGGCACGCTTGCGGGTCCCGATGACGCCTATCACTTTGCAAAAGGGGGCGTGCTCAATCATCCCGGCGGTTTCCCCATGCAGCTTGATCGGCCCATGGATTTCTATGCCGTCACCGATCACGCCTTCTTTATGGGCGCGCTGAAGGCGATGACGAATAGCGAAACGCCCCTGTACGAGCATGAGCTTGCGCCAGCGGTTCGTGCCATGGGCGATGAGGAGTCGCGAGGTGGTATTTTTCAAACGCTGATTGATTTTGTGCGCTCCGATCGACGCATGGAGCTTGTAGACGACCAGGTGTTTTCCGATGCCTGGCAAGACATCATCGAGGCGGCCAACCGCCACAACGACCCCGGGCGCTTCACCACCTTCATCGGCTACGAATACACCGCCTCGGGCCCAGAGTTCGAGAATCTTCACCGAAACGTAATATTCGACGGCAATAAGGCGCCGCTCCTGCCCTTTTCTCGCCTTGACTCAAACAATCCCGAAGACCTTTGGCGCTGGATGGACCAGCAGCGCCAGGCGGGGCTCGAGTCCTTGGCCATCCCACACAACTCCAATGGATCCAACGGTTGGATGTTCAGCCAGCTCGATTTTGCCGGGAATCCCCTCGACGCCTCCTACGCGGAGCTACGCATGCGCAATGAACCGCTGGTGGAGAACTCCCAGATCAAAGGAACCTCTGATACCCACCCGGCCCTTTCCCCCAATGATGAATGGGCGGACTTCGAAATCATGAAGGTGCGCATTGCCTCGAACCTGCTGAGCCAACCGGACGGAAGCTATGTGCGCCAAGCCCTGATGCGGGGCCTGGAGTTCCAGGAAGCCAAGGGCTTCAACCCCTTTAAATTTGGCGTTACAGGTTCCAGCGATACGCACAATGGCAGCTACGCCGGCGATGACGATAATTTCTGGAGCAAAACCGGCATTCTTGACGATGAGCCTAAGGAACGTGGATCCGTGCCCCTCGATGGGGAGCCACCCCGCTATCTCGATACCTATCGCAGCACCTGGAGCGCTGGCAGTTTGGCCGCAGCCTGGGCTGAGGAGAACACCCGGGAGTCGATCTACGCGGCCTTTCGCCGGAAGGAAACCTTCTCCACCTCCGGCAGTCGCATCGCCGTGCGCTTCTTCGCGGGCTATGACCTCCCGGAGCCTGGGGCTGCCGATTGGGTCGGCGCTGCCTATGCCGCGGGCGTTCCCATGGGCGGAGACCTTCTTACCCGAGGGACGGATGCTCCAAGTTTCCTGGCTTGGGCACGCCAGGATCCAGAAAGTGCGCCCCTGGCCCGGCTGCAGGTCATCAAGGCCAGCGTGCGGGATGGAAAAGCGCAGGAAAGGGTGTTTGATATCGCCTGCCCGGGCGGCGCCGCCGTTAATCCGCAAAGCCATCGCTGCCCCGAAAGCACGGCCTCCGTGGATCTCACGAGCTGCACCCTCCTCGGAGACGGTGCAGCGGTGCTTCAGGCGCGCTGGAGCGACCCCGATTACCAGCCCGGGGAAACGGCCATGTATTACGTCCGAGCTCTGGAGAACCCCAGCTGCCGGTGGTCGACCTGGGATGCGCTTCGCACCGGTGCCACGCCGAACCCAGCGCTACCCCTCACCATTCAGGAGCGGGCCTGGAGCTCCCCCATTTGGTTGAGCGCTGCCGCACCCTAAGGAGCCTGGGAGCGTGTCCATCGGTCGTCATCCGCTAACGATCTTCCTGGTCGTTGGCACCCTCCTCTTTGCCGTGGATCGCTGGCAATCCACCGAATCGATCGTTATTGATGCGGCGGTGGTTGAGCGCGTGGCGGGGCTCTGGAAAACGCAAATGGGGACGCCCCCGGATCCGGAGACGCTTGAAGCCTTGCTGACCGCCTGGCTCCGGGAGGAGGTCTTCTACAGAGAGGCGCTCCGCCGAGGCCTCGACGCTGACGATACGGTGGTTCGTCGACGGCTCGTGCAGAAGCTCGAGTTTCTCGTGCAAGACATGACCTCGGGAGCGGTCAGTGACCCGGACCTCGAGGCCTACTTTGACCAACATCGGGAACGTTATCGTCTGCCAGAACGCTGGACCCTCGAACAGCAGCAATACGCAACCGAGGCGGAGGCCGAGACGGCCCTCGAGGCCCTTCGCCAAGGAGAGGCACTACCCCGCGGCCTAGAGGACCTGCCCCGGCACTTCGTCGGTAAATCCCAAGCGGAGTTGCAGCAGGCGCTAGGTAGCGCGCTGGCGTTAGCACTTCCTAAGGTGCCAACAAACCAATGGGTGGGGCCTCTGGAAAGCCCCTTTGGGAGCCATCTTCTCCGTCTCGAGGCCCGGCTCCCGGCGGAGGTCCCGCCCCTGGGCTTTGTGGCCCCTCGGGTACGGACGGATTATCTCCGGGATGCCCGAGAGGCCAGTCTAGATCGTTTCTTCCAATCGGTGCGGGGACGCTATGGCGTTGACGATCGGCGCTAGGCTGCGCCGAGCCTCGGCAGGGCTCTTTTTGCTCTTGGTGCTTTGCGCTGCCTTTCCTGGCAAAGCCCACGAGATTCGCCCGGCGCTCCTCGAGCTAACGCAGCTGACGGAAACCGAGTGGCGCCTGCGCTTTCGCCAGCCTCAGATGATGGGGCGCGTCCTCCCCCTCGTCCCTCAAAGTAACTGCACGCAGGAGGAACGAGGCGTTACCCTGGCCATGGATGCGGTGGAGACCGAATACCGGTTGCACTGCCCCAAGGGCCTAACGCACCTCGCCATGCCTGGCCTAGAGCGTACCCTCGCGGATGCCATGGTGACGCTCCTGCCCCTCGCGGGGGACCCCCAGCAGTTCGGCCTAAGCCCACGCAATCCCGAACGAGATCTGCGTCAAGGGGCCGCGGTGCCAGCCTACCTAGCCCTTGGGGTCGAGCATCTCGTCTTTGGGATCGACCATGTTTGCTTTGTGCTTCTGCTGGTCTACCTCTATCCCAAGTTGCGCCAGCTTCTTCTCATTGTGACGAGCTTTACCCTGGCGCACTCCCTAACCCTCGGGCTCGCGAGCCTTGGCTTCCTGACCCTTCCCGGGGGACCGGTGGAAGCCCTGATCGCCCTCAGCATTATGCTCCTGGCATCCGAGGCTCTAGGTCGCAAGGCGCATGGGACACGCCCAGCCCTAGCTCCCTGGAAACTATGCTTCGCCTTTGGCTTGCTCCATGGGCTGGGCTTTGCCGGCGCACTAGAAAGCCTGGGGCTTCCGCCGGAAGGCACCTTCTGGGCATTGCTGCTCTTCAATCTGGGCCTCGAGCTTGGTCAGCTTGGGGTCGTACTCAGCGCCCTCCTTCTCGGCGGTGTCCTGCGCCACCTCACCCCCGAGCCGAGCGCGCGCCTTGCTTCCCTACCGCCCTATGTCCTCGGCAGCGTGGCCGCCTTTTGGTTTGTTGAACGAAGCGCGTCGATTTTTGGGGGCTGAGAATCCTTGACTTAGGAGCGCCCAGGCCCTAGGGTGCGCGCCTCTGTCGAACGCGCATCCCTCGCTTTTCCCCTGGGACCGTCGACTTTGTTTGCCCCAGCCTCGCCGCGCGTCGAGATGGCGGCCCCCGCTTCGCACCGAGACGGAAGGCGAAGCCAAAAGGACAATCTCTTGAGTGATCTTACGTTTGACGGCCTCGGGCTGGGTGCTGACCTATGCCAGGTGCTCGCTAGTGCTGGTTTTACAACCCCCACCCCCATCCAGGCGAAAGCTATCCCGGAACTGCTAACGGGTCAGGACGTGCTGGGCATTGCGCAGACGGGCACGGGGAAGACGGCCGCCTTCGCCCTCCCCCTTATCGAAAAGCTCGCCGATGCGGGCCGGGCTCGTCCCCGCTGCCCGCGGGCACTGATTCTTGCGCCGACCCGGGAGCTGGCCGCCCAGATTCAGACGGAAATCCGTCGCTTCACCGCAGGGCGTAAAACCCGCAGCTTCTGCGTATTCGGCGGCGTCGCCATTCGGCCCCAGGCTCAAGCCCTGGCCCGCGGTACGGAAATTCTCGTAGCTACCCCAGGGCGGCTCATCGATCTTATAAGCCAACGCATGGTAAGCCTCGGGGAAGTGCGCCATTTGGTGCTCGACGAAGCGGACCGGCTCCTGGACATGGGCTTTATTGCCGATATTCGCCGCATCGTTGCGGACCTGCCTCGGGCCCGTCAGTCCCTGCTCTTCTCCGCGACCATGTCCGGAGAGATCGAGGAGCTGGCCAATTCCCTCCTGAAGGACCCGGTGCGCGTGGAAGTCACCCCGGAAGTGGTGACCGTCGATGCCATCGAACAGGGCGTCTACCCCGTGAAGGGCGACGCGAAGCCGGAGCTGCTTCGTCAGCTCCTTACTCGCAATGACGTGCGCAAGGCTATCGTCTTTACCCGTACCAAGCATGGCGCCGATCGCGTGGCCCGGCGTTTGAATGCCGCGGGCATTGAGGCCAGCGCAATCCACGGCAATAAGACCCAAGGCGCTCGCCGGAAGGCCCTTGAGGGCTTCAAGCAGGGCAAGGAATGGGTGCTCGTGGCCACGGATATCGCTGCCCGCGGCATCGACATCTCCGGCATCACCCACGTCATCAACTTCGAGCTACCCCACGAGCCCGAAAGCTACGTCCATCGCATTGGTCGGACGGCACGAAACGGTACCACGGGGGTCGCTTGGTCCCTTGTGGAGCCCGCGGAAGGCAAGCAGCTGGGCGCGATTGAGCGGCTTCAGCGCACAGACATCCCGCGCCTAGATGCTCCGGAAGGTTTCGCTACGGTGGAGCTGCAAACCCATGGTGCGACCCGTCGCGGTGGTCGCAGCGGCGGCGCCGGCGCACGCCGCGCTCCGCCCCGGGCGCCCCGGCCTCGGACCGGCAACGGGGCTGGCCGGTCCTTCCAAGGCGCTCGGGGCCAGGGGGAAGGTCGTTCCGAAGGGAGACCCCACGGCGAAGGTCGTCCCCAGGGAGAGCGTCGTGCCTCAGAGGAAAGCCGGAGCCACAAGGGCGGCGCAGGCCGCGGGGGCAGCAAGCCTAACGGCGGCCGTCGCTTTGGCGCCGCCCCCCGGGCGCAGCGTAATCGGCCCAGCGCAGCCTAATGCCTTATGCGGCCCTAGGCCGGCGAAAGCGCGCTTAGGCGCGCTTTAGTATCAGTTCGGCGAGGGCCTTTCCGTGGGTGTTCTGCGGAAAGTGCCCCGCATCCTCTAGGGCATCGAAGGGCGCGTTTAAACGCCCAGCCCAGGTTCTCCCCCAGGACTCCAGAAATACTGGATCCTGGCAGCCCCAGATAAATTGTACCGGCTTATCCCAGGCGAGCAGGCGTTCATAGTGCAGCGTCTGAGCCGGCCCGTTGCCCTTAAAGGCATCATCCAAGGGAATGGATAGGGGAAAGCGCCGGAGCCCTTGGTAGGCCGCATCGGGCAGCCCCGCGAAGGGCGCAAGGTACGCACGATGGATCGCTTCCGCAGCACCCTCTAGGGCCGGGCGGGTCCCCGCCGCAATATGCGGATAGATCTCCTTCCCCGTTCCGTAGCCCGCGCTCAGCACCATAAGAAGCCCGACATCGGGCTGGGGCCGATCAAAGGCGCCCCCGGGCATCCATTGGCTGTGCCAGCCCCGAATGCCCGGGGAATACTCATAGCCTTCGTGGTGCAGCCAGGTGTTCATAATGACCAGGCGCCGAAAGCGCTCGGGCATCATGGCGGCCTGCGCAAGCCCCGTGGGCCCACCCCAGTCCTGGCACACCAGCGTGATCTCTCGAAGATTGAGCGCGCCGATGAGGCTCGTAAGCACCTCCGTATGCCGCGCAATGGAGTACCAGGATAAATCGCCGGGCTTATCCGATTTCCCAAACCCCAGATGATCCGGCGCGATGCAGCGAAAGCCGGCTGCCACGAGGGGCGAAATCACGTCCCGATAGAGGTAGCTCCAGGTGGGCATGCCGTGGAGGAGCAGCATGACCGGCGCCTCCCGCGGGCCCTCATCAAGGTAGTGGACCCGTAGCCCTTCCCAAGCATGCCAATGGGGGGCGAAATCAAAATCCTTAAGCCCCGCAAAGTTGTCCTCAGGGGTCCGAAAGACTTCTGCCATGGTGCTTTCTCCTTAAGCGTCCTTCGCTGCCTGGGCCAGTGCCTCTAGGCAACGCAGCGCCGCAGCGCCTTGGGTTTCGGGAACGAATAGGTGATCGTGATGAAGCGCCGCGACGACATTACAGGGAATGCCCTCCTCCGCTAGCGTCGTCGCCACCGCCGCGGTCAGTCCGACGCCTTCTAAGTCGGAATACACTTGCAAGGTGATTTTCACCATCGCGACGCCTCCGGGCGGAAGGACTTCCTCCGGGCCGAGGCGCCGGTAGGCTGTTAGCCCCTCTTCCTCCCGAAACACCCCGAGAAGCGGGCCGGCCTCCTGGGCGCTAGGCCAGCAATCCAGCGCCGTGAAAAGGTAGCGCCCCGCCTCGAGCACCGGCGCCATACCCGACACCATGGCCCGCCGATTAGAAACCGTTGGCCTCACAGCACCTTGCCAAGAGCCGCGGCATCCGCCACGTAGTTCGCATAGGAATCCTTCAGGGTGGCGGAATTCAAAATCACTTCGGCCACCAGGGTCCGGTCCTCGCCGTCGTAAACACGGGTCAAAATCCAGTTCGATTCCGTACGCCGGCTTTCGCTCAGGGCCAGGATCTCCCGCTCGAGCAGATAGGGATGATCCACAAAGAGCGGGCCCTTCAGGAGCTTGATCTCCTGGGCGGCGAACAGCCCCACGGCGGGTCCCCGGGCGCGAAACTTCGCTTGGTCGCTGGTGTACTGGGTCAGTACGCTGATCATCTCCCAGGGAATGATAGGACGACCCCAGGGGGAAGCCTTTGCTCCCTCCGCCGTATACCAAGGGTGGGGCTCGGTAATCTTTTCCAGCTTCTGCGCCAGGGAGAAGGGATAAAGGGCCCCCATGTGCTGATCGAAGGCCATGCGCGCGCTTTCCGGATTTCCCGCGCCCTTCTGCCCAACGGTTAAATCGCTGAGCAGCACGAGCTGCTCCGAGGGGCGGAGCTTGGCTCGGCGCCGGTCGAGCTCCGACTCCCCATAATCCGGGCCCAGGGACGCGGTACCCGTGAGCACGGGGGTCCCGTCTTTCTTTTCTGCGCCGATGCGCAGCACTCCCTCCCTTTCCGAGGGCTCCACAAAGGCCCGCACCTCATCGCCTTCAAAGACCATGTTCTGGTAGTGGGCACTGATGCAGCCCCGCTCAAACACCGCCGGCCCCAGGGCCTCCTCCAGGAGGTGCACGAACTGGCTGAAATGGGTTGGCCCCTCGATGGGCGCTCCCGCAAAGCCCAGCTTATCCGCCATTTCATCGTCATGAATGGACAGGTGGCCGTCGTATTCCTGCGTCCCCAGCATTTGCTTCGGATGGCGATAGGGCCCGGTCAGGCGTTCCGTCAACATGCTTTCCCCCCGCGTGGTGTAAAGTCTTGCGCTGAGCTTAACCACGAGAGGGGCGAGAGGCTATGAAGGACCTATTTTCCGTACGCGATAAGGTGGTGGTGGTCACCGGGGGTTCCCGAGGCATTGGAGAGATGATCGCCGCGGGCTTTCTCGCGAACGGCGCCAAGGTTTACATCAGTTCCCGAAAGGCCGCCGCCTGCGATGCCACCGCGGAGCGCTTGGCAAAGGAATACGGCGGGATCTGTCGCTCGATCCCAGCAGATTTAGCGACGCTCGAGGGCATCGACAGCTTCTGCGCCCGCTTTCGGGAGCAGGAAAACCATCTCGATGTGCTCATCAATAACGCCGGCGTGGCCTGGGGCGAGCCCCTCGAGCAGTTCCCGGAAATCGGCTGGGACAAGGTCATGGACACCAACGTGAAGGGGCCCTTCTTCCTGATCCAGCGGTTACTTCCAGAGCTCGAGAAGCAGGCGAGGCACGAGCGCCCCAGCCATATCGTTAACGTGGGCTCCATCGACGGCATTAAAACGCCCCGCTTTGAAAACTTCTCCTACGGGCCATCCAAGGCGGCGATTCACCATCTGACGCGCGTACTCGCCGCCCACCTGATCAAGCGCAACATCATCGTCAACGGCATCGCCCCGGGCCCCTTCCCCACCTACATGCTCAGCACGGGCGTGGGGGGAGGCGGCAAGGTCGACACCACCGATTGGGACGCCGTGGGCAAGGGCAACCCCCGGGGCCGGGTCGGCACCCCGGAGGACATTGCGGGCCTTGCCATCTTCCTCAGTTCACGCGCCTGCGGCTTTACCGTGGGCGACATCATCACCTGCGACGGCGGCTCCGTCGTCTCCTAAGGAGCATCACCTATGAGCACCCGAGAATTCGATGTAGTGGTTTACGGCGCGACAGGCTACACCGGCCGTCTCGTTGCCGAATACTTCACGAAGCGCTGCGCCGCGGGGCTGGCCTGCCGCTGGGCCATGGCCGGGCGCTCCCAGACTAAGCTGGAGGCGGTTCGGGACGAAATTGGCGCCCCCAGCGCTACGCCCTTAGTGGTGGCCGATGCTGCCGACCCCGACAGCGTTAACGCCATGGCGGCGCGCACGAAGGTCGTGCTGACCACGGTGGGGCCCTACCAGCTTTACGGCGCCGAAGTCGTCGCCGCCTGCGTCGAAGCCGGCACGGACTACGTGGATCTTTGCGGCGAAGTGCCCTTCATGCGCGCCACCATCGATGCCCACGAAGCCCGGGCGAAGGAAACGGGCGCCCGCATCGTTTTCTCCACGGGCTTTGACTCCGTCCCCTTCGACCTCGGCGTGCTCTTTCTTCAAAACGCAAGCCTCGCCCAGCGCGGCAAGCCCTTCCCCCGGGTGAAGGGCCGGGTACGCAGCATGAATGGCACCTTCTCTGGCGGCACGCTCGCCTCGGGCATGGCCACCATGGCTGCCGCCCAGAAGGATCCCCAGGTCCTTCAGCTGCTCCTCACCCCCTGG
>JADHNT010000054.1 GCA_016779385.1 Pseudomonadales bacterium
GCCTGAATCCCGAGCAGGGCCGCCGGATCGCCTAGCGCCAGGGGGAAGGCAATTTGCAGCCCCTCTGCCTGCTCGACCATGAGCGCGCTATCCACCCGATCGAAGTTGATGCCCAGCACCTCCGCCCCATTGTCCGCACCATGAAAGGCGTTGAGCTCGGGGATTTCCTCGAGGCAGGGGGCGCACCACTCCGCCCAGTAGTTGACGTAGAGCCACTGGCCCCGATAGGCCTCGAGGGGTCGGGGTTCCTCATTCAATAGCGCTATGGACGGCCCGGGGGAGCACGCACTCACCAGGCCGAGCAGCAGCCCCAGCCCCAGAAAACGAACGGTAAACTGCGCCATGAACAGACCTCGGTGAGTCAGGAAAGCGGGCGCTAGCATACGGATCCCGCGGCGGACCTCAAGGGCGTCAGGCTTGCTATGCTTGCCCCGCGATCCGTTCCGCCCCCCAGGAGCCTACCCATGGCAGCCCTTGAGCTCTGGCATAACCCTCGATGTTCAAAAAGCCGCGCAGCCCTGGCCCTCCTCGAAGCCCAGCGCCGCCCCTTTGCCCTTCGCCTTTATCTTGAGGCGCCGCCGACCCGGGAGGCCCTCGCAACGGCCATCCAAGCCCTGGGCCTAACGCCTCGAACCTTCCTCCGGCGCAAGGAAGAGGCCTTCAGGACCCTTGGCCTCGACGAGGCGTCGGAGGATGCATGCCTCGATGCCCTGGTGGCCCACCCCGTGCTCATAGAGCGCCCCGTGCTGATCGCCGGGGACCGCGCCGCCCTGGGCCGCCCGGACACCACCACTCTCACTGCCCTACTTGACGCCTTAGCCAAGGAGTCCTCTCCATGACAACGCCCGTGGTCCTCGTTCTCTATTACAGCGCCGGGGGCAGCACCGCCGCCCTCGCCAAACAGGTGGCCCGGGGCGTGGCCCTGGCCGGGGCAGAGGCCATGCTCCGCACCGTGCCCCCGGTGGCGCCCACCACCACGGAAACCCTACCGCCGGAGCCGCCGGAGGGCGCCCCGTACGCCACCCTCGAGGAGCTCGCCGCCTGCGATGCCCTGGCCCTGGGCTCGCCCACGCGCTTCGGCAACATGGCAGCGCCCATGAAGTATTTCCTTGATCAAAGCAGCGGCCTTTGGATGCAGGGCACGCTGCGGAACAAGCCTGCGGGGGTATTCACGAGCACGGCGAGCCTCCATGGGGGCCAGGAAAGCACGCTTCTCTCTATGATGTTGCCCCTGCTCCACCACGGCATGATGGTGTTGGGCCTCAGCTATGAAAGTGGACGCCTGGTCAGCACGACGGGGGGCGGCACGCCCTATGGCCCGTCCCATCACGCCGGCAGCGGCGGGAAGGACCTCACGGAAGATGAAAGCGCCCTGGCCCAGGAACTCGGGCAGCGCCTTGCTACGGTCGCGAAGCAGCTGGGGGCGACCCCGTGAGCGCCCTCAGCCAACCGAGCCCGGGAGAGCGCCTCTGGCACTTCCTCGCCCTCCTTGCCCTCGGCTCCCTCATCGCGGTCTACGGCTTGCAGCACCTGATCTTTCCCTCACGCCTCTCCACCACGGGCCAGGGTGTGGTCTTTGCGCTGCAAAGCTTGCCGCTCCTCGTATGCCTCCCCACGCTCTTGAAGGGCAGCGCTCGCGGCGCGGCCTATGTGGCCTTCCTCGCCATGCCCTATTTTATGGTGGCGATCCTGACCCTGCTCGATCCCGCCCGCCGTGGCTGGGGCGCAGCGGAGCTTTTCTTTTCCCTCCAGCTTTTTCTTGGGACCACCTACTTCGCCAAGGCGCGGGGCATGCGGAACACGGCCCTCCTCGCGGAGAGCACCGAGGGCCAAGGGGCGAGCACGGGGGATACGCCTAGTGAATAATGGGCGAGGCGCCGACTTCGGCGTCCTCTAGGAGACTTTCTTCCTCGTCCCAGCCACCCTCATCGTCGCCCTCATCGAGGGCCACAGCATAGCGGCGAGTTTGGATATCCCCGGCAACGATGGTGGGCAGGGCCTCAAGGAAGGACGCCATGTGGGCCGTTTCGAAGTGGGCCTCAAGGGCCTCGGCGCTATCCCATTCCTGAAACAGCATCAGCGTATTGGGATCATTCAAACCCACGAAGAAGCGGTAGGTCAGGCAGCCTTCCTCAGCTTGCGTTTCTCGCTCCATCCACCGGATCAGCTTCAGCGCTTCGCTGCGCCGCTCCGGGAGGATCGGAATGAGGCCGTGAACAATAATCATGCAGTCTTCCCGCTGGCCAGGACGTCGGCAATTTCGTCGACAATTTTGACATCATCGATGGTGGAGGGCACCACCGGCGGGCGGCCCTCTAGCAAATCCCGGAGCACGGAGCGAAGAATCTTCCCGGAGCGGGTTTTCGGCAGCCGGGCCACCACGTAGCCGCGGCGGAAAAAGGCAAAGGCGCCCACCTCCTGGCGCATGCGCGCGATGAGGGCCTCTACCACGGCGTCGGCGGTGAGGTTTACGCCGTCCTTTAGGACCACAAAGCCCACGGGCACCTCACCCCGATCCGGATCCGAGGTTCCCACCACGGCGCATTCGGCCACGGCATCGTGCCCCGCCAGCGCTTCCTCCAGCTCCCCCGTGGCCAGGCGATGGCCCGCAACGTTGATCACATCATCGGTGCGGCCCATGACGAAAACGTAGCCGTCCTCGTCCTTGTAGCCGCCGTCCCCCGTGTCGTAGTAGCCCGGGAAGCGCGCCAGATAGGCCTCCGTAAAGCGCTTTTGATCGCCCCACACCGTGGGTAAGGTCCCCGGCGGCAGGGGCAAGGTCAGGGCAAGCTGCCCCGATTGCCCGGGGCCCACCGGGTCCCCAGCCTCATTCAGCACCTCGAGGCGGTAGCCGGGCATGGGCACGCCGGAGGACCCCACCTTGGGCGCCCAGCCGACCTCGGCGGGCAGGGCGCAGATGGGACTGCCCGTTTCCGTCTGCCACCAGTGATCCACCACCGGGATCTGGAGCCGATCCTGGAGCCACTCCAGGGTCGGGGGATCGCAGCGTTCTCCGGCGAGCATGAGGCGCTTAAAACCCGACAGGTCGTACTTCAAGCGCAGGACCGCATCGGGATCTTCCTTACGCAAGGCCCGGAAGGCCGTTGGTGCGGCAAAAAAAGTCTTCACCCCGTGCTCGGCGATCACCCGCCAGAAGGCTCCCGCATCGGGGGTGCGCACAGGCTTGCCTTCGTATAGCACCGTGGTGGCCCCCACCAACAAGGGCGCGTAGCAAATATAGGAATGGCCCACAACCCAGCCCACGTCCGAGGCGGCCCAGAAAACTTCTCCCGGGCCCGTGTCGTAAACCCGCGTCATGGAGGCAGCCAGGGCCACGGCATGGCCGCCATGGTCCCGCACCACGCCCTTTGGCTTTCCCGTGGTGCCCGAGGTATAGAGGATATAGAGGGGATCGGTCGCCTTCAGGGGAACGGCGTCCACGGGAGCCCCCGCGGCCTCGAAGGCCTCCCAGGGGTGATCCCGCCCCGGAACGAGCGCCATAGGCGCCTGGGGCCGCTGCACCACCACGCAGTGGGCCGGGGGCTTAGCGGCAAGGGCCAGCGCTTCCGTCACCAAAGGCTCGTAGGGAATGACCCGATCCGCCTCGAGGCCACAACTTGCCGTGAGCAGCACCTTCGGCTGGGCATCATCAATGCGCACGGCCAACTCGCGGCCCGCAAAGCCCCCGAAAACCACGGAGTGAATGGCCCCCAGGCGCGCGCAGGCCAACATGGCAACGAGCGCTTCGGGGATCATGGGCATGTAGATCACGACCCGATCGCCAACTCCAACCCCCAGGGCCCGAAGGCCGCCAGCGGTACGGGCTACTCGCTCTGTCAAAGCCGCGAAGCTGAAGTGCGCCTTCTGCCCCGTCACCGGGGAGTCGTAGATCAAAGCCGTGCGATCACCGTGGCCCGCGGCCAGGTGCGCATCGAGGCAAAGCCAGGAAGTGTTGAGCCGGCCATCGGGGAACCACGCCGCGATCCCCTCCGGAGAGAGGCTTCGCGCCAGCGTCGGCGCCGTATGCCAGGAAAGGCGCTTGGCCTCCTCCAGCCAGAAAGCCTCCGGCGTCTCCTGCGCCGCGGCAGAGGCTTGGGGAAACTCCTGGGATTCGAATCTCTGCACCGGGCTGCCTCGCTCCTCGATCGCTGGCCTTAATCCTTAGCAAGGCGCCATGGTGCCAGGGTCCGGAGACCCTGTCTTGGCGCCCTAGGCGCCGGCGAGGAGAGCCTTGAGATCCTGCTCGCTTGGGCACGCCGCTAGCAGATTCTTGAAGGCCTTGCTCCGGGGCCCAATTTTTTTGTGCAGGGCATAGAAATCGATGGCGCGACGCCAGGCACCGATTAGCCCATGGCAAGTGATGGATACGGTGGTATTGACGATGCGGTGCTCCATGAAGGAATGGATACCCACCTGAAAGACCGGGGTTCGGGTGCCGCTCTTCTCCTGCTTTAGGCGGAAAAGCACGCCCCGGACCCGCCCCTCTTCGTCCACGGCCCGGCGCCGAGCCAGCCCTTCCCGGCTCTTTTGCTGCAGTGCCTTCAGCTCCTTATCCCGGGCTTCCGCGCAAACCTTGATCGCGGCCCGCTCCGGGCCCCGAATGCGCTTGCCCTTGGTCTTTAGGGAGAAGTACTCCTGGTAGGTGCGCCCGTCGATTTGGCGACGGACCCGAAACCCATAGAAACGCGGGGTGTTCAACAGCTCTACACTCACGGCAAACCCTCCTTGGTCGCGCCGTTTCACCATGAGCGAAGGGCCTTGGCCCCTCGCCCTTCCTATTTTACCCGTTCGAGGCGACGGCCCCGCTTTCCAATAGCGCAGCGATCTCCCCCTCCGAGAAGCCGAAGTCGGCGAGCACGGCGGCGCTGTCTGCGCCCGGGGCCGGAGCCCCCCCGCGCACCCCCGGGGCCGTGCGTGAGAAGCGCGGCGCCGGCGCTGGCTGGGAAATGCCATCCACCGTAATAAAGCTGTTCCGCGCCTTATTGTGGGGATGCTCCGGAGCCTCAAAGATCGAGAGCACGGGGGCAAAGCATACGTCCGTGCCTTCCATGATCGCGCACCACTCGTCGCGGGTTTTCTGCTTCATCACCTCGGCGAGCTTGGCCTTGAGTTCAGGCCAGGCGCGACGATCCATCTGCGGCTTGAAGGTTTCCGGGTCCAGGCCCGCCTTCTCGATGAGCAAGGCGTAGAACTGGGGCTCGATGGAGCCCAGGCACACGTACTTCCCATCGGCAGTTTCGTAGGTGTCGTAGAAGTGGGCCGCCCCGTCGAGCAGGTTCATACCCCGCTGATCGGTGAAGCCCCCCTGGGCCGCAAAGGAGAAGAACATGCCCATGAGCGCTGCGGCCCCATCCACCATGGCCGCGTCGATGACCTGGCCCTGGCCGGAGCGCTGGGCCTCGAGAAGGCCGCACACCAGGCCATAGGCCAGCAGCATGCCGCCGCCGCCGAAGTCCCCAACCAGGTTCAGGGGGGGCACCGGGCGTTCACCGGCCCGGCCAATGGCATGGAGCGCGCCGGAAAGGCCGATGTAGTTGATATCGTGGCCGGCAGCCTGGGCCATGGGCCCCTCCTGGCCCCAGCCGGTCATGCGGCCGTAAACCAGCTTGGGATTGCGCCCCATGCAGTCCTCAGGACCGAGGCCTAACCGTTCCGTCACGCCGGGGCGAAAGCCTTCAAAGATGGCGTCGGCGCCCTCGCAGAGGCGAAGCACCGTTTCCCGGCCCGCTTCGCTTTTGAGATCCACAGCGAGGGAGCGGCGATTGCGCACGAGCACGTCCTTCGGGGCGGGGGCCCCGGGCGCGGGACGATCGATGCGGACCACCTCAGCGCCCATGTCCGACAGCATCATGCCGCAGAAGGGCCCCGGACCAATGCCCGCCAATTCAATAATTTTAATGCCTGCTAACGGTCCCAAAATGTTCCCCCTCGCTTCCGCTTATTGAAGTTCCCACCGCGAGGACCCCCCTCGCGCGCCCAAGCTTACCAGAGCGCCTCCCGCCCCCGGAGACAATGGTTTGCACCGGGCGGCGGCATAGGTTTTGATCGAGTTTTCCAGGGAATGGACGCGGTTTCAACGCGCTATTTTTTTGACAGGCGCCACTTTTTTGGCGTGCCAAGAGCCCAAAATGAGCGAAGGACAGCAGCGAAAAATCATCCACATCGACTGCGACAGCTTTTTTGCGTCGGTCGAGATGCGCGACGATCCGAGCCTTCGCGGTCGCCCCGTCGCCGTGGGGGGCAGCCCCGACGGTCGAGGCGTCGTGGCGACCTGCAGCTACGAGGCCCGGCGCTTCGGCGTGCGCAGCGCCATGCCCATGGCCCAGGCCCTGCGCCTCTGCCCTGAGCTGGTCGTGCTGCGCACGCGCATGGACAAATATAAGGAAGCCTCGGAGGCGGTGCACAGCATCTTCCGCCGCTTCACCGATTGCATCGAGCCCCTTTCCCTCGACGAGGCCTTCCTCGACGTCACGGGCTCCGTGCTCTTCAACGGCAGCGCCACACACATCGC
Source organism: Pseudomonadales bacterium (assembly GCA_016779385.1). GTDB lineage: Bacteria > Pseudomonadota > Gammaproteobacteria > Pseudomonadales > Azotimanducaceae > Salivita. The sequence goes on from JADHNT010000054.1 coordinate 6,512, forward strand.
GGAAGCCATTCGCCGGGCCGTGCGCGAAGAGCTGGGGCTTACCGTTTCCGCGGGCGTTGCGCCCAATAAGTTTCTTGCAAAGATTGCCAGCGACTGGCGTAAACCCGATGGGCTCTTTGTCCTTAAACCGGACGAAGTCGACGCCTTCGTGCGCCGCCTGCCCGTGGAAAAGCTCTTTGGGGTGGGGCCGCGCACGGCGGAAAGGCTCCATCGCCTCGGGCTTCGAAGCTGCGAGGACCTCCGGGCCCTTGATCTTCCGACCCTGACCGAACGCTTTGGGGTGTTTGGGCAGCGGCTCTTCGACCTGTCCCGGGGTAAGGATGAGCGCCCCGTGCAGCCCCATCGGGTCCGCAAGTCCCTCTCCGTGGAGCGCACCTTTAGCGAGGATCTGGCCACGGAGGCAGCCTGCCTGGCGCTGTTCCCCGAACTTCTCAGCGCCTTGGAAACGCGCCTTGGCCGGCAAACGCTTGAAGAGGCCCCAAGCCGGGGCTTCGTGAAGGTTCGCTTCGATGACTTCACCACGACCACCGCCGAAGCACCCATGGTGGGGCTCGACCGGGAAGGGCTTACCACGCTGCTGCGCACCGCCTGGGCCCGGGGGGCCCGCCCCGTGCGCCTGCTGGGCGTGGGACTGGGTTTCCGCAGTCAGCGCATGCCCCAGCGCCAGCTTCCCCTACCCTATGGTGCCGCTGGCGCCGAACTGGAGCGTCGCTAGGCGCCGATAGAGGGGGTTCTCCGAAAGCAGCGCCTCGTGCGTGCCTTCCGCAACGATCTGCCCCTCATCCAGCACCACGATGCGATCGACGTTGCGCACCGTGGCCAAGCGGTGGGCGATCACCAGCGTGGTGCGTCCCCGGGCCAGGCGATCAAGCGCCTGCTGCACCTCAAACTCACTTTGCGCGTCGAGCGCACTCGTCGCTTCATCGAGCAGGAGCACCCGGGGATTGCGTAGCACCGCGCGAGCAATGGCAATGCGCTGCCGCTGCCCCCCGGATAGGCGCACACCCCCTTCCCCCAGCTCCGTGTCATAGCCCTGGGGCAGGGCTTCTATGAAGCCCTCCGCAAAGGCTGCCCGGGCCGCCGCTGCCACCGCGTCCCGAGAGGCCACCGGGTCGCCATAGGCAATGTTTTCGAAAACGGTGCCCGTAAATAGCACCGCGTCCTGAGAAACGAGGGCGAATTGACTGCGCAGATCCCGCGGATCGAGCGCTGGAAGGGCCTGCCCATCCAGCGTAATGCAGCCGGCATCGGGGTCGTAGAAGCGAAGCAAAAGATCAAAAAGGGTGCTTTTCCCTGCCCCGGAGGGCCCCACGAGGGCCACCGCTTCCCCCGGTGCCACGGTAAGGGACAGCTCCCGGAGCGCGGGATGCCCCTGGCGCGTGGGGTAGGTAAAGGTTAGCCCTTCGACAGCAAGGCGCCCTTCTATCGGCTGGGGCAAGGGGGTCGGGGCTTCGGGCACGGGCAGGGCGCTCTTCGCCTCTAAGAGCTCAAGGAGCCGTTCCGTAGCCCCGGCGGCCCGCTGGAGATCAGCGAGCACTTCGCTGATGGCCCCTACGGACCCCGCCACCAGCAGGGCATAGAAGATAAAGGCGGCCAGATCCCCCGGGGTGGTCCGCCCGGCCAGCACATCCTGCCCCCCCACCCACAGCATGCCGGCGATGGCCCCGAGCACCAGCACCATCACCAGGGTGATGAGGGTGGCGCGAAGCCTGACCCGCCTCAGCGACACCTTGAAAGCGGCCTCCACATGATCCTTGAAGCGTGCTTGGTCGATGGCTTCATGGGTGTAAGCCTGCACCGTTTTAATCTGCCGGAGCGCCTCGGAGAGGTAGCTCCCCACGTGGGCGATGGAATCCTGTGCATCCCGGGAGAGGCTGCGCACGCGGCGCCCGAAGAGAATGATCGGCGCCACGACAAGGGGCGCAGCGATCATCACGAACAGGGACAGGCGAGGATTGGTCAGCACGAGCAGCACCAGGCCGCCAACGAACATCAGTGCATTGCGTAGGGCGATGGAGACGCTCGAGCCGATAACGGTTTGCAGCAGCGTGGTATCGGTGGTGATGCGGGATTGGATTTCGCTGGCGTAGTTGTCCTCAAAAAACCCGGGATGAAGGGTGATCACGTGATCGAAGACCGCCCGGCGGAGATCGGCGCTCACCCGTTCCCCGACCCAGGACACGAGGTAGAAGCGCACGAAGGTGCCCAGGGCCAGGGCCAGCACCATAGCCGAGAACACCAGCAGGGAGCGCACGAGCAGCTCGGGGGATCCGTTGGCGAAGCCCTCGTCAATCAGCAGCCGCACGCCCTGGCCCACGGAAAGGGTCACGCTCGCCGTGAGCACCAGCGCAATGGAGGCCCCCACCACGGCCCAGCGATAGGGTTTGAGGAAGGCAAGGGCCGGACGCAAGCTCGTCAAGCGGCGGGAGCGCGGGCGATCCTCAAGGGGGGGGGCGGCCATGGTGACTCCTTAATAGCAGGCGCGAGAGTATCCCACAGACCCTGCCCTAGGCAGAGCGTCCGCTTTGTTTCAGACTTCCCCCTCCTGCATGAACGGAGGTGCCATGACCCAGCCTGAGATCAACCTGCTTGAGGCGGGGCCTGAGGACGCGGATACGGCGCTCATTCTACTTCACGGCTTTGGCGCCGACGGGCGCGATCTCGGCCCCCTCGCGGAGCTCCTCACGCCCAGCGAAGCCCGCTGGCGCTTTATTTTCCCCGACGCCCCGGAGCGGCCCCTGCGCGCCGCCGGCGGCATGACCCTTCGCGCCTGGTATGACCTCGACCCGGAGGGCTTCGAGGGCCCTGCCGAGGAAATTGCCGGCGCCGAAGCCCTGGCCCTGGCCCTAGTGCAGCGCGAGCGGGAGCGAGGCATTGCCCCGGAGCGCATCATCCTCGGGGGCTTTTCTCAGGGGGGCATGATTGCGCTCAACGCCTTCCTCTCCTGCCCCCATCCCCTCGCCGGCGTGGTCGGCCTATCCACCCGCCTCCTGGATCATGAGCGGGCCGAGACGCGCTGCGGCCTCGCCAACGCCGGAGGTTCGGTCTTCCTGGCCCACGGCTCGGGGGATCCCATGATTCCCATCAGCCTGGCCGCCGCGGGCCGGGCCACCCTCGAGCGCCTTGGCTATGCCGTGCAGTGGCATAGCCTGGCCATGGGCCACGAAATCTCCCAGGAGGAAATTCTCGCCCTCAGCCATTGGCTCCGAACGCGCCTCGGCACCGGGCCAGCACCCCGCGCCTAGGAACGGAAATCCACGCAGAAACAGGGCTTTGCGCCCGCCGGGGGTGGCACCCTATACTGCGCGCAACTTACCCCTTGCTTTGCGACAGCCGTGGTTCACCAAATCTTTATCGACGGGCAAGCCGGAACAACGGGGCTTGACCTCCAAGCGCGGCTGGCCCACCGCGATGACCTCCAGCTTCTGACCATCGATCCGGCCGCCCGTAAGGATCCCACGGCCCGAAAGGCCCTGCTCAATAGCGCCGACGTGGTAGTCCTGTGCCTACCGGACGACGCCGCCCGGGAGTCCGTAGCGCTCATTGAAAACCCCTCCGTACGCGTTTTAGACGCCAGCACGGCGCACCGCACGGCGGACGGTTGGGTCTACGGCCTTCCCGAGCTTTCGCTGGCTCAGGGCGACGCCATCGCCACCGCCCACCGAGTCTCCAATCCCGGTTGCTACGCCACCGGCGCCATTTTGGCGCTGGCACCGCTCCGAGCCGCGGGCCTTTTGGCGGCCGACGCTCCGCTGACGATCAACGCCCTCTCGGGCTATTCCGGCGGCGGGCGCACCATGATCGAGGACTACGAGGCGACGATGAGCCAGGGGCCTGCGCCGACGCCAAAGCCTTATGCCCTCACCTTGGACCACAAGCACCTTCCGGAAATCCAGCGCTACGGCGATCTGGCCCAGGCGCCCCTGTTCGTGCCCATGGTGGGCGCCTACTACCGGGGTATGCTGGTGCAGATCCCCCTGCCAGGGGCGCTGTTGCCAACCGGCGGGGGCGCAGCCCTGCGGGAAGCCCTGGCCGCCCATTATGAAAATTGCCCGGCGGTGCGCGTGGCCGAAGCGCCGCGGCTTGCCGACGGCCGCTTCCTCGATCCCGAGGGAGCGAATCATGCGCACGGCGTCGAACTGATGGTGTTCGGCAACGATAAGGATGCGCTTATCGTGGCCCGGCTCGACAACCTCGGTAAGGGCGCCGGGGGCGCTGCCGTCCAAAATCTCAATCTCATGCTGGGCTGCGCCCCCTTTGCCGGGCTCGAGCCCCTTTCCGAGACCACCCCATGAATAGCGACCAGCTTGAGAACGTGCTGAAGGAAGCGGAGGCTGCTCATCGCACCGCCTGCGCGAGCCCTTTGGCCCTCGATCTCACCCGAGGTAAGCCCGCGGCGAGCCAGCTTGACGCGGCCAATGCCCTCGACGGGATTCTCGGCGGTCAATTCCTTGATGAAGACGGCAATGACACGCGGAACTACGGGGGCCCCCTGGGCATTCCCGAGCTTCGGGCGCTCGGCGGCGCGGTGCTAGATGCGCCGGCAGCCCACGTGATGGCGGGGGGCAACTCTAGCCTCACCCTGATGTACCAGTTTGTGGATGCGACGCTGCGCTTTGGCTTCGGGGACCAGCCGCCCTGGGGCGAAGGCGCCAAAATGCTCTGCCCCGTGCCCGGCTACGACCGGCACTTTGCCATCGGTGATCACCTTGGTATCGAGCTCGTCCCCATCCCCATGACGGAAGCCGGGCCGGATATGGACGCCGCGGAGGCGGCCGTCGCCGCCGACCCCGCAATCAAAGCCATTTGGTGCGTACCCAAATACAGCAACCCCACGGGGGTCAGCGTTTCGGAAACGGTGACGGCGCGCCTGGCAGCCCTACCCAAACGCGCCGGCCCTGGCTTCACCGTGCTCTGGGACAACGCCTACGCGGTCCACGATCTGACCGAGGCACCCGCGCCCCTCCCCTCCCTCTGGACGGCGGCGGAACGGGAAGGCACCCTCGATGCCATGGCCCTTTTTGCGTCCACCTCGAAAATGAGCTGGGCGGGCGGCGGCGTGGCCTTCTTCGCCAGCGGCCCCCAAACGTTCGCGGCCTTCGCGAAGCATCTGTCTTTCCAGATCATTGGGCCCGACAAGGTGAACCAGCTGCGCCACGCGCGGCTCTTTCCCACGCTTGATGCGCTGAAGGCCCACATGGCCCAGCACCGCGCCCTGCTGGCGCCAAAATTCGATGCCGTACTCAAAGCCCTCGACGAGGGCCTCGGCAACACGGGCCTCGCCCACTGGAGCGTGCCCGAAGGCGGTTATTTCGTTTCCATAGACCTGGTCCCGGGCACCGCCAAGGCGGTGGTCCAGCTGGCGGCGGAGGCGGGCGTCAAGCTGACCCCCGCCGGCGCCACCCATCCCTATGGCCAAGATCCGCAGGACCAAACCCTGCGCCTTGCGCCCAGCTTCCCGCCCCTCGCCGATGTTGAAGCGGCCATGGCGGTTTTTGTGAATTGCGTTCGCCTTGCCGGCGCGCGCCAGCGCTTAAAGGAACGCAGCTAAGTGACCGAACCCCAAGAGATCCAAGAAACCCAAGACCTCCAAGAGACGCCCGAGGCGGAAACGCCGAAGGAAACCCCCAAGGCAGTGCTGTTTGAAGAATTCGGGCTACCGAGCCCGCTTATGGAGGCCATCGAAGCTCTTGGCTTCACCGCCTGCACCCCGATTCAGGGGGAAACGCTCCCCCACGCCCTCTCCGACTATGACGTGGTGGGGCAGGCGCAGACGGGGACGGGGAAAACGGCCGCCTTCCTCATCTCCATCATTGCCCACCAGCTTGAGTTCCCGAAGGATCCGCTCCTGCCCCCGGGCACGCCGCGGGCCCTCATCGTGGCCCCGACCCGGGAGCTCGCCATGCAGATCGCGGACGACGCCGAGGGGCTTTGCCGCTTCTCCGGGCTGCGCGTGCTGTCCGTGGTGGGGGGTATGGACTTCGAGCGCCAGCGCCGCATTCTCGAGGAGCGCCGCGTCGATATTCTCGTGGGCACCCCGGGGCGCCTCATCGACTTTATTACCCGGGGAAAGCTGAACCTGCGCCAGGTGGAACAGCTGGTCCTGGACGAAGCGGACCGTATGCTGTCCATGGGCTTTATCCCCGACGTGCGCCGCATCGTGCGCCAAACCCCGCCGAAGGAGCGGCGCCAGACCCTGCTCTTCAGCGCGACCTTCAGCGAAACCATCCTGCGCCTGGCCAGTCAGTGGACCCTGGACGCGGAGCAGGTGGTCATCGAACCCGAATCCGTAGCCACGGACCGGGTCGAGCAGCGCATCTACCTGGTGGCCGAGGAGGACAAGTTCGCCCTTCTCTACAACCTCATGCAGGACCTGGAGCTCGAACGGGTCATCGTCTTCGCCAACCGCCGAGACAGCACGCGCTTGATCCAAACGCGTCTAGCCGCCCTCGGGGTGGACTGCGAATTGCTGTCCGGCGAAGTGCCCCAGGCGAAGCGCTTGAAAACCCTGGAGCGCTTCAAGGATGGGCGCACCCGGGTGCTGGCCGCCACGGACGTGGCCGGGCGAGGCCTTCACGTGGACGGCATCAGCCACGTCATCAACTACGACCTCCCGGAGGATCCGGAGGATTACGTGCACCGCATCGGGCGCACGGGCCGCGCCGGCGCCACGGGGATTTCCATCAGCTTCCTTGGCGAATCGGACGCCTTCCTCCTGCCCGAAATTGAGACGCTCCTAGGCATGAAGCTCACCTCCCAGCAGCCCGAAGCCGATCTCCTGATCGCGCCCGAAGAAGCGCCAGGCGCGAAGCGCCTGCCCCGCACCCCACGCAGCGGCGGTCGCTCTGGCGGCGGTCGCCCAGGCGGTCGCGGCGGCCCCCGCCGACGCTAGGCGATGACGTCGCGGGTCCTCGGCCTCACGCTCCTGCTCCTCGCCCTTGGGGGGCACGGCCTCGCCCGGGCGGCGGACCGGGCAGAGCCGTTAAAGGCAGAGTTGAGACCCTTGCGCCTGTCCAACCCCGCCCGCATCGAGGAGCTCTCCGGGCTCACCGCCAGCATGACCTACCCCGGTATTGTGTGGGGCCACGGGGACAGCGGGCAGCCCCCGGTGCTCTGGGCGTTGGATCTCGAGCGCGGGGAACTCGCCTTTCCGCCCTACCTTGCGAAGGAATTTGATGACGGCGCCAGCTGGCCGGGGCTGACGCTCGAGGGGGCCAGCAACATCGACTGGGAAGATCTCACCTCGCTCGACGGCTGGCTCTACCTGGGGGAGTTTGGCAACAACGGCAACGCCCGCCGGGACCTCGGCCTCTGGGCCCTACCGGAGCCAAATCCCCGGGCGACGGAGCGGCAGCGCACGGCCTACTTTCTGCCCCTTCACTATCCGGAGCAGCAGCGCTTCCCCGCCGAGGCCTGGGAATTCGACGCCGAAGCCCTCTTTGCAGACCCGGAGCACAACGCGCTCTATCTCATTACCAAGCACCGCAAGGCCGGAGACGTACGGCGCTTTATTCCCGGTGCCAAGCTCTATCGCATTCCCCTAGACGGCAACCGAACGGAGAGCACCGCCCTTACCCTTATCGATCAGCATGATGAAATGACGGCGGTAACGGCAGCGGAGCTATCCCCCTCCGGCGCCTGGCTCGCCGTGCTGACCTACCGAACCCTGTGGCTGTTCCCTCGCCCCGCAGGGGGGGAGCGCTGGCTTTCCGGCTCCGCCTACTCCCGCCCCCTGCCCTTCCTTGAGACTCGGCAGGCTGAGGCCCTAAGCTGGCAGGACGACACTACGCTCTTATTAGGCAACGAAGAGGGTCGACTATGGACAGTTACACTGACGCTTCCGAAGACCGGCCCCTAGGGCTCGCCTTCTGGGCGCTTGTCGCCCTTTTGATGCTGTCCTCGGGAAGCCTGGCGCGCACTGCCTGGGCCGCGTCCGATGCCCGCGGCCCAGAGGCCCCGGGTGTGGTTTCCGCCGAGGGGGCGGCGCGCCTTGAGCGCGCGCCAGAGAAGGCCCACCTTGATCTGGCCATCGTGCGCAGCGCCCCGGCGGCAGAGGACGCCCTCGGCGCCGCGCACGCCGCGCTGAGCACCCTCCAGGAGGCCCTGGCGGGCGCCGCCATCCCCCATCAGTTCTTTACCCGAGGAACGCGCGTAAGCCCTCAGTATCGTTACGCGCAGAACAGCCCCCGGGCCCTCACCCACTACGAAGCACGCCTCGAGCTCGAAATCACCACGGAAGCCCTCGATGCCCTCGGCACCCTACTCACGGTAGCCAACGGCGCCGGTGCAGACACGGTAACGGGCCTTCGCTACGCCCTGGCCGATCCCCTAAGTCACCGCCTCGAGGCTCTGGCCCTGGCCACTAAGCGCGCCCGGGCCACGGCCCAAACCCTTGCCGCAGCGGCCGATCATCGTCTCGGGGCGCTCCTTCACCTAGAAGCGGACCGGGAAGGGAATGGACCCCCCTTTCCCCAGCCCATGATGATGCGCGCCGCCGCGGAAATGGATGCGGGGCCCTCCCTGGCCCCCCCGCCCCTCACGGTGGAAGCCCGGGTGCAGGTTCGCTACGCCCTACTGCCATGAGGCCCTGGACCGTTGGCGTAGTACAGCTCCAAAGTACTGGCGACGTCGCGACCAATCTGGCTCAGGCCGAGACCCTGATCCGACAAGGGGCTGCCGCCGGGGCCGAGGCGCTATTTCTTCCCGAGGGTTTTGCTTACCTAGGGCCTTTAGCGGGACGGCTGGCCATCGCCGAAGCCCTGCCGTCCGTCGGCGCCCGGGCCCCCGCAGGCCCCCTCCTTTCCTGGGCCCAGCACCTCGCCCAAGCCCTCAAGGTCGAACTGTTCCTTGGCGGCTTTCCGGAAGCCCTCGATAACGCGCGCACCTACAACACGGCCCTACACCTCGATCGAGACGGGCGGCTTAAAGCCGCCTATCGCAAGCTCCATCTCTTCTCCGTCGATCTTCCCGACGGCACGCGGCTCGATGAAGGGGAGAACACAGGCGCGGGGGAACAGTTGGTACTGACGGAAAGTCAGGGCTTCGCGGTAGGCCTCACCATTTGCTACGACCTGCGCTTTCCCCTGCTTTTTGAGCGACAGCGAATGAACGGCGCCACCGTGCTGACGGTCCCCTCAGCCTTTACAGAAAGTACGGGGCGGGCCCACTGGCATGCGCTGCTGCGGGCTCGCGCCATCGAACAGCAGTGCTGGCTCATCGCCGCGGCCCAGTGCGGCGACCATGGCGGCGGCCGCCGCTCCTATGGCCATAGCCTCGTGCTCGACCCCTGGGGCCGGGTGGCGCTGGACCTCGGAGAGGCCCCTGCCGTCGGCCTCACCACCCTCACGACAGGTGCCCTATCCCGGGCCCGCACCGCCCTCCCCGCTCTCGTACACCGGCGCCCCCTAAGTGCTTTACCTTGCGGAGAATCCTGTTAGATTTGTTTCGGGGGAGTTTCAACAATCTAGGGCCATCGCAGGCTTGATATCCCACCCCCACGCTGATCGCGCCTTGGCACCCCCGGGGAGTGATCGTAGTAGCACTACCCGAGAATGTAATACGGGAATCATCACAGGGGAGTTCATCATGAAATCACGCAGTTTCCTGCTTAAAGCAAGCGGCTCGCTTGTGGCTATCGCCGCCAGCATGCCCCTCGCCTACGGGGCAAGCCTGATCGAAGAAGTTGTGGTGACCGCGCAGAAGCGGTCCGAATCGGTCCAGGACGTGCCTATCTCCGTTTCCGCCTTCGACGCCAGTGCCCTCGAGGCCCGGCAGATCGATGCCTTCGCCGATCTTCAGTTCAGCGTCCCGAACGTGTCCTTCAGCAAGGGCAACTTCACCGGCAGCAACTTCCAGATCCGAGGCATTGGCAGCCTGCTTACCGCCTCCAGCGGTGACTCCGGCGTCGCTATGCACGTCAACGACATTTACCTCCAGTCGCCTCGCCTCTTTGAGACCGAGTACTACGACATGGCACAGGTGGAAATTCTCCGAGGCCCCCAGGGCACGCTCTTCGGCCGGAACTCCACCGGTGGGGCCGTGAACCTGAAGACCGCCAAGCCCGTGCTCGGAGAAGTCTCCGGCAGCGCCGAGCTTCAGGCAGGCAACTATGAAAACCGTCGGGCGAAGGGGCACTTCAACCTCCCCCTCGGTGACGACATGGCCTTCCGGATCGCTGGCATCGTGGTCGACCGCGAGGGCTACACAAACAACATCACTACGGGGAACAGCATAGACGGCCGAGAGCAGTACTCCCTCCGCGGTTCCTTCCGCTGGGAAGCGAGCGACGCCACCACCATCGACCTCATGGCGTCGATTTTCGACGAAGATTCCAGCCGGTCCCGGTCCCAGAAGCAGCTGTGTAAGCAGGACCCCTCGGGCGTCCTCGGCTGCCTGCCCACGGAAGTGGCTACGGAATCCATCAACCCGAACGCCACTCTGGGCCGGCTCTTCGCCTCCAACCTCGTGCTCGGGGCCTTCGGCGTGCCGCAGCTCGGGGCCTTCGACGTGTTCGCACCGGTAGGAGACAGCAACCCCGACGACTACCGGGATGTCGCTGCGCGCTTTGATCCTGAGTACGCCGCTGAAGAGCAGCTCTTTACGGCCACCATCGAGCATG
>JADHNT010000055.1 GCA_016779385.1 Pseudomonadales bacterium
CTATTCGGGTGATCGTGATCACTGGCGGCACCCCGGGGCCGAATGCAGCGTTTTGCTCAGGGGCCGATCTTGCTCCGCCATCACGTGAAGAATCCCCGCAGAAAAGCACCAGCGAGCTCCTAGACGACACAGACTGGATAGGTCAGTTCCTCGTGGCCTTTCGTCTTCATTGCGATAAACCTGTAATTGCGGCGATTAACGGGGTGGCCGTCGGGGCTGGCGTGGCCCTCGCCCTGTGTGCAGATCTTCGCATTGCGGCGCAAAGCGCCGCCCTCCACCCGGGCTATATTCGCGCGGGCACCTCGCCCGATGGTGGCCTCTCTTGGACCCTACCCACCCTCCTTGGTCACGAGGCCGCCCTTCGATTTCTATGGGATCCGCGGATGGTTCCCGCGGAGGAAGCTCAGGCTCGTGGGCTAGTGGGGGAGGTGGTTGCCGATGACGCCTTCCGAGACGCCGTCGCTCGGCAGGCAGCGCACTTAGCCGCCCTTGCCCCCTTGGGCGTGCGTCAGACCAAGCGCTTGGTGGTGCGGGCAACGCTAGGCGCGGAAGTGCACAGCCATCTTCGGGATGAGTTGTCCTATGTTCGCCGCGGGTTGGGGAGCGAGGATGGGAAGGAGGCGGTGCGCGCCATCTTTGAGAAGCGTACCCCGACCTTTCACGGACGCTAAGGCGCTGCCCCGCGCTATACTTGCACTTTTGCCGCGGTCAGAAAGGAAGAGCCATGAGCGAGGGCGCCGGGAAACTATGGGGTGGCCGCTTCACGGAAGCCACCGATGCTTTCGTGGAGCGCTTCACCGCCTCCGTGGGCTTTGATCAACGCTTGGCGCGCCACGACATCGCGGGTTCCCGGGCCCACGCCACCATGCTCGCCGAGCAGGGTGTGCTCAGCGCCGAGGAGCGGGACGCGATCCTTGCCGGGCTAGATGACATCGCCCGCGCCGTTGAGGACGGCACCTTCCCCTGGGCCGTCGAGCTCGAAGACGTGCACATGAACATCGAGGCCCGGCTCACGGACCGCATCGGCGCCGCCGGGAAGAAGCTGCACACGGGCCGCTCGCGTAACGATCAGGTCGCCACGGACATTCGCCTCTGGCTGCGCGACGCCATCGACGCGCTGGACGCGGAGCTGCAGCGCCTTTGCGAGGGCCTTCTGGCGCAGGCTGAGGCCAACGCCGATACCATCATGCCCGGCTTTACCCATCTCCAGACGGCCCAGCCTGTGACCCTTGGGCATCACTTTCTGGCCTGGTTTGAAATGCTGCTGCGCGATCGCTCCCGCCTTCAGGATTGCCGCAAGCGTTTGAACGCCTGTCCGCTCGGCGCGGCGGCCCTCGCTGGCACGACCTTTCCCATCAACCGGGAACGGACCGCGGCCCTGCTCGGCTTCGATCGGGTGGTGGAGAATTCCCTGGATGCGGTGAGCGATCGAGACTTCGCTATGGAGTTCACGGCCTGGGCCAGCATCACCGTGGTTCATCTGTCGCGCTTCTCGGAAGAGCTGATTCTTTGGGCCTCGGCGCAGTTCGCCTTTATCGATCTCCCCGATCGCTTCTGTACCGGCTCCTCCATCATGCCCCAGAAGAAAAATCCCGATGTACCCGAGCTGGTGCGGGGCAAGAGCGGCCGGGTGGTGGGGCACCTCATGGCCTTGCTGATGCTCATGAAGGCCCAACCCCTGGCCTATAACAAGGACAACCAGGAGGACAAGGAGCCTCTCTTCGACTGCGTGGATACGCTGTCTGATTGCCTCCGGGCCTTTGCCGATATGGTGCCGGCCCTCGTGCCCCGCCCCGCGGCCCTTCGGGAAGCCGCCATTTCCGGCTTCGCCACGGCCACGGACCTCGCCGATTACCTGGTTCGCGCCGGCCTGCCCTTCCGGGATGCCCATGAAGTGGTGGGGCGCGCCGTGGCCCATGCGGTCACCGCCGAATGCGATCTCACTGAGCTGTCCCTAGAGACGCTGCAGAGTTTCTCCGATCGCATCGGGGAAGACGTCTACGCCGTGCTCACGGTGGAAGGCTCCGTGGCGGCCCGGGACCACTTCGGGGCCACTGCGCCCTCCCAGGTCCGAGCCGCCGTGGCGCGGGGTCGGGAGCGCCTGGCCCAGGGGCTGCTATGATGCGCCGCCGGGCCCTTCCGCCCACCTGTTTCGGGAGCTAACCCCATGCTGCGACTCGCCCTCTTTGCCCTGCTCCTATCCGGAGCGGTGGCCAGCTGTGGCATCAAGGGGCCCCTGTCGGCCCCGGGCCAGGGCGACGCCCAAGTGCAGGCGTAGGGGTCATGATGCTCGGTTCCTTCGCTTACGAGGGCGGAACCCTCTGCGCCGGGGAGGTGCCCCTCGCGCCCCTCGCCGAGCGCTACGGCACGCCGCTCTATGTTTATGATTTTGATGCCATTGCGGCGCGCTACGAAGCCTTTTCGCAGGCTCTCGGGGATCAACCCCATCGCATCTGCTACGCCGTAAAGGCCAACAGCAACCTAGCCCTGCTGGCGCGCCTCGCGCGCCTAGGTTCGGGCTTTGACATCGTGTCCGGCGGGGAGCTTACCCGGGTACTGGCCGCCGGCGGCGATCCCGCGAAGATCGTCTTTTCCGGGGTGGGAAAGAGCACCGGGGAGCTGCAGGCGGCCCTCGACGCCAACATCGGCTGTTTCAACGTAGAGTCTGAACCCGAACTTTGGCGCCTCGCGTCGCTCGCGGAGGCGGCCGGGGTCGAGGCGCCCGTGTCCCTGCGGGTGAACCCGGATGTGGATCCAGAAACCCACCCCTACATATCCACGGGCCTGAAGGACAACAAGTTCGGGCTGGCGGTGGACCAGGCCGCGGCGCTCTACCCTCGCTTGGCCGCCCATCCGGGCCTCCGCCCCGTGGGCATCGATTTCCATATCGGCTCCCAGCTCACCTCCCTAGACCCCTTTATCGACGCCCTGCGCCGGGTGCTTGCGTTGGTTGATCAGCTCGAGGCGGAGGGCATTGCCCTGTCTCACATTGATGTGGGGGGCGGTCTTGGGGTGCGCTACGACAATGAAGCGCCGCCCTCTGCCGCGGCCTATGCCGCAGGGCTGAAGGGTGCGCTCCAGGGCCGGCCCCAAACCCTGGTGCTCGAGCCTGGCCGCTGGCTGGTCGCGGAGGCGGGCGCGCTGCTCACCACCGTGGAGTATGAAAAGCATCACGAGGGCAAGCGCTTCCTCATCGTGGATGCGGCCATGACGGAACTGCTTCGCCCGGCCCTTTACGGCGCCTGGCATCCAATCGTGCCCCTAGCGGAGCCCGCCGCCGATGCCCGGGGCGCTCCCGCAGACGTTGTTGGCCCGGTCTGCGAATCCTCCGACGTGCTAGGCCGGGATCGCTCCCTGGCCGTGGGGGAAGGGGACGGGCTCGCCGTTCTCGGCGCCGGCGCCTACGGCTTCGGTATGGCCTCGAACTACAACACCCGAAACCGCCCCGCGGAGGTGCTTCTCGAGGGAGGGCAGGCTCATCTGGTGCGGCGCCGGGAGCGCTACGAAGATCAATTTGCCCTGGAAAGCCTCGCGCTTTCGGGGGCCGAGTGAAACTCAGCTTCACAAAAATGCATGGCCTTGGAAACGACTTCGCCGTCGTTGATCTCCTAACCCAGCGCGCCAAGCTGACTCCGGCGCAAATTGCTGTGCTCGCGGATCGGCATCGAGGTATTGGCTTCGACCAGCTACTTGCCGTTGAGCCTCCCCAGCGACCGGAGGCGGACTTTCGTTATCGCATCTTCAATACGGATGGCTCTGAGGCCGAGCAGTGCGGCAATGGCGCGCGGTGCTTTGCCCGCTTTGTGGTGGAGCGGGGGCTGACGAAGAAACAAACCCTTGTGCTTGAGGTCCCCCGGGGGACGATCACCGCTACGCTTCAGGATCAGGGCTGGGTCGAGGTTGATATGGGGTCGCCGAGCTTTGCGCTGGATGCCTTCCCCGTTACGCTCGGTTCTCGGGCCGAGGCCGAGGGCCTTTCCCTGGAAATGGCCACGGACGCCGGGCCCGCGGTGCTTACGCTCGTATCCATGGGCAATCCCCATGGGGTGGTCTTTGTCCCCTCCATTGCGGAGGCGCCCGTGGCCGCCCTAGGGGCTGCGCTTCAGGCCCATGAAGCGTTCCCAGAAAGCTTAAACGTCGGGTTCTGCGAAGTTGTTGATCGCAAGCGCCTGCGCCTTCGCGTTTACGAGCGCGGGGTGGGGGAAACGCAAGCCTGTGGCTCCGGCGCCTGCGCGGCGGTGGCAGCGGCCCGGGAGCAGGGTTGGGTGGGCGATGAGGTCACCGTTACCCTTCCCGGCGGCGAGCTTCGGCTTCGCTGGCAGGGCCCCGGGACCCCTCTTATGATGGCCGGCCCCACGGCTTTTGTTTACGAAGGACAGGTTCGAATATGACGGAAGCTGCCGTGGTGGCCTTTCTCGAGGCCAACCCAGATTTTTTCCAAAGGCAGCCCGAGCTGCTGAACAAGCTGGAGCTTCCCCACGAGGTGCCCGGGGCCACGTCCCTCGTCACCCGCCAGTTGGGGGTGCTGCGGGAGCGTAACCAGGCCCTGCGGGCGCGCCTTGGGGATGTGCTGGAAAGCGCAGAGAGCAATCACGCGCTCTTCGAAGCCACGCTGAAGGCCACGCAAGCGCTCCTGGCTCTGTCTCGTAGCGTGCGGGGGGCGGAAGCTCTTGCCATTCTCCGAACCCATTTTGCGGCCGACGCCATCGCCCTCAAGACGGCGGTTCTCGAGGGCACGGGAAACCCCGTGCCGGCGCTCCCCGTGGTGAGCGCCCCAGCCCTGGAGAGCACCCTGGGGCCTTTGCTTCAGGAGGGGCCGGGCTGCGGGGCCCTACGCCCGGAGGAGCAAATTCTTCTGTTCGATGAGGCGTGCTATCCCTCGGCGATCTTCGCGCGCTTCCCCCTCCGCCAGGGCGCCCTTTTGCTGGCCTTCGGCAGTCGCGACGGGGGGCACTTCACCGCCGCCATGGGGACGCTCTTCTTCGAATTTTTGGGCCAAACCCTCGCGGCCCTGCTCGATCCCACGCCCTCCGGCGGCCGGGAGCGCTAGCCCTTTATGGCGCCCGTGGAGGCTTTCCTCGAGCGCCTCGCGCGGGAAGCCCAGCTGTCTCCCCGCACCGTGGAAGGCTATCGCCGGGACCTCGCCCGCTTCCATGAATGGTGGGAGGGTTCGGGGCGCAGGGCAGGGGACTACGCCGCCCTCACGGCGCACGACCTCCGGGCCTTCGTGGCGGCGGAGCACGGTCGGGGCCTGGGGAGCAAAAGCATCGCCCGCGCTCTTGCAGCGCTGCGCAGTTTCTTTCGTTACCTAATCCAGGAAGCGGACCTGGCCCGGAACCCTGCCGAAGGGGTGCGACCGCCCCGCGGGGCCCGGCGCTTGCCGCGAACCCTCGACGTGGATGCCATGGCGCAGCTCCTCACCCCCGAAGACGGGGGAGAACCCTGGCTGGCCTGCCGGGATCAGGCGATCTTCGAGCTCTTCTACTCCAGTGGGCTGCGGCTGGCAGAGCTGGTCGGCCTCAATGTGGAAGATTGCGATCTCGCGGAGGGGCTGGTGCAGGTTACCGGGAAGGGCCAGAAAACCCGCCGCGTGCCCCTCGGGGGGGCGGCTCGGGAGGCGATCCTCGTCTGGCGCCGCTTTCGCGCCGAGCGCTTCCCGGCCCAGCCCCTGGAGCGAGGGCCGCTCTTTCTTTCCGCGCGAGGACAGCGCCTGAGCCCTCGAAGCGTGCAGGCCCGGCTGAAGGCCCGGGCTCAGGTGCGGGCGCCGGGGCAGCGGGTCCATCCCCACGCCCTGCGCCATTCCTTTGCAAGCCATATGCTCGAAGCCAGCGGTGATCTGCGCGCCGTGCAGGAGCTTCTCGGCCACGCCGATATCTCGACCACGCAGATCTATACCCACCTCGATTTTTCCCATTTAAGCGGTGTTTACGATCAAGCCCATCCTCGGGCCCGGCGCCGCGCCAAGGACGAGGAATAAGCCATGGCCGAACCCATGCGTCTGCTGTGCTTTGATTTGGACGACACGCTGTGGCCCGTGCGCCCGGTGATCATCCGCGCGGAACATCGCCTGCGGAATCACCTCGACGCGGTGGCCCCGCAGGTGCACCAGCGCCTCGGTCCGGAGGACTTCACCGCCCTTCGGGATGCGCGGCTCGGGGCCGATCCCAGCCTGCGGCACCGGCTATCGGCCCTGCGCCGCCTGGTGCTTGAGGATGCGCTTCGCGCCTCGGGCTACGCGGAGGCTGAAACGCTGGCAGCGGAGGCCTTCGAGGTGTTTTTCGATGCGCGTAATGACGTCGCCTATTTCGAAGGCACGCTGGAGGCGCTCGAGGTGCTATCCCGGCGCTATACGCTGGCGGCCCTGTCCAACGGGAATGCAGATATTCGGCGCTTGGGGCTCGAGCGGATCTTCGCCTTTCACTTCAATGCGGAGGGGGTGGGGGCGCCGAAGCCCCAGCCCGCGATGTTTGAAGCGGCTCTTCAGCGGGCGGGGGTGGGTCCGGAGCAAGCGGTGCACATTGGCGATCACGCCGTGGACGATGTTCAAGGGGCCGCTGCCGTGGGCCTAAAAACCGTGTGGGTGAACGAGAGCGGGGCGTCCTGGCCAGGGCCGGGCCCGGCTCCGGATTGGACCGTGCCTCATGTGCCGGCACTGCTGGAGATCTTCTAGCTACGGCCGTGGGCCTCGATAAAGGCTTTGACGGCGTCTTCCGAGGCAGGCAGGGGTTTGGAGCGCTTCGGCAGCCCGGCGAGCCCTTCCACCCGGGGGTGGGTCGCAAGGGGTGCGCCGACGGCGCCATTCACCGCCTCCGGGAATTTCGAGGGATGGGCCGTGGCTAGGCACACGAGCGGCTCGTCTCCCTTCCGGAGGGCGCGCCCGGCAGCCACGCCCACGGCCGTGTGGGGGTCGAGCAGATAGCCTTCCTCTTCGTGCACCGCCGTGATGGTCGCGAGGGTTTCCTCCCGGCCCACGGCCTGGGCGCAGATGAGATCGTCGATGGGCGCCCCATCGTCTAAATGAAAAGCGCCGCTTTGGGCGAAGCTTTCCATGGCCCCCCGAAGCGCCTCGGCGTTTTCCCCCAGGCGGTAGAAGAGGAAGCGCTCGAAGTTGCTGGCCACCTGGATATCCATGGACGGGCTGATGGTGAATTTCACATCGCCGCGGGCGTAGCGCCCCGTATTGAAGAATACGGAGAGGATGTCGTTTTCGTTCGTCGCCAGGATCAGCTGAGTGATCGGTAGGCCCATCTTGGCCGCCAGCCAGCCGGCGAAGATGTCCCCGAAGTTCCCTGTGGGGACGGAGAACGCTAGGGGCTTCTGCCCCGCGGCGTAGTAGGCATGGAAGTAGTAGACCACCTGAGCCAGCACCCGCGCCCAGTTTACCGAGTTCACAGCGCCCAGGTGCCAGCGCGCCTTAAAGGGCAAATCCCGGAAGATGCTTTTGAGGATCGCTTGGCAGTCGTCGAAGGTCCCATCGATGGCCAGGGCGTGGACGTTCTCGTCCGCCACCGTGGTCATTTGCAGTTCCTGAATGGGGGAGGTTCTCCCCTCCGGGAACATAATGAAGATGTCGATGTTGTTCCGACCGCGAGCTCCGGCGATGGCGGCGCTGCCCGTATCGCCGCTGGTGGCGCCGAGGATGTTCAGGTGTTCCCCGCGGGCTTTGAGGATGTACTCAAAAAGCTGCCCCAGCAGCTGAAGGGCCACGTCCTTGAAGGCGAGGGTTGGGCCGTGCCAAAGCTCCTGGACGTGGAGATCCTTTAGGGGATGCAGCGGCACCACGGCTTCGGTGTCGAAGGTCGCATAGGCCGCATTGATGAGGCGCCGGAGGTCGGACTCGGGGATATCGCCCACGTAGGGCGACAGCACTTCAAAAGCGAGATCCGGGAAGGACAGCCCCGCCCACGCGTCCAGCTGACCCCCCACCTGGGGGATGCTTTCGGGAATCAGCAGCCCGCCGTCGGAAGCGAGGCCCATGAGGACCGCATCTTGAAAGGCCACGGGCTCCGTTTGCCCTCGGGTGCTGAAATAACGCATGGGTTGTGAGTCTCCAGGGGATGCGGGGCGCAGTTTACCCAAGGTGGGACGGCCTGTCTGGCTAGAAGGCTTTCAGCACTTCCCGCAGCAAATCCCAGCGATCGAAGCCTTGCTTGCCCCAAGCCAGGCCGCGGCGAACGATCATCAGTTCCTGCTTGGGAAGAATAATGACCTATGGGCCCCGATTTCCTGAGGTGGAGAAGGCCGTGGCCAGGACATCGGTGCGCGCGGACCGCTCTACCCGGTCGATAACCACCTCGGCGCTGGTATCGCTAGCTCCGCCCACCGTAGCAGGATTCCCGAGGGGCGCCTTGAGACCTTGAGATAGGCCAGTTTTTCGCGGAATACCGCCTCCAGGGGGCGCTCCGGAGTGAAGACGCCGAGCGCCACGTCCAGCCGTCGGACGTGGCGGCATAGCCCTTGCTCGGGCGCCTTAGGAGTTGAGGTCGTAAGCCCGCTCACCGTGGGCTGCGTAGTCGAGGCCTTCCACTTCATCTTCCGTGCTCACTCTGAGCGGGGTAATCAGGGCGCAGAGCTTAGCAAGGACCCAGGTGACCACCACGGTGAACACGCCTACGGCCAAAAGGGCGATGCCCTGGGCTTCGAGGCTACCGTGGCCGAGGACGCCGATCATGATGGTGCCGAAGATTCCGCCCACGCCGTGGACGGCGAACACGTCCAGGGTGTCGTCGATCTTCAGCTGCTCCTTGATGGCGCGCACGGCCCACTGGCAGAGGATGCCGGCGATGGCGCCGATGAGCAGCGCTTCCCCGGGGGACACAAAGCCCGAAGCTGGCGTGATTGAAGCCAGCCCAGCGATGGTGCCCGTGACCAGGCCCACGAGGGAGGCCTTTCCGAGTTTAATGCGCTCCCAGAGGGCCCAGGTCAGGGAAGCGGCTGCTGCGGAGATGTGGGTGACGGTCAGGGCCATGGCGGCGCCGCCGTCAGCGGCCAGCTGGGATCCCCCGTTGAAACCAAACCAGCCCACCCATAGTAGGCTAGCACCGAGCATCACGTAGCCCGGGTTGTGGGGAGGCTTCTGTTCCCGCCGCGGTCCGAGCATGAGCGCAAGCACCAGGGCGGCGAGGCCGGCGGTTTCGTGCACGACGATGCCGCCCGCAAAATCCTTCACGTCCATGGCTGCAAGCCAGCCCCCGCCCCAAACCCAGTGGGCCACCGGCGCGTAGCACAGCAGCATCCAGAGGCTGGAGAAGAGCAAGACGAAGCCGTAGCCAATGCGCTCGACATAGGCGCCGACGATCAGCGCTGGGGTGATGATGGCGAAGGTCATCTGGAAGGCGAAGAAAAGCACCTCCGGGATGGTGCCCCAAAGGCTGCTGCTATCGACGCCGGCGAGCATGGCTTTGCTGAGCCCGCCCCAGTAGGGAGCGTCGCTGCCGAAGGCGATGGAGTAGCCGGCGATGAGCCACAGGATGCTCATGAGCGCAGCGAGGGATATGCACTGCATGAAAACCGAGAGAACGTTACGGCTGCGAACGAGGCCGCCGTAGAACAGGGCTAGCCCCGGCAGGGTCATAAGAAGGACTAAGGCCGTAGCCACGATCATCCAAGCAGTATCGCCAGTGTTTAGCATGCGGATTGCTCCCCTTTCGTGTGACGCGCGCAGCGGCTTCGCCAGGAGAGAGTGCCACCCTAGGGGGTAGGCGCTGGAGGCCCCGGGTCCGATAGCCAATACTTCTTAAGTGAATGACTGCCTGCGTAAACCGCGTGCGCTTCGAGCGTGTTAAACGGCGTCTGGTCCGCTCTCTCCGGTGCGGATCCGAACCACCTCTTCCAGGGGCGACACGAAAATTTTGCCGTCCCCCACCTTGCCCGTATTTGCTGCCTTGGTAATCGCGTCGACGACGCCCTCGAGCTGACCATCGTCGATGGCCACCTCGATTTTGACCTTAGGCAGGAAATCAACGACGTATTCTGCGCCGCGATAGAGCTCCGTGTGGCCCTTCTGCCGGCCAAAGCCCTTCACTTCCGTGACCGTCATGCCCTGAACGCCGATTTCCGAGAGCGCTTCTCGAACGTCATCGAGCTTGAAGGGTTTGATAATTGCCGTGACCAATTTCATGGTTCGTCTCCTGCCGACCCCGGCCCTGCGCCAGGGGGCGACCGTTGGCTAGCTGTTCAAGGGCGGCCAGCGCGCGGATGCGGCCCTGCCCTGCGTTCGCGTCTTTTCTGTGCAGGTTCTATGCCCATCTGACGCCTTGCCCAAGAACGGCGCAACCCCCCAAAATTCAGGGAAAAATGTCGTACTCGGGGGGTTTTGTGTGCCATTTATTGGTGCACAAACCGTTTTATACCGATCACTTTTGGTGCAATGCGCCTGCTTAGGCTGTGCGCGGAAATAGCGCACGCGTCCTTAGGCCAGGTCTCTCGCAATTCCGTCTCCGCGCCCCTAGGCTTGCTCCATCGTGACCGTTGCAATAGGACCTGCCCATGGCCAGTACCGATCCCCTCCGAGACTTGGTCGAGCGCATTACCGCGCTCCTGCCTGCCGAGGGCCTTGCCCTTCCTAACGCCTATCGGGAGGAACTCCGCGCGGTGCTCCAGGGGGTGCTGGCCCGGGGGGAGTGGGTGACCCGGGATGCCTTCGACGCCCAGGTCGCGGTTTTGCATCGCGCCCAGGCCCGCCTCGCGGAGCTTGAAGCGCGTTTAGATGCGGTCGAAAGCGCCCCGCCCTCCAGCGATTCTGCCTAGATCGTGGGATATGGTGCGGTCTACAGCCGAGCAGCGCTGGGCGTGGCCGCACCCTCCGTACGGGTGGAGGTTCGGCTTAGCGGCGGGTTGCCCACCTTTCAGGTGACCGGCGCCGCGGAAGGGGCCCTCCGGGATCTGCGGGATCGGGTCCATAGTGCCCTGTCCGCCGTTGGCCACCCCTTTCCCCAGGGCCGCATTACGGTGAACCTAGCCCCCGCGGATCTTCCCAAGCGGGGCGCGCGCTTTGATCTCCCGGTGGCCCTGGCGCTCCTGCAGGCCCAGGGGGTAGGGGGGCCGCCGGCGCCGGACTGCGAATTCCTCGGGGAGCTTTCGCTTGATGGGGCCCTGCGTCCTGTCGCCGGGGCCCTCCCGGCGCTCGAAGCCGCAGCGGAGGCGGGGCGCGTACTCGTATTGCCTGAGGGCAATGGCGCGGAGGCGGGGCTCTTTCCCGCGCCCCAGGGGCGCCTGGCGCCCTCTCTCGCGGCGGTGCTGGCCTGGCTGAAGGGCACGGCGTCGCTCCCTCCCCCGGTTCCTTCGGAAGCGCCGCCGTCGGAGGTGTTCCCTTCCCTTTCCCGGGTTCAAGGGCAGGTACTGGCCAAGCGGGCCCTCGTGCTCGCCGCCGTGGGAGGGCATAACCTGCTCATGATCGGTCCCCCGGGGTCAGGCAAGACCCTGATTGCGGAAAGCTTGCCTGGGTTGCTTCCGCCCCTTCGCGATGAAACCGCGCGGGAAGTGGCGATGATCCAAAGCCTTTCCCAGCGTGGGGGGCTTCGTCATCGTCCACGCCGGCCTTTTCGTGCACCCCATCACTCCATCTCCCAGGCGGCCCTCATTGGCGGGGGCGCCGAAGCCCTGCCCGGGGAGGTCTCTCTGGCCCACGGTGGCGTGCTATTCCTCGATGAGCTCCCGGAGTTTTCCCGGGCGGCGCTCGAGGCGCTGCGCGAGCCCCTGGAAGCGGGGGAGGTGGTGGTGGCCCGGGCTCGGCACCGCGCGCGCTATCCAGCGCGCTTCCAGCTGCTGGCGGCGATGAATCCCTGTCCTGCTGCGGTGGACTGCCAAAGTGGGGCGCCCTGCCAGTGCCCCCCGAGGGCCGCGGCCCGCTATCGGGCCCGCCTCTCGGGAGCGCTCCTCGATCGCATCGATCTGTTTGTCTCCGTTGCGCCCGTGCCCCTGAACTTGCTTGGCCGCGCGCCGGCGCCGGCCTGGGCGCACGCCGGGGTGCCGACGGCACGCGCCGTCTCCGAGGCCCAGCAGCGGGCGCTGGCTCGCCAGGGCTGCTTGAACGCGAGGCTCCCCTCGGAGCGCACGGTGCAGGCCTGCGCCCCTAGGGAGTCCGCTTTAGCTATGCTCACCTCCGTGGGCACGACCCTCGGCCTCTCTGCCCGAGGCTTTCATCGCACCCTACGCCTTGCCCGCTCCATCGCCGATCTTGCCGGGGAGCCTGCCGTCGAGGTGCCGGCGGTGCAAGAAGCGTTGGCCTTTCGCCCGCGGTTTTCCGACGCCGCACCCTGCTAAACTTCCGCGCCCATCCCCGGAGGCCACCGTGGAACTTAACCCCGCCCAAGCTCGTGCCGTTGCCTACCTCGATGGCCCCTTGCTGGTGCTCGCCGGCGCGGGCAGCGGGAAAACTCGGGTCATCATTCGCAAGATCCACCATCTGCTTCGCGAGGGCTTTGCCCCGGAAATGATCTTCGCTGTCACCTTCACCAATCGGGCGGCCCGGGAAATGCGCGAGCGCTTGCTAGACGAGGCCGGCGAGGGAGCGCAGGCCGTAGCCATTTCCACCTTCCACCGCCTGGGCCTGAGGATTCTTCGAGAAAACCCCAGGGGCTGTGGGCGGCGCAGCGGCTTTTCCATCCTCGATGGGGGCGACGTCGACAGCCTGCTTCGGGCCCTGCTGCGACAGCAGCTCGGGGATGCCGCCGAGCCCAGCTTGCTAAAGGAAGAGGCCCGGCTGGCCACCAGCCTGATTTCTCGGTGGAAGAACGAGGACCTCACGCCCGAGGCGGCCCTTGCGCAGGCGCGGTCTAGCGGCGAGCGGGCCAGCGCCGCCCTCTACGAAGCCTACGAGGCGCGGCTGGCGGCGAGTAACGCGGTGGATTTCGACGACCTGATTCTGCTCCCCGCGCGCCTTCTGCGCGTGGATCCGAGCTGGCGGGCTACCTGGCAAGCGCGGGTGCGCTACCTGCTCGTGGACGAGTACCAAGATACCAACGGCGCCCAATACCAACTGCTCCGCGCCCTCGTGGGAAGGGCCGGGGCCCTCACCGTGGTGGGGGATGACGACCAATCCATCTATGCCTGGCGCGGGGCGCGCCCGGAGAACCTCCGAGATCTCGCCGGCGATTTCCCCGCCCTTGAGGTAGTGAAGCTCGAGGAGAACTACCGCTCCCGGCAGACCATTCTCCGGGCCGCGAATGCCCTCATTGCCCATAACGAGCACCTTTTTGAGAAGCGTCTTTGGAGCCAGCGGGGCGTGGGGGATCCTCTGCGGGTGGTTTCCGTGGAAGACGAGGACGCCGAGGCCGAGCGCATTGCCGCCGAGATTGCCTCCGACCGCGCCGCCCGGAAGGGTGCTTGGGGCGATTACGCGGTCATCTACCGCTCCAATCATCAGGTGCGACGCCTTGAGCTTTGTCTGCAGGCGCTGCGCATTCCCTATCGCATTTCTGGCGGCGGCTCCTTTTTTGATAAGAGCGAAGTGCGTGACGCCCTGGCCTATTTTCGGCTGGTTCTAAATCTCGCCGACGACATGGCCTTTCTACGCATTGTGAATGTGCCCCGGCGCCAGCTTGGCGCCAGTGCTCTAGCCGCCCTTACCCGCGTTGCCGCTGCCTCGGCTTCGGCGCTTCTGCCCACGGTGCATGAGCACCAGGCCGAGGCGCTCGGGAACGCCTACCGGCGTTTTGCCCGCTTTAAGGCCCAGATTCAGGAAGCCCGGGATGCGCTGCGCCGCGATCCTCCGGCGGCGGTGCTCCGAGGTCTCTTAGAGGCTGTTGATTACGAGGGCTATCTGCGCAGCCAGGAAAAGGAGGATCGTAGCCGGGCAGCGGCGCGCTGGCAGAGCATCGAGTTGCTTCTAACGGCCATTGATCGGCGGACGGGGGACGGGGACGCGCCGGAAGATGTGCTCCGCAGCCTCATGCTTGATGATGGCAATGACACGGAGCCGAGCGATTCTGAGGTCCAGCTGTTGACGCTCCATGCGGCAAAGGGGCTTGAGTTCCCCCATGTTTGGCTTATGGGCATGGAGGAGGGGCTCCTGCCCCATCGCAACAGCCTCGAGGAGAGCGCCCTCGCTGAGGAACGGCGCTTGGCTTATGTGGGACTGACGCGAGCAGGGGATACGCTGGCTATGACCGTGGCGCGAAAGCGCCGGCAACGCGGAACGATTTTGGAGAGCGCGCCAAGCCGTTTCCTGGAAGAGATCCCGGATGAATTCCTGCGTTGGGAAGGGCTAGAGGCGCCGTCGGAAGCGGAGCAGGCGGTGAAAGCGGAGCGCGGGGTAAACGCGCTCCGGGCCTTGCTCGACGGCTAGCGGTTTATTCCGCTGCCGCGACCATGTAGTCAACGGTGGCTTGAAGTTCCTCGTCGCTGCAATCCATGCAGGTGCCACGGGCAGGCATCACGCCGTTCAGGCCGTTGTAGGTGCTCTCGTAGAGCGCATCCTTGCCCTTCGCAATGCGCGGCGCCCAGGCGACGGCGTCGCCGTACTTCGGTGCACCGGCCGCGCCCGACATGTGGCAGGCCACGCAATAGGTGCCATACACCGCTTCGCCACTCCGGGGGGCAGCCGGTGCGGCCGGCGCTGCGGCCACCATCTCCACAGCGCTGCTGTCGACGCCACCCACGGGGGCGATGCGCTGGGCGATCTCCGTGCGGGTCCCTTGAGGCTCCGGCGCACAGGCCGCAAGGCCAAGGGCAGCAAAGGCAAGAATCGTCAGGCGAGCAGAGCGAAAAAAGGTCATGGGGACTCCCTAGGTAAGTGGTGCGCGAGGCGCTTTGGGGGCAGCCCGTGCCGTGCGACGCGGATTATAGACGCTTCTTTCCCCTGGGCCCAAGGGTAGAGCGGCTCAAGGTCGCAGTAACTCTCGCCCCATCAGCATGCGTCGAATTTCATTGGTCCCTGCCCCAATCTCGTAGAGTTTCGCATCGCGAAGTAGGCGTCCGGCGGGATAGTCATTGGTATAGCCATTACCTCCGAGAGCCTGGATCGTTTCTAGGGCCACGCGGGTGGCGGCTTCCGAGGCGTACAGAATGCAGCCGGCGGCATCAAAGCGGGTGGTTTTCCCCCGATCTGCGGCCCGGGCGACGGCATACACGTAGCTACGGGCGGAATTCATCGCAACGTAGCAGTCTGCGAGCTTGCCCTGCATCAGCTGGAACTGCCCGATGGGCTGACCAAACTGCTCCCGGGTTTGCAGGTAGGGCGCCATGCAATCGAGGGCCGCGGCCATGAGGCCCAGGGGGCCCCCGGCAAGGACGATTCGTTCATAGTCGAGGCCGCTCATGAGCACCGCCGCACCCCCGCCGAGGGTGCCCAGCACCCGATCCTTCGGAATCCAGCAGTCGTCGAAGACCAGCTCCCCCGTTTCGCTCCCGCGCATGCCCAGCTTGTCGAGCTTCTGCGCGCAGGAGAAGCCGGCGTCAGTGCGCTCGATCAGAAAGGCCGTGACGCCCTTGGTCCCGAGGGTAGGATCGAGGGTGGCGTAGACGATCAGCACGTCAGCGCTGGGCCCATTGGTGATCCAGAACTTCCGGCCGTTCAGGCGGTAGCCGTCGCCGTCCTCCGTGGCTCGGAGCTTTAAGCTCATGACGTCCGAGCCCGCGTTGGGTTCGCTCATGGCGAGGGCGCCGAGCGCCTCCCCGCTGATAAGCCCCGGGAGGTAATGGCTTTTTTGCGCGTCCGTGCCCCACCGGCGCAGCTGATTCACGCACAGGTTGGCGTGGGCGCCGTAGGAGAGGCCAACGCTCCCCGATCCGCGGCTGATTTCCTCCATCACCACGCAATGGGCCAGATAGCCCAGCCCGGCGCCACCCCATTCCGGCTCCACCGTGAGCCCAAGCAACCCGAGCTCCCCAAGCTTCGGCCAGAGATCCCGGGGGAAGGTGTCCGTACGGTCGATGTCATCGGCGCGAGGAGCGAGCTCCCGGCGGACGAAGGTGGCCGTCAGATCGCGGAGCGCTTCGATGTCTTCCCCAAGGTCAAAATCAAAGGCGGGGAGGGTGGTCATGGTTTAGTCCTCTGCTAAGCGCTCGAGCACCAGCAGAGTGGTGCCTTCCACCACCTGCTGCCCCGTTGTGCCTGCAAGCTGGGTCACGATCCCCCGGAAGGGGGCGCGGAGCGTGTGTTCCATTTTCATGGCTTCAAGAATTAGCAGCACGGCGCCGGCCTCCACCTGCTGGCCCTCTTCCAGGGGGCACGCCGTAATCAGGCCGGGCATGGGCGCGGTGATGAGCCCGTCCCCCGCCCCTTGGCTGGCCTGGGCAGGCTGCGCGGCCGTTTCATCCTCAAAGCGGTGTGTTTTTCCGCCGTGGATGAGGGAAAGGCGATCGGGGGCGTGCCAATGAACCACGCGTTGAAGGCGCTGGCCGTCTTGGGAAAAGTGAAGGATCGGCCCTTCCCAGCGCAGGGCGTTCAGGTTTGCCTCGTCTTTCTTGCCGTCCACGGGCACAGAGCGCACCCAGGAGGTTTCGCCTTCCCGAAGGCGAACGGTCAGGGCAGCAGGGATGCCGAGGCGGAAGCCCGCGAGGGTGCCGAAGGGGGAGGCTTGATTCTGGCCAGCGCGCCAGTAGGCCTCGGCGATGGCGAGGGCTGCAGCCTGTCGAGAGCCCTCGTCGGGCTCCTGGGACACAAGGGCCTTCTGCCCTTCTCCCTCAAGCCAGCGCGTATGCACCGGTCCCGTGGCGAGCGCGGGGGCCGCCGCAAGGCGACGCAGCATCGAGAGATTGTTTTTGACGCCTTCCAGGGCGCTGTGGGCCAGGGCATCGCGGAGTCGCCGGAGGGCCGTGGGGCGGTCCGGGCCCCAGGCAATGATCTTGGCCAGCATGGGGTCGTAGTAGGGGGTGATTTCGCTCCCCTGCTCGACGCCGCTATCCACGCGGAGGCCGGGTCCGGAAGGCCAGTTGACCGCCGTGAGGGTTCCGGTGTTGGGCAGGTACCCTTGCTCCGGGTCTTCCGCGTAAACCCGAACTTCGATCGCGTGCCCCTGGGCCGGTGGGCGTTCAGGCAGGGGCGCGCCCTCCGCGATGCGTAGCTGCCAGGCGACGAGGTCCCAGCCCGTAATGGCTTCGGTCACGGGATGCTC
>JADHNT010000056.1 GCA_016779385.1 Pseudomonadales bacterium
TCTCCGAGGCGCTCGCCGAGTCCCAATGGGTTCTCGACGGAAACTACGACCGCACCCGGGCCCTGAAATGGGCCCGGTCCACCCTCGTGGTTTGGATCGATCCTCCCTACCCTCGGGTGCTCTGGCAGGTCTTTCTCCGCACCCTAAGGCGAAGCTTGGGGGACGTGCGGCTCTGGCGCCACGGCAATCGAGAGTCGCTGCGCCGGGCCTTTCTGTCGAAGGACTCGATTTTGCTGTGGTCCTTCCAAAACCTCGGGCGGATTCGACGGCGCTACGCTCAGGCTCAGGGCGAAGCCGCGAGGCTCCCCCAGGGGCCGCGCTGGCTTCGCCTTCGCTCCCGGGCCGAGGGGCGGGCCCTACTCGCCCGAGCCCAAGCGCTTAGCGCCCCGTGAACACCGGCGCACGTTTCTCCACGAAGGCCGCCGCGGCGTTCCGATGATCCTCCGTGAGCCCCGTATGCACGTGATGGGTAGCCTCAAGGTCCATGCAGCTCAGAGCATCGACGCCCTCAGCCGCACGATTGAGGTTTTCTTTCATGTAGCGGTAGGCCGCCGGAGGGCCGGCGGCGAGGCGCCGCGCGAGCGCTAGGGTCTCTTCCTCCAGGGCTTCCGCCGGCACCACCGCGTTCGCGAGGCCTAAGCGTAGGCATTCCTGCGCATCGAGGCGATCGGAAAGATAGTAAATTTCCCGAGCCTTTCCGCTGCCCACGAGCTGGGTCAGGAAGTAGGTCCCGCCGTAATCGCCGCTGAAGCCCACCTTGGCAAAGGCTGAAGTGATAAATGCGTTCTCGGCCATGATGCGAAGGTCCGCGGCCAAGGCCAGGGACATGCCCGCCCCCGCCGCGGCTCCGGGCAAGCTCGCAATCACGGGCTTCGGCATGCGATACATGCGCCCCGCCGTGGCTCGCTGATTAAGGCGCTGAGCGTGAATGCGCTCATCGAGGGTGGCCTCAGATTCCGCCGTAGAGCCCCCATCGCCACTGCCGGCCATGCCCTTCACGTCGCCCCCAGCGCAGAAGGCCCCTTCAGCCCCGGTCACAACAATGACGCGAACGCTGGTGCTTTCTTCGCCGTAGGCCAGCATTTTCCCAAAGGCCTGATTCATGGGTCCCGACATAGCATTCCGGGCCTGGGGCCGGTTGAGAGTGATATGAAGGATGCCCTCGGCCTCCCAGGCCTTGAGATCCTCCGTTCCCGTATCGAGCATGGTTTTGGTCATTGGCTTCGCCTCCCCGCGAAAATCCCTAGGACCCTGAGCCTACCCCGGTCCCAGGGCAGACACCACAGCCCTTGGAGCTCTGGCGCAGGGCGCTTATGCTCTCGCCTCCACTTAGACGCATTGGGAGAGTCGCAGCATGTTCAGCCACATCATGGTGGGTGCAAACGATATCGAGGTATCAAAGAAGTTTTACGACGCGGTTCTGGGCGCCCTGGGCCACGCCCCGGGTACGCTTGATCCGAAGGGGCGCTGCTTTTACATGACGCCCACGGGCATTTTTTCCCTTTCCGTGCCCATCAACGGCGAGCCCGCCTGCGGTGCGAACGGCGGCACCGTTGGCTTTGCTGCCGCCAGCCCCGCAGAGGCTGACGCATGGCACGCCGCAGGCCTCGCGAACGGCGGGACCGATTGCGAAGATCCCCCGGGGGAGCGGGAAGGCAGCGGCCTTTACCTCGCTTACCTCCGCGATCCCGCCGGCAACAAGATCTGCGCCCTGCACCGCCTCGGCGCTTAGGCCCCCTTTCGCGCCCGGGGCACCTCCCGGGCGCGTTTCCCTTTCCCGTAGGTGCTCACCGCTACAGCCCCATATCAATTCCAAAAGGCTTTACCGCTCGGGCAAAGGCCCAGAAGCACACCACCGTGAGGGCGGCGCTGGCAGCGAGCGCACCCCAAAAGCCTAAGCGATGCAAAAAGGCCGGGAAGGTCAGGAACATCGGTAGCGTCGGCACCACATACCAGAAGGTATACCAGGCGTGGGCCGCAAGCTTCTCACGGTTACCCGTTTCAAAGTGGAGCCATAGCAGGGAAAGGATTGTCACCAGGGGTAAGGCGACAAGCAGCGCCCCCAACCGGTCGCTCCGCTTCGCCACCTCCGAAACCAGCACCACAAGCGCTGCGGTCATCAGGTATTTCGTTATCAGCCAAGCCATAACTCCGCTACTCCTAAACCCATTACCCAGTCCAGTGAGCCTAGCCCAGAAGCCGCAGCAGGCGCTTGCCCCTCCCTCAGTTCTTAGCAAGGTAATTGACGCTCATTAATTCCCTTTGGCACTCTTTGAGGCTGGCTTTGCGGCAGCCTTGCGATGACCGTTCAAGAGAGGGCAGCGCTCCATGGCAATGCCTCCAGCATCCCCGGTTGCGTTCCAACGCGTGAGCAACCGCAAGGCGGGGAACGTACTCAGCCGCCTAAAAACAGTACGGGAAGCGCAATGACCTCACCCTCTCCCGTCCTCAACGATGCCCGAGACGCCCTTCTCCACCAGGGCTGGGCCGTACTGGACGGGGTGCTCGATGAGGCGACCTGCGGGACCACCCTCAATCGACTCTGGGCAGCAGCAGCAAGCTACGAGGCCCAGGGCAACAGCACCTTTATGCCTCTGCTCGATCCCAACGCGGCAAACGTGCGCGTTTTCGATCTGCTGGCCATCGACGCCTGTTTCCGAGACCTGATCCTTCAGGCCGACGCGACGACCCTCGTGGAGGCACTCCTCGGGCCTCATTTTCGGATTTCGAACTTCACGGCGAACATTGCCCGTCCTGGCTCCGGTTCCATGGCCCTACATTCGGACCAGGCCCTGGTGGTGCCCGAGCCCTGGCACGCCCCCTGGGCCCTCAACATCATTTGGTGCCTAACGGATGTCACCTTCGAAAACGGCGCCACGCGATTTGTACCAGGCAGCCACCGAGCGCGAACCCGCAAGGACCTTGGTTCAAACCCCGAGGCACGCCTCGTGCCCTTTGAGGCCAAGGCCGGATCGATCATCGCCATGGACGGGCGGCTCTGGCACACCTCGGGAAAAAACATCACGGAAGGGGAGGATCGGGCCCTGCTTTTCGCCTATTACGTCCGGGACTTCCTCCGGGGCCAGGTAAACTTCAGTGCACTCCTCGAGCCTGCGCTCCAAGCCTCCCTCAGCCCCGAGCTCAGGAAACGCCTTAGCCTCGATTCTGCGGAGAATCTCAGCGAGGGCGCTACGCTCCTTAGTAAAGCGCCCCGCCCCTAGGCACTCTTAGGCATCCTGCTATGCTCGAACTCATCACCGAAAGGCATGGGGAGGCCAACCGTGACCGACCGTTCTCTGAAACCCTGGGGGCGCCATGCCCTGCTGACCGTCCTACTGTTCCTTGGAGCCTGCACGCCTGAGCCCAGCAAAACACGGGTCGATCTTCTGCTGACCAATGGGGTCATCATTCCAGGCGCACCGGGGGCCCCGGGGGGGAACGTAATGGCCGTGAAGGAGGGCCGCATTGTCGCGGTCGGTGGGCCCGAGCTCGCGGACTGCTTCATCGCCACGGTTACCCGGGACCTCGAGGGGCAAACCGTGCTTCCGGGCTTTGACGATGTGCACAGCCATATTCACAGCTACGCGCGGCGCTACATCCCGCTACAAAAGATCACTTCCATCGAGGCGCTAAAGGGCGCGGTGCAGGCGAAGGCCGAGGCTCTGGGGCCAGGAGAGTGGATCACGGGCTACGGCTGGTCCGAGGACGCCCTCACGGAGGGACGCAAACCCCACCGAGATGATCTGGATGAGGCCGCGCCAGACAACCCCGTGCTCCTCACCCGGGCCGGGGGCCACAGCGCTGTAGCAAACAGCGCCGCCCTGGATCTCGGCGAAATCACCCTGGCCACGCCCCAGCCAGAGGGGGGCGTGATTGAGCGGGGGGAGGACGGGCGCCTAAACGGGATTATCCGGGAGCGGCAGGATCTCCTCGCCCAATACATCCCCCCGCCCACCCAGGAAGAACTGAAGGAAAGCCTCACGGCGAGCCTTGAGGCCCTCTTGCCCCTCGGTATCACAGCGGTCACCCATGCCTCCGAGCGCCTGGAGCGATGGCCCCTCTGGCGAGAAATCTATCAAGAACGTGGCGCGCGCCTCCCCCGGGCCCGGGTGCAAATGCACTGGGAAGGAACCGAGGCCATGGCACGCTTTAAGGCCAGCGCCCACGAGGGCCTGGATACGGACCGCCTATCTCTCGGCGCCATAAAGATCTTCGCCGACGGCGGTTTTACGGGCCCGGCAGCCTTCACCAAGGCCCCCTACAAGGACATGGATGACTACCGAGGCTACCTCAACCTGCCCGAGGAAGAGCTGCGCGCGCTGGTAGATGAGGTCCATCGGGCGGGGTGGCAGATGGGCATCCACGCCATTGGCGATGCGGCGATCGAGATCACCGCTGATGCCCTCGCAAAGGCCATCGAGGCGACGCCTCGGAACAATCACCGCCACTACCTAAACCACTTCTCCATGCGCCCTTCCGACGAGACCATGGCTCAGATGGCGGCTCATGGTATTGCCATCGCCCAGCAACCGAACTTCACCTACACCCTTGCGGGGCGCTATAGCACCTACCTCGACGGCTGGCGCCTCGCCCACAACAACCCGGTCAAGAGCCCCATCGATGCGGGCATCTTCGTCGCCCTGTCCTCGGACATCCTCCCCATAGGCCCTATGGTGGGCCTCTACGCCGCGGTGACGCGAAAGGGCATGGATGGGGTGGTATACGGCGCCGACGAGGCCATCCCCCTGGAAGAGGCACTCCACCGCTACAGCTATGGCGGCGCCTGGCTCGCCTTCCGGGAAGAAGACCGGGGCCAGCTCGTGCCAGGGCAGCTCGCCGACTTCATCATGCTGAAGCGCGATCCCCGAAGCCTGGATCCGGACGCTCTGCTGACCTTGCCTGTGGAAGAAACCTGGATTCAGGGTGAGCGACTCTGGCAGCGCAGCCCGTGACGGACCGGGGCGCCCTGCCCCAAAGCCTTGGGCGCCGGGACGTCCTGACCCTCGCCTTCGGCGCGATGATTGGCTGGAGCTGGGTGGTATTGTCCGGCACCTGGCTGGCCCAGGGCGGCCTCGGCGGCACGCTTCTCGCCTTCCTGCTTGGGGGCGTCATCATGCTGGTCATCGGCAGCGTCTACGCCGAACTGGCGTCCGCCCTGCCCTGGGTCGGCGGGGAACACGTCTATGCGCAGCGGGCCTTTGGGCCCGGGGCAGCCTTTCTATGCACCTGGGCCATCACCCTCGGCTATTTTTCGGTCAGCGCCTTCGAAGCCGTGGCGCTACCCACGGTGCTCGAGACCCTGGTGCCCGGGCTCGACGCCTATCCCCTCTGGACTCTCGCGGGCTGGACCGTCACCGCGCCCTGGGCCGGGGTAGGCTGCGCGACAGCGCTCCTGCTGACGCTGCTCAACATGCGCGGCCTACGCTTTGCCGCGGTGATGCAAACCGTGCTCGTGCTCGCCATGCTAGGAGTAGGGGTGCTGCTCTTCTTCGGTGCTTTTAGCCGGGGCTCCCTAGAGAACCCCGGGGCCCTCTTTCCCCAGGGCCTATCCGGCTTCAGCGCCGTGCTCATGATGGTGCCCTTTCTCTTCGTAGGCTTCGACGTCATTCCCCAAGCCGCGGAAGAACTCCGCATCCCCCGGCGCAGCATCGGCGCCCTACTCCTCACGGCGGTGGCCCTCGCGGCGCTGTGGTATGCCTTTGTGGCAGCCAGCGTGGCCCTCGCCCTGCCGACGGAGGGGCGGGCTGCGGCGAGCCTCGCCACGGCAGACGCCATGGGCGCACTATGGGGGTCCGAGGCCCGGGGCCTCCTCGTGCTGGCAGGCCTGGGGGGGATTCTAAGTTCTTGGAATGCCTTCATGATCGGGGGCAGCCGCGCCATCTTCGCCATGGCTAAGGCGGGCCAGCTCCCCGCGGTCTTCGCCCGGCTCCATCCGCGCTATCAAACGCCCACCGCGGCCCTGGCCCTCCTCGGGGGCCTCTCCGCCTGCGCGCCCTTCTTCGGTCGGCCAGCCCTCGTGTGGCTGGTCGATGCAGGCGGCCTGGGGATCACCGTGGCCTATGCCTGGGTCGCCGCCGCCTTTCTCGCCCTTCGGCGTCGGGAGCCGGAACTCCCCCGCCCCTTCCGTCTTCCCGGGGGACGGCTTCTGGGCGTTGGGGCGCTCCTAGCGGCGCTCGGCCTTTCCCTGCTGTACCTGCCCTTCGGCCCGGCAGCCCTCTCCTGGCCCGCGGAGTGGGCCATAGTGTTGGGCTGGGCCGGCCTGGGAGCCGGCCTCTACGCCCTGGCCCGCCGCCCTAGCTGAGACGAATGGGAAGATCCCGTACCCGCTTCCCTGTAGCGGCGAAGATCGCATTGCCGATGGCCGGGGCCACGGCAATCAGCGGTGGCTCCCCCAAACCGCTGGGGAAGGCCGTGCTCTCGGCGAAGTGAATATCGAGCTCAGGCACATCCTTCATGCGCAAGGGCGTATAGCGATCGAGGTTCCGATCCCGCACTTGCCCGGCTTCGAAGGCCGTGCCTTCGTGGAGGGCAAGGCTTAGGCCCCAGAGCATGGCCCCTTCCGCCTGCGCTCGCGCCCCACCGGGATCGATGACCGTGCCGACGTCGATGACCTGCCAAAGCTTCTTGACGGACACCGCATCGCCGGCAACGGCCACTTCGGCCACGCAGGCAGTCCAGGTGGGCATGCCCCGCTCCTGGCCATGGGCAACGGCCACCCCAAGGCCCGAGCCTTTCGGCAGGGATCGACCCCAGCCGGAGCGCTCGCGCACCGTTTCCAGGACCGCCCGGAGACGCAGCGCGCCCCCCTCATTCGCAGGCCCATCGCCACCGTTGGTGCCGGCTCCATCAAGGCGCGCGAGGCGGAAGTCGATGGGATCCACCCCCTGAGCCTGAGCGAGCTCATCCATAAAGGATTCCACCCCCCAGCCAATCCATCCCGGACCCACGGCCCGAAGCCACCCCGGGAGAAAGGTTTTTTGCGCGAGGGGATTGTTGATGGCCCGAACCCGGTGCGCGGGCAAGGTGTACCAGTGGTCCGCGCCGCTAACGGAGAAGCTGTCGAAACGGCCACTGTCATTCAGCCCCGGCGCAAGAAAGCCCGGCGCCATGGACAGGGTGGGCCAGCCGGCGGCCACCCCATGATCGATGCCCAGCACATCCCCCGCGGCATCGAGCGCCGCATCGAAGCGGCAGACGCTCGGGGAACGCACGCAGTCGAAGCGGCTGTCCTGGTCCCGATTCAACACGAGCTTTACGGGACGCCCAAGGGCCCGGGCTGCGAGTGCCGCGGGAATCATTTGGTCGCCGAAGAGGCGGCGTCCGTAGCCGCCACCGAGAGCATACTGGTGGAGCGTGATGTCCGACTCCCCGAGTCCCAGAGCCTTGGAGAGCACGGGCAGAATCAAGGACTGCCACTGATTGCCCCCGTGGATATGGCAATGCCCCGCCTCATCGAAATGGGCGAGGGCGTTCTGTGGCTCGAGGGTGAAGTGAAGCGCTGACGCCGTACGGTAATGGGCCGATAGGGTCCTCGTAGCGCCAGCGAGCACGCTGTCGATCTCCCCGTGGTCCACCACTCGCACCCCTTCCCCGGGATCGTCCGCAAGGCGCGTCCCCTCGGCAAGGATGGCGGCCTCATCGACCGCCGCCGTGGGCCCAGGCGTCCATTCCGCGTTCACCTTTTCCGCCGCCTTCCAGGCCGCAGGTAAGCTCTCCGCGATTACCAGGCCCCAGCCTTGAATCGTCTCACTCGGGTCATCGATGCGCAGCGTTTGCAGGAAACCTGGCACCGATCCCGCGGTGCCATCTTCCAGGCGCGTGAGCACGCTGCCGTAGCGCGTGGGCGGCAGAAGCGGCACGGCATAGACCATGTTGGGGAGCGTGGCATCTAAACCGTAAACCGCCTCCCCGGCGCTCTTTGCCGGGATATCCAGGGCTGCCACGGATTTGCCCAAGAGCTGCCGGGCCTCCGGAGCCTTCAAAGGCAGCGCATCCAGGGCCTCCGCGGACAGCTCCGCCTCGGGTAAGCCGGCGGAGACGAGGGTGCCGAAGCTGACGCTTTTGCCCCCGGCGCTCACTTGGCCCTCGGCGACGGTACAGGCCTCCACGGGAACGCCGAGGTGCGCGGCGCCCGCTGCCTGCAAAAGCTGGCGCCCAGCGGCACCGGCCTGAGATAGGGCCTTAAAGGAGGTGTGCACGGACCAGGAGCCTCCGGTCACCATGGCACCCCACTTGGGATGGCTATCCACGTGGGTAATGCGGACCTGGGACCACGCGGCGCCGAGTTCCTCGGCAACGATGCGCGCCAGCGCAGTGCCGACGTGCTGGCCCATCTCTGCCTTGGTAATAAAGATGTGCGTGGCGCCCGTGCCGTCAATTTCATACCAAAGACTAGGGGCAAAGGTGGCATCGGGGCGGGCGGCGGCGAGGGATTCCACCGCACCCCTTGGCGAGCAACCGGGCAAGGCGAGCCCCAGGCCCATGATGCAGCTGCCGCCTACGGCGCCGGCGAGGAAGCGACGACGGGAAAGATCGGGGTTCATTAGACGGCTCATGCCTGCCCCTCCCCGCGCCCAGCGGCGACCTTCACCGCGGCCTTAATGCGCCCGTAGGCCATGCACCGACACAGATTGCCGTTCATGGCGTTGACGATCTCGTCATCGCTTGGGGAGGGATTGGCCTCCAGCAGCGCTGCCGCGGTCATGAGCTGCCCGGACTGGCAGTAGCCGCATTGCGGCACCTGCTCCGACACCCACGCTGCCTTCAAGGCCTCCCCCGCATCGGAGGCCAGCCCTTCAATGGTGGTGACCTGCCGCCCCGCCACCGCGCTGACGGGGAGGACACAGGCGCGGGTAGGCGTGCCATCGAGGTGAACGGTGCAGGCGCCGCACTGCGCGATGCCGCAGCCAAACTTCGTACCCTTAAGGTCAAGCTCGTCCCGAAGCACCCATAGCAAGGGGGTATCATCCGGGCTCGCCGACGACACCGGCGTTCCGTTCAGCATAAATTCCGTCACGGTGGTTCTCCTCTCCCAAACTGACCTTCAGTAAAGCAAGGGGGAAAGGCCCCTCGCAAGCCGCGGTGGGCGCCGCTCAGCCATTGCCATGGCCCAAAGGGGCGTGGTGGGATAGGGGCAAAGACTAGGGGGAGGGGAAGACCCGTGTATCCAGGACCTTATGCCCAGCAGCATCCCGAGCGACCAGCGGTCATCCTCGCGGAGACCGGCGCCCAACTGACCTACTCAGAGTTTGAAGCCCGGGCCAATCGCCTGGCGCACTTCCTTGAAGCGCAGGGCCTCGAGCGCCTAGATCATTACGCGATTTTTATGGAGAACAATCTCCCCTACCTGGAAACCTGCGCCGCTGGCGAGCGCAGCGGACTCTATTACACCTGCATCAATGCCTATCTGACGGGCAGCGAACTCGCTTACATTCTCCAGAATTCCGAATCCCAGGTGCTCATTACCTCCCGGGAAAAGCTTGCGGTGGCGCAGGAAGCGTTGGCGGATTGCCCGGGCATCAAGACCGTACTGGTGGTCGACGGCGCGGACGTCCTCCCCGACGAAACGCGCTACCAAGACTACGAGCGCGCCCTCGCCGCCTTTCCGGAGGCGCCGCTCGCCGAGGAATGGCTCGGCACCTCCATGCTCTACTCCTCCGGTACCACCGGTCGGCCCAAGGGCATCATTCGCCCTTTGCCGGCCCAGGCCCCGGCGGACATGCTTCCGCTCTACTACTTTCTTAGAGATCTCTGGCTTTACCGGGAGGATATGATCTACCTCTCCCCGGCGCCCCTCTATCACTCAGCGCCCCAGGCCGCCGTCGGGCTTACCCTACGCATCGGGGGCACGGTGATTGTGATGGCCAAGTTTGACCCAGAGCGCTACCTCGCCCTCATCGAGCGCTACGGCGTCACCCACAGCCAGCTCGTGCCCACCATGTTCAGCCGGCTATTGAAGCTTCCTGAAAACGAGCGCCGGGCCCATAACCTCAAGAGCCTCGAGGTCGCCGTGCATGCCGCAGCGCCCTGCCCGGTAGCGGTGAAGCAGGCCATGATCGAGTGGTGGGGACCGATCATTCATGAGTACTACGGCGCTACGGAAGGGCTTGGCTTCGCCGCCTGCAACAGTGAGGAATGGTTAGCCCACCCCGGCACGGTAGGAAAGATCGTTCTAGGAGAGCTGGCCGTGCTCGACGAAAACAACGAGCCCGTGCCGAACGGGATCTCAGGCACGCTCTGGTTTAAAACGGCCACGGAATTCGCCTATCACAACGACCCGGAGAAAACTCGGGAAGCCACCTCTGCTGACGGCACCCACACCACGGTGGGGGATGTGGGCTACGTGGATGACGATAGCTTCCTGTACCTCACGGACCGGAAGACC
The DNA here is from genome assembly GCA_016779385.1 of Pseudomonadales bacterium. Lineage (GTDB taxonomy): Bacteria > Pseudomonadota > Gammaproteobacteria > Pseudomonadales > Azotimanducaceae > Salivita. Next base: position 10,385 of record JADHNT010000056.1, read on the forward strand.
TTCATGATCATCTCCGGGGGCGTCAACATTTACCCACAGGAGTGCGAAGACCTCCTGATCTCCCATCCCTGGGTGGCGGACGCCGCCGTGTTCGGCGTACCCAACGTCGATCTAGGGGAAGAGGTCAAAGCGGTGGTACAGCTCATGCCCGGCATCGACGAAGGCGACGCCACCACAGAGGGACTCTTGGCCTACCTTCGGGAGCACCTATCTCGCCAGAAGGTGCCGCGCTCCATCGATTACCGTGACGCCTTGCCCCGCCTCCCCACGGGCAAGCTCTACAAGCGGCTACTCCGGGATGAGTACTGGGGCGATGGAGCCTCAAAGATCGTCTGAGGCCACAGCCGAGGCGCCGGGAAAAAAGGCGCCCGGGACCCACCCGCAGGAAGCGAGTCCCGGACGAAGGGGACCGCGAGAGGGTCAGTGCAGGACGTAGGCTCGCACGGAAATTGTGTTGTCCCGACCATCGAACTCGATGATGTCGAGATTTTGTGATCCGTCGGAGAGGTTCACGACGTTCGTCATGTAAATCCGAGCGCCCTCGCGGCGCCAGGCACCGCGAAAGGTTCCGGACGCCATGGTGTCGACGTCAATGAATCCTCGACCCGCCCCGGAAACCGATCCCTGGGTCGCCGATCCATCTCGATGTAAATGGTAGGTGACATAGACCTTGCCGTAGGCTCCCATGGTTCCTTCCGCAGAGATGTGGGTTTGCTCTGCCCCAATAACCACAGACGTCACCGTCATGGTGGCCGGCGCTTGCCGGGGTACGAGGTTCAATGCGCTCTGATCTGCTAACGCAAGCCCAGAGATAAAAAAACTTAAGAGGGCTAAAGCCACGCTTTTCATGATTGGATCCTTCGCTGACGCCGTTTCCCGGCACGACATCAAGCTAAGGAAAACCTGAAAAGAAAGAGCGGAGAGAAGCAAAAACCTGGCAGTAGAATAGATCAGCGGTATCTTTCGTAAGCCGCCCTTACACCTTGGCGGATCAAAGGTGCCTGTAAGGCATGACTAGCTCGCTAGGGAGACACGATCCTCATTGTCCTCTTGCCCGAGGCGCTCAAGGATCCCAACCAGCGGCTTCAACAGCGATTCGCTGCTCGGGTCAAGGGGAAGGCCATCCAAGGAGGCCAGCACCATTCTTCCCGGGGAGGCTTCAGGAAAGTCGTCGACCCGTACCCGCGTAAGGCCGTATTTCCGCTGAAGTCTTTGAGGAAGCGCGCATAAAGGGATGACGGAAAGCTGATCAGGCTGTCGCGCGAAGCAGATGAGATCTTCGATATTGTCCGAAACAAGACTGAAGGACGAGCGCGAGGTGACTCCGGCATGCTTTTCCTCGGGAAGGCACTCAAGAAGGAAGGCGCTAAAGCCCCGCGGAAGCGGCGGAACGGCCAAAGAGGCATTGCCGACCAGCGCGTCTACCGTGTAGCGCCCCCTGGCGTACTGAGAATCCCAGACTGCAAAGAAGCCCGCCGAGGGCGTGCCGTGCGCGTAAATTTCAATAAGGCCTTCAAGGTTTTCGGGCTCGGGCCCAAGCCATAAATTCAACTGGCCATTTTTTATAAGCACCCTTGCCACGTCCCAGCTAGCGTAGCGCAGCTCTAAGCCCACGGTGGGATTTGCCTGCTTGAGCAGCTGGCAGAAATCCGACGGCAAGAACATGCGAAGCACCGGATCAATAGCAACAACCACCCGTCCGCTATGCACCTCGTTGATCGCGCGCAGGGAGAATTCGGCATCAGAAAACGCCGCCAAACTCAGCCGTGCCGCTTGTAAGAACACTCGCCCTGCGGGGGTCAGCAGTAGCGTACGGCCGAGACGCTGAAAAAACAGGACGCCGTAATGTTCTTCGAGGCGCGTCAGAGTCTGGCTGAGCGCCGAGTGGGATAAGCCCACGGCTTCCGCTGCGACGGTAAAGCTTCCATGCTCCGAGAGCGCGACGATCTGTCTGAACTGAGACAAGCTGAGCATGGCCCCTCCCCTGAGGTTCATACATACCTTATGGGCGTGCGCTTCGCTTCACCCCTTACTCGCCAGACCATATCGTCAATTTATTGACGCGTCTATTGATTATCCTCATTAAATTTTTATGACACATTCACCTCAGCTCATGCGCTGAGGAAAGGCCCTACAGCCTACCCCGCCTCCCCCCAAGCGCCCTGGAACTCGAAGCACACAGCAACCTCATCGCCAAGGACCCGCGCATCGTGTCCGGGGGCGATGGCATAGGCATCGCCAGCTCGATAAACCTTCGTCGTCCCATCTTCGTGGACGACCTCCACGGCCCCGGAAACAATGACGCCAAGGTGACTGGCCTGACACTGATTCGTACCGACTCCGGGGCGGACATCCGTGCCCCAATGCCATCCTGGAGCCAGAGTCAAACGCATTATCCGATGCCCACCAACCACAACGGCCTCTACCCGCGCGTTCGGCGGGGTGTTTACCTCACTGCTGCTTGAAAAGCTCTCTACTTCCACGCTGCTAACCACGGCTATGCTCCTGTCTCGTCGTCCCCTAGGGAAGCGCTGTTACCGTATACACCTCAAGAAGTTGGCCGATGGGCGCCGCTGAGAAGCGCTGGGAAAAGGCTTGAAAATCTGCATTGGGCGACTTCCGCTGAGCCGCAAAAGCTGCATGGGAAGGGTAGCTCATGACGTAGTGCACGCGATTCATCTGGTCGACATTGATCCCGATGTCGATGCCAGCGGCTTCGTGAATCTCCCGGGCCTGGCGCGCATCACGCAGAAAAGCGGTGACGTTTCCATTGAGCGGTTCCCACAAATAGATCTGGGTGAAGCGCCCCGGAGCCTCGGGGGATACCACCTCCTCCATGAAATAGTTTTCCACCTGCTTAGCCGCGGGATCGGCAGCGGCCCGGCCCTGCCACTGGCGCCAAGCATCGCTTGTCGGAAGGGCCTCATTGAATCTGGCCCAGCCATCCCAATCCTCAAAGGTGACCACGTAATGGAGCCGACCAAGGGTATCAAGGTGCATGGCCACCGTAGCCCCAAGGCTCCGATGAATCTCTGCCGCCGCCTGGGCGGAGGCGATCATCTGCGGCGCCTTTCCTGGCGTCGGGTCCCAAATAGCAACTCCCAAAGGCTTCGCGGTCGCCATGGCGCTGCCAAAGATCATCGAGAAAATAATGAATGCTTTTTTCATTGTGCGATCTCCCTGTGGATAAGCAGGGAGTAACCCGATCGCAAGCTCAGCTCCAGCTATTTTCGCCAAGCGTGCGGGATAAAGGACGCTTCGTAATCGCCCCTTTCGGTAAAGTGGAGGGGCGCTTACACGCTTTTCGGCTGGACGCCCAACTGGGCGCTGAGCTGGTGAAGGGTCGCTTCCGCCCGGGCTCGAAGTCCGGCGTCCGTTGCGCTGCTTACGGGATGGGGGATGACCGCAAAGCCGTAGGCAGAGTCTCCCAGGGCACCTGCCATGGCCTCCGCCGCGTCCACAAAAGCTTCCGTCATGACCCCCAGTGCGGGGGTACCGAGGCGCTCGGCGGCCATCGCGTCATGCAAACTGCACGACGAACAGCTGCCTCAGTCGCCCAGGCCCGTGATGGCAAAGTCCCATGCCGCTACGTCGGCGAGGATTTCCGGCTCCGCAGGGGCGCTGTAATTGCTTTTGGTGCGCCCTAGCACCTCCGCTACGCCAAGGCGCTCCCGAAGCAAGGCTTCAAGATGGACGAAGAAGCCCTTCGTACCTTCCTTACCGTTCGAGATGAAGCCCACGGTGGCGCCCACCAGGCTTGCCGGGCGAGGCGCTGGAGTGAAGGCCAGGGCCTGCGCCTCGTGGCTGGGGTTCAAAAATCGTATGGCCATAGACCTTCCCTCCTCTAGCAATCGATGCATACGCCGACAGGGGCCGTCACCGCCCTACTCTTATTGCCCAGCCAGGGGGGAATCACCGCCCCAAAGCCCCCGGCGGGGCCTCCGGCCGCCAGCACGAGAACGTCCTCCGGGCGCTCAAAGGCCGGATATTCCCAATCCCCCCGGTCCCGAACCACGGTGCCCTTGCCCACCTCCCCCCATTCCCGACGCTTGATGCGAGCGCGCTCAAAGACGAAGCGCTGCACGTCGGCCTTGCTCCAACCTGCCGCCTCAAGATGCGTGCGATGCTGCTGGGGAATGACGAGGAGATAGTTCCCAGGCCAAATGGAGTAGTGCCGCAGGTTCGCTCGGACCTCCGCGGCGTAGGTTTCAAGGATCTCCTCCGGAGCCGTGGTCCACTCATTCATGATTTGCCGCGGCGCCATGGCTGCCATGACCGTCACCGCGGAGGCCTCCCGAGGAACGCCCCGCTGCTCAGCGAGCGTTTCCCAGCTCGTATGATTCTCGTCTTCAGCAAGGCACCAGCCGAGCTTTCCCGGATGGCCTAGGGTTGCCCGATCCGCCTCCCCCGGCCGCACATCGAGCAAATTGATGAGTCCCAAACGCAGGGCTCGGCCAATGCAATTCAGGGCGCGGTCCCGGCCTCCCAGGGCGCTAAAGGTGCTACCGGCGCCAAGCTCGCGAATTTGAGGCCCATGGAGGATAGCCAGTACCGCGCAGCCGCCCGTGCTTGAGGTCGCGCCATGAAGTAAGAAAGGGGGCGATAGCATGGCATTCCAAGCGGTGACCACGGCGGGAAAGTGCTCCGGAGCACAGCCCGCCATGACGGCATTAATGGCCACCTTTTCCGCTGTAATGGGCCGGCCCCGCACGGGCTCAATCCCAAGCAGCTGCTCCGGAGGCATTAGCGCTTCCGCAAGGCAGGCGGCGACCGAGTCTTCCGTGGGCAACATCACGGGCAAGCCATCAGTCCAGCCCTTCTCATGCAACAGAGCCTGGGCTTCAGTGAAATCCCGAGCACTTAGCGCAGCGGATTGAAAAGTCATAACCCCCTCCGAGCCGCCAGAGGCTGAGCGGTCAAATCCTTCAGCGACGAAGAGGTCCCCAGGTAAACCGTAATGGGCCCTGCCGCAGGGCGGAAGGCTTTAGCAGCATCGTCAAAGACATCGAAGGGATGATGGGACGCCTTGGGATCCAGGGAGAGCGTTACCGTACGCGCTTCCCCGGGCCCCAGCGCGACGCGCCGGAACGCCACGAGACGCTTTGGCGGCTGAACCGGTTCCGAAAAACCAAGATAGACCTGCACCACCTCTGCCCCCGCCCGGTCGCCCTGGTTCTTTACGGTGGTTTCCAGCTTCAGCACGCCGCCTTCCCAGCGCTGGGAGAAGGGCGTTAGGGAGAAGGTGGTGTAGCTCAGGCCATGGCCAAAGGGGAAGGCCACGCAGGGGTTATCGCCGTTAGGCTGGAGCGAGCAGCCACCGCTGCGATTACCGTCGTACCAGCGATAGCCCATGTAGCGGCCTTCGAGGTAGCTCACGGCGGCTTTTCCGTCCTTAAGCACCCCCGGGTAGGCCTCGGGGGCCAGGGCGTCCAGGAAGCTACGCCCCGCGATCGGGAAGGTCACCGGCGCCTTCCCCGACGGATTCACTTTGCCGAAGAGCAGATCGGCGACGATGTTGCCGTCCTCCTGCCCTGGGAACCATACCTCTAGAATCGCCGGGCCCTGGGCACCAAGAAGCCAGGGAGCCTCGGGGAGGGCCACCCCGGCGTTGTCCTTCAGCACCAGCGCCGTTTTTTGCCCCATGGACGGCCCCGCGCTCATGACCGCTTCGATCATGGCAAGGGTCCGGCTGTTTTGCCCGGGGTTCAGCTGAGCCTCGTCCCGATGCACCACGCTGCTAATCCGGTTGGGCTTTCCGGCGTACCAGTCAAGGCCCTCCCCCAGGGCCACGGGCACGCCCACGCCCTGGTCCGTTTCAAAGGTGGCCCGATCAGCATTTTCCTCGGCAATGGTGCCGGCCATGATGATCACCGCGTCCGCGGCCTTGGCAGCCTCGAGTGCCGGAGCCAGATTGCTGTTCTCATCATCGATCAGAAATAGGGATACCCGTCCCCCCTGGCTGAAGCCTTCCAAAGCCCCTTCCAACCCGGCGAGGGGGCTGACCGTATAGTGCGGCACCACGTCCGAGCTTCCCCCACCGGCACCCATCGGTTTACCGACCACGACGCCCCCAGCCACGGCCTGCTGGGCGTAGACCTGGCTCGCCTTTCCGATCAGCACGAGGGACTTCACCGATTCAAGGAATGGAAGGGCGCCGTTATTTTGAAGCAGCACGGCCCCTGCCGCGCCCAGGGCCCGGGCCGCGCGGCCCCCGCCGTCCACATCTAAAGGCCGCTGCAGCACAGGACGTTGATCCACCCCAAGGCGAAATTGCTGGGAGTAGCGCCGAAGAAGGGCTTGGTCCAGGTCCGCTTCCACCAGCGTCCCGGCCTCGAGAGCCTCGGCCAGCCTTTCCGGAGCCCATTGAAGCGGCACAGGCATGAGGTGATCCAGCCCCGCCTTCATGGACGGCGCCGTACTCTTCACGGCGAAGAAATCAGACTGGACGTAGCCCTTAAAGCCCCAGTCCTCTCGGAGCACGTCGGTAAGCAGCCAAGGATT
>JADHNT010000057.1 GCA_016779385.1 Pseudomonadales bacterium
CGCTACTAGAGCACCCCAGGGAATGAGCAATAGGGGCTTGCTTACATGCTCGGCCACGGCGCCAAGGGCCTCTAGGAGCCAGGGGGGTGCGACCTGCTTAAGATCGTCCTGGCCTGTCGGAAGGGCCTCCTTCGGGCCAACAACCCATAGCCGGGCGCCCCGTCCATCGTTGAGCGCCAGCACTGGCTGCCCGGACGGGGCTTGGGTAAGCGCGGCGTAAAGTACGCGATGGCGCTTGCGCTGGGCCCGTTCCTTCAGCGCGCCGAGGACCAGCTGGCTCACCACCTGGCCCCGTTCGTCGACCAGATCCCGGTCATCCGCGATCGGGGGCAGGAAGGGGAGGCTCTCGATGCGCCGTTCAAGGGTCCGCACGGTTACCGTTTCGCCGGCCTGCTGAAGGGTCTGCTGGACCCGGTCCCGGTCCCAGAGTCCGGGGGTGAGGAACTGCTCTACCATGGTGGGCTCCCTCTGTAGGGCGATGCATCGCAGAACTGGGAGTGTCGCGATTTGCATTTAAAAGGTCTTATAAGAGCGAATGGTATTATCTGATCTATTTTTCTTCAAATAAAAATCAATTTATGTAAGATGCGACAGGTTCGCAGCGATCCCCAAAGCGTGGCTCATGATGGAACCCTTGGCTCTTGTGCTTGTTGGCGCGCTCACGGGAACGCTCGTGGGCTTTACCGGCGTGGGTGGGGGCGCGCTCATGACCCCGGTGCTTATGCTGGGCTTTTCGATTGCGCCCCTTACGGCCATTGCCACGGACCTGTGCTTCGCCGCCCTTACCAAACTGGCTGCCCTGCGGGCTTTTCAACCCGCGGGCATGGTGGATGGGCAGGTGCTCCGGCGCCTTGCCTTAGGGAGCCTGCCGACGGCGGCGCTGGTCGTGCTTTTCCTTGAGCCCGAGGGCGGCCATGATCGGCCCATGCCCTGGCTCCTTCCGGTGGTGGGGGGCATGGTGCTCCTGGCCGCGCTTACGCTGCTGCTCGCCCCCCGCTGGGCCGCTGCCGGGCGGAGCCGGCGTCTTGCTGACCCGGCGCGCTTTAAGGGGCGCCAGGGACCGTTAACGGTGCTCGCCGGGGTCGCCATGGGCGCTGCCGTGGCCCTGACCTCTGTGGGCGCCGGTGCTCTGGGCAGCGCCGTGCTCCTCGCGCTTTATCCCCTGCGCATGACGCCCCAGCGCCTGGTGGCCACCGATCTGGCCCACGCCCTTCCCCTGGCCGCGCTCACCGGCGCCGCCTATGCCTTTGGGGGCGCGGTGGATTGGGCTCTTCTGGGGTGGCTCCTCCTGGGCTCCCTGCCCGCAGCCTATGCCGCTAGCCGGCTCAACCTGAAAACCCCGGAGCGCTGGCTTCGCTCCGTGCTGGCGGCTGTGCTTTTGGTGCTGGGGCTTCGGCTCCTGCTGAGCGCCGCCTCCGCCTAGCGCCGGCGCCTTTCCCGGCCCCCGCTCCCCTGCGCTAAGATGAGCCCTTGGGGTTTAAGCACACAAGGAGAGAGGCATGGCCGAGCGGCTACCGCAGTACATCGATGGGGCATTCGTTCAAAGCACCACCACGGAATGGTTGCCCGTGCGCAATCCGGCCACGCAGGAAATCCTCTGCGAAGTGCCCGTGGCGACGGATGAGGAAATGGCCCAGGCCGTGGCTTCGGCGAAGGCAGCCTTCGCCGGCTGGAAAGAGGTTGCCGTGCCCGAACGCTCCCGCCTCATGCTGCGCTATCAGGCGCTGTTGAAGGAGCGCCATGACGAAATCGCCACCGTGCTGGCCCAGGAGACGGGGAAGACCTTTGAGGATGCCAAGGGCGACGTTTGGCGGGGTATTGAAGTGGTGGAGCAGGCAGCGAACATTGCGCCCCTTCTTATGGGGGAAACGGTAGAGAACGTGGCCCGCCGCATCGACAGCTATTCCCTGCGCCAGCCCCTGGGCGTGTTCGGTGGCATTACGCCCTTCAACTTCCCGGCCATGATTCCCCTTTGGATGTTTCCCATGGCCATCGCCTGCGGGAACACCTTTATTTTGAAGCCCTCGGAGCGGGATCCCATGACCCCGAACCTGCTTGCGAAGCTGTTCGAAGAGGCCGGGGCGCCCAAGGGCGTGCTTCAGGTGCTTCACGGCACGGCCAAGCAGGTGAACTTCCTGTGCGATCACCGCGACATCAAAGGCGTGTCCTTCGTGGGCTCGGTCCCCGTCGGGCAGCACGTTTATCGCCGCGCCGCGGGGAATTTGAAGCGCGTTCAGTGCATGGCCGGGGCGAAAAACCACATGGTCATCATGCCCGATGCGCCGAAGGACCAGGTGATTTCGAACATCATCGGCGCCTCCTGCGGGGCCGCGGGGCAGCGCTGCATGGCCATCTCCGTGGCCGTGTTCGTGGGCGAAGCCACCGAGTGGATCCCTGAGGTGCGGGACGCCATGGCGGCGCTTAAGCCCGGTGCTTGGGATGACCCCGAGGCTGCCTATGGTCCCGTGATTACGCCCCAGGCCCGGGATCGCATCCACGGACTCATTCAGCGCGGCGTCGACGCGGGGGCGACGCTGCTCCTCGACGGCTCTGACTGCACCGTGCCCGGCTTCCCCGACGGCAATTGGATCGGACCGACGCTCTTCAGCGATGTTACGCCCGAGATGGACATCTACCGGGAGGAGATCTTTGGCCCGGTGCTCTGCGCCATGACCGTGGATACGCTGGACGACGCCATTCGCTTGATTAACGAAAACCCCTACGGCAACGGCACGTCCATCTTCACGAGCTCAGGCGGGGCCGCGCGGAAGTATCAGCACGAAATCGACGTCGGCCAGGTGGGCATTAACGTCCCTATTCCCGTGCCCCTGCCCTTCTTTTCCTTCACCGGGTGGGGCGGCAGCTTCTACGGCGATCAGCACGCCTACGGGAAGGATGCGCCGCGCTTCTACACGGAAATCAAAACCATCACGGCTCGCTGGTTCGATGACACGCCGGTGACCAGCGGGCCGAACATGTCCATTGCCCTAAAATAGGGAGGGCGCTATGGATTTTGAACTCAATCAAACGCAGGACGCCTATGTGGCTATGGCTCGCCAGTTTGCGACCAAGGCCCTAGCGCCGAAGGCCGCGGAGTGGGACGCCACGGGGCATTTCCCCAAGGACGTGCTTCGGGAAGCGGGCAGCTTGGGCCTCATGGCCCTCTACACGCCGGAGAGCGCCGGGGGCCTTGGGCTCTCGCGCCTCGATTCGGCCCTGATCTTTGAGGCTCTTGCGGAGGGCTGCACCTCCACCGCGGCCTTCATGACCATTCACAACATGGCCCTGTGGATGATCGCAAGCTTCGGGAACGAGGAAACGAAGGCGACCTTCTGCCCCGATTTGGCGGAAGCGAAAACCCTCGTCTCCTACTGCCTGACCGAGCCCGGGGCAGGGTCCGATGCGGCGTCCCTGCGCACCACCGCCACCCGGGAGGGCGACGGCTACCGGCTGAATGGCCAAAAGATGTTTATCTCCGGCGCTGGCGATACAGACGTGCTGGTGGTGATGGCCCGGGTGGCCGATGAGAACGGCCCTCAGCCCGGTGCCAAGGGCGTCTCGAGCTTCGTGGTGCCAGCCCATACCCCCGGCATCAGCTTCGGGCGGAAGGAAGAGAAGATGGGCTGGAACAGCCAGCCCACCCGCGCCATCACCTTTGAGGATGCCTTCGTCCCCGCCACCTACCGCCTCGGCGCGGAGGGGGAGGGCTTCAAAATCGCGATGAAGGGGCTCGACGGGGGGCGTATCAACATCGCCACCACCGCCGTGGGGACGGCCCAGGCGGCGCTGGAGCACACCCTTGCCTACGTGGGGGAGCGGCAGCAGTTTGGCCAGCCCATCGGCGCTTTTCAGCATACCCAGTTCGAACTTGCGGACATGGCGACGGAGCTCCTGGCCGCACGGCAGATGGTGCGCTTGGCGGCGGCCCGGCTGGATTCGGAGCATCCCGAAGCAACGCTCTACTGCGCCATGGCCAAGCGCTTCGCCACGGATCGCGCCTTCGAAGTCTGTAATAAAGCCCTTCAGCTTCACGGCGGCTATGGCTACATCCGGGAATATCCTCTGGAGCGCCACCTTCGGGATGTGCGGGTGCACCAGATTCTGGAGGGAACGAACGAAATCATGCGGGTGATTATCGCCCGGCGCATGCAAATGGAAGGCGCCGCGGCGCTCCTGCACTAATTCACGCTCTGGGGAGGGAACAGTATGCTCGCGAGCCCAACGTCTAAGCTCAAGCTCATCGTCGAGGGCGCCACGGCGATCCTCACCATCGACAATCCCGCCGCCAACGTCTGGGACGAGGAAAGCCTCTCGGGCCTTGAGACGATCATGGGGCAGCTGAACAAGAGCCGGGATATCTACGCCTTGATCGTCACCGGCGCCGGGGAGAAGTTCTTCTCCGCGGGGGCGGATCTCAAGGTCTTCGCCGATGGCGATAAGGCCCGGGCGCGGTCCATGGCGCAGCATTTTGGCCGCGCCTTCGAGGCCCTCGCGTCCTACCGAGGCGTGTCCATTGCCGCCATCAACGGCTATGCCATGGGCGGAGGCTTGGAGTGTGCCCTGGCCTGTGATCTGCGTATCGCCGAGCGCCATGCGCAGATGGCCCTGCCCGAAGCGACCGTGGGCCTTCTGCCCTGTGGTGGCGGCACCCAAAACCTGTCCTGGGTGGTGGGGGAAGGCTGGGCAAAGCGCATGATTCTGTGCGGTGAGCGCGTCGACTCGGAAACGGCGGAGCGCATCGGACTGGTGGAAGCCGTGGTCGAGAAGGGGGAAGCCCTGGCCACGGCCCGGGCCTGGGCGGGGAACGTCGGGAAGCAAAGTCCTGTGGCCGTTTCCGCCTGCAAGGGCCTCATCATGCGCGCACGCAAGGGGCCCCCGGCGGAAAGCTACGCCCACGAACGGGAAGCCTTCGTGGATTTGTTCTCTACGGAAGATCAGCGCGAGGGCGTTAACGCCTTCCTGGAGAAGCGTTCGCCTCAGTGGCGTAACGCATGAGCGAAACCCTGCCCGAAGCCGGGCGGTGCCTTTGCGGGGGCGTGCGCTATGCCCTGCGAGCGCTGCCGGAAGCGGTGTTCCTTTGCCATTGCCGCACCTGCCAGCAGGCCCAGGGCGCGGCCTTTAACTTGAGTGCTCCCGTTCCCAGGGAGGCCTTTGTGCTGCTCGCTGGGGAGGGGCTCCTAGTCCGCTATGAGTCATCTCCGGGGAAGGATCGGGTGTTTTGTCGCTGCTGCGGCAGCCCGGTCTATGCCGAGCGTCCGGACACGCCGGTGCGCGTGCTGCGCGCGGCCCTACTGCATGACCTGCGCGCCCTGCCCGTACAGGCCCAGCTGCACGAGGGGGAGGCCCTGGTCGCCGTCCCGGACGCCCAATTTCTGCAAGGCCCCATCGTCCAAGGAGAGCCCCATGAGTGATGCCCCGGGCATCGATTTTGAGCTTTGGCCCAGCGCTGGGCCGGGGCATATCGCCGTGGCCACGCTGAATGTGCCGGCCACCCTGAATTCCCTTGATCTGGCCATGGTCGATGTCCTGGCCGCGGCCCTGGCCCAGTGGCGTGCCGATCCGGCCGTAGCCATGGTCTACCTCCGGGGCGCCGGCGATCGGGCCTTCTGCGCCGGCGGTGATATTCAGGCGCTTTATCGCAGCTGTAAGGCGAATCAGGAGGCCGGAAGGCGGGTGGACTCCTACGCCGAGGACTTCTTCGAGCGCGAATACCGCTTGGACTTTGACCTCCACACCTTTTCCAAGCCCGTGCTTTGCTTTGGCCACGGGGTGGTGATGGGCGGTGGCCTAGGCCTTCTGGCGGCCTCTCGCTTTCGCGTCGTCACGCCGAAAAGCCGGGTGGCCATGCCCGAGATTACCATCGGGCTTTTCCCCGATGCCGGCGGCACTACCCTGTTATCGGCCATGCCCGGGACCCTGGGCCTCTTCCTAGGCCTAACGGGAACACACTTCCGCGGGGGCGATGCCCGGGCCCTGGGCCTGGGCACGCACCTGATTGCCGATGATGCGGGTCCGGCGCTCGAGGCGGCTCTGCGGGGGCTGGCCCTTCCCCAGGGTGCTGAAGAGGTCGCCACCGAGGCCCTGGAGGGGGCCCTCGCGGCTCTGCCCGAAGCCGAAGCGCCTACGCCCATCTTCAATGAGCAGGCGCGCATTGATGGGGCCCTGGGCCCGGCCAAGGGCGACTTCGCCGCCACCGTCGCGGGGCTGCGTAGCTTGGCGGGCGCTACGGAAGCCCTCAGCGACGCCGTCGCCACCTTTGAAGCGGGCTGCCCCGCGACCGCCGGCATCGTGGTGGAGCAGCTTCATCGGGCGCCGAGTCTCAGTCTTGCCGAGCGCTTCCAGCTCGAGCTCGCCATCGGTGCTAACTGCGCGCGCCGTCCCGATTTCCCCGAGGGCGTGCGAGCGCTCTTGATCGATAAGGATCGCCAGCCGGCTTGGACCGTACCCAGCCACGACGCCCTTTCCCGGGAGGTGGTGCTGGCGCACTTCGAAGGCCCCTGGCCGCAAAACCCCCTCGCTGATCTTTCTGCTTAGGACGCCTTGCTATGGCACAGATTGCCTTTATCGGTCTAGGAAACATGGGCGGCCCCATGGCGCGCAACCTGCTTGCGGCGGGGCATGGGGTGGCAGTTTTTGATTTGAGCGAGGCGGCCTTGGCAGGCATGGCCGAGGCTGGCGCCCGGGTAGCTGGAAGCAGCCGAGAGGCGGTGGAGGGCGCCGAAGTGGTGATCACCATGCTCCCCGCCGGGGCCCACGTGGAGGCCGTGTACCTGGCCAGCGAGGATCAGGCCTGCCTGCTGGATCAGCTCCCGGCGGGGACCCTGCTCCTCGACTGTTCCACCATTGCCGCCCAGACCGCTCGGAGCCTTGCCGCCGCCGCGGCGCAGCGAGGCCTTGCCATGCTCGACGCCCCCGTGTCCGGGGGCGTCGGTGGCGCGGAGGCGGGCACGCTGACCTTTATGGTGGGGGGCGATGGCGCCGCGTTGGATCAAGCGCGCCCGGTGCTGGAAGCCATGGGGAAAAACATCTTTCACGCCGGGGCTATGGGGGCCGGCCAGGTTGCCAAGATGTGTAACAACATGCTCCTCGCCGTGCTCATGAGCGGGACGGCGGAGGCCCTGGCCCTGGGCGTGCGGGAGGGGCTGGACCCTGCGGTGCTGTCGAACATCATGAAGCAGTCCTCCGGGGGGAACTGGGCGCTCAACGTCTACAACCCATACCCCGGGGTGATGGAAGGGGTGCCGGCTTCTCGGGGCTATGAGGGGGGCTTCCTCGTCGATCTCATGCTGAAGGATCTAGGCCTCGCCCTAGATGCTGCGGCGAAGCTGGGGCAGAGCGCGCCCCTGGGCAGCCTGGCCCGATCCCTCTACACCCTGCATAAGCAGCAGGCCTCTAGTCCTGAGCAGGACGCTGGACGCCTCGACTTCTCCAGCATCCAAAAGCTGTTCCTGGCAGGGGTATAAGCCCTTGGGCGCTGGGGCCTGGGCCTATGATGGACGGCAGCGGCCTCCCTTTGCCCAGACCCCAGGGCCGGGGCAGCGCTCCGTGTGGGATTTTCCGAGGCCTCCGGCGCTGATTCCCGAGGCGAGGGAAGGGGCGGTTTTCTTCGACGATCTATGCCTCGCCCGCAGCAAGGCCCTGCTTGCGCTCTGTGAAACTGCGAGCCCGCCCGCCTATTACTTTCCCGAGGGCGCTATCGCTTGGACCCAGCTAATCCCCGCGCCGCAGCAGAGCTTTTGTGAATGGAAGGGGCCGGCGCGCTATTTCGCCCTTAAGGCCTGCCCCGAGGCCGGAGCCCTGGCTTGGACCTATCCCGAGGCCGCGGCACCCTACGGGGCGCTGGCGGGGTGGGTGGCCTTTTATGCCCAGGCCCCCCTGCGCTGTCGCCTGGGAGACGAATGGGTGGCGCCCCAGCCCGGTAGCTACTACGGCGGCTGGGTCACCGAGGAGCTCGTGGGGCCCTTCAAGGACGACGGGGTTCGGCGCCAGTGGTGAGTCACCATCCCCATCGCCGCCCCGCGGCGGGTGGGCATAAGGGCGCTGGCGACCGGCAGGAAGGCGGGGCGCAGGCCCTGGAAACCCCATGGATCAGCGTGGCTCGAGGTGGCCGCGCGGATCAGCTCCAGCTGGTTCGCCTGGCCCTGGAGGCGCAGGGCATCGCTTACGGGATAGCCCGGGATGAGCACGGCTGGCGGGTAGTGGTGCCGCCGGAGCGGGCTCACGTTGCACAGCGCGAGGCCCAGGCCGTCCTCGGGGAGGGCCTTCCTCAGCGCCGGATCCTGCCGAGGCCCCAGGGGGATCGGGGCTGGGGCGCAGCCCTTCTCGTAGTCGCCCTTCTCTGGCTGCTTCCGGGGCTAGCGGGTCTGGGCCTTGCGCCCCTGGCGGTCACCGATTGGGGCGTGGGCGATGCTGCGGCTCTGCGGGATGGGGCCCTTTGGCGGATCCTTACGCCTTTGCTCCTTCATGGCGACGTGCCCCATCTTCTCGGCAACTCTCTCATGGCCGTGCTGATGGCTTGCACCCTAGGCCCCTGGCTAGGCAGCGCCTACGCCTGGACCCTTGTGGTGCTGGCGGCGGGCCTTGCTAACGGCGTGAACCTCATGCTGGCAGGGGATGGCTTTCGCTCCCTGGGTGCCTCCACGGCGCTCTTTGCGGCCTTTGGCGTCTTTGGCGTGGGGCGCTTGCAGCAGGGGGCGCCCCACCGTCCAGACGGTCTGCTGGAGGCACTGCGCTGGGCCGCGCCCCTGGGCGCAGGGCTGGTGTGGCTTTTGCTCTTTGGCCTCGGTGGGGGTGACGAGCGAGTTGATGTGGGCGCCCATCTCTGGGGCTTTGCCGCGGGGATGCTGCTGACCCTGCTGAATCCCTTGCGCCCGGCCCCGGCAGGGCCCTGGGCGCGCTGGGCCCTCGCCCCGATTCCCCTTGGGTTACTAGCCGGAGCCTGGCTGTGGGCAGTGCTTGCGGCCTGAATCCCGCCACAAAGTGCATTACCCTAGAGGCGCATAGAAAAAGGAGAGCTCGGTGGCTGTTGATCATACTTTTGCAGGAAATCCCTTAGACCGCGCGGATGTCCGACGTCGCGATCCCGCCTGGCTGGCCGCGGCGGCGCACAGCGCGGAGTCGCGCTACCTTCCGCTGTGGCAGCTCAATGTGCTGGTGGACGCGGGGCTCGGCCCGGCGACCCTGGGCTGGCTGGATACGGCGACCATCGAGCGCCTTGGGGTGGAGCAGCCACCTATCTTCCTGGGACTCGACCACAAGGATCGGCCCTGCTTTACCCTCGATATTTCGGAGGTCGCCGATCCCCATCATGAGCTTGCGCTGCCGGAAGGGCTGGCTTTCCAGGAGTCCCGGGGCGCCGCCATGAGTCTGCCCCAGGCCGATACGGGCATCCTTGCTCAGGCACGGGCTCAGGTTGGCTGGCATCGCTCTCATCGCTTCTGCAGCGCCTGTGGCGCGCAGACGGTGATGCAGAAGGGGGGGCATCAGCGCCATTGCGACGCCTGCGGCACCGATCATTTCCCCCGCACGGACCCCGTGGCCATCATGCTGGTGAGCCGGGGCGATCATTGCCTGCTGGGACAGAGTCACGGACCCCTCGTGCGCATTGGCATGTTTTCCGCCCTGGCCGGCTTCATCGATCAGGGAGAAACGATCGAAGAAGCGGTGCGGCGGGAGATCCGGGAGGAGGCGGGAGTGAGCGTGGGGCGCGTGACCTATCACAGCTCCCAGCCCTGGCCCTTCCCCTCATCACTCATGATTGGCTGCCACGGCGAAGCCCTGAGCGAAACCATCACCATCGACGCGGAAGAGATGCACGACGTGCGCTGGGTGTCTCGGGACGAGGTGCTTAAGGCGTTGGCGGAGCGTAATCCCCAGCTCAAGGTGCCGGGCCCCATGGCCATTGCCCATCACCTGATAAAGGCCTGGGCTGAGGGCGAGGCCGGGCAGTTCAGCTAGGTCTCCTTCGCTTCCTCCCCCCTGGGGCTTAAGCCGTAGGGCTTCACCAGGGCCCAGAGGTGTCGCGGTAGCATGTGGCGGAGCCGCGCGGGGCGCGCCCGCCGCAGATGCAATACCGCTTCGATAGCCTTCATTTCCAGCCGGGCCCGGGCGAACTCGAGGCCCCGGGGACCCACCCGGGGCATAAGCCAGCCCATGAGGGGGCGGAAGAATGCTGGCATGCGCCGCAGCGGTAAGCCCCCTGCTGCTCGCCGAGTATTCTCGAGAAAGCCCTGCACCGGTCCCCGGCGCTGCCCCCGGCTTTCTAGGGGGCTTAGGGCGACCTTTTCGCCAAGGCCGGCGAGCAGGGCCGCCCCGCGCGCATTACGCACCACCACCCACTGCTCCCCCGTCCCCGCCATATACCCCACGGTGATGTCAGCCAGACTGTTTGTGTAGTCCACGCAGCTTTGGCAGGTAAGAGGGAAAAAGTCATCCCCAAGGTCCTGGAGGGGCAGCTGGAGGAAGGGGATGCGGCGCACGGACCCCCCTTCGTAGCGCAGCTCAACGTGGTAGTCGGGGCAGAATTCCAGGTAGCGAATGCGTTCCGGCTGGGGGTCGAGGGCGGCCAGAAAGCGGTGAAAATGTTCCGTGCTCGTGTTGTCCGAGCAGGGCGTGCCAATGAGGTGGAGGGCCTCAAGGCCGAGGCTGGGCTCGAGGGATCGGAGGGCATAGCTTTGGCAGGGCAGGGCGATGACTGCCAGACGCTTATAGCCGAGGTCTCGGGCGTGTTCTACGGCGGCCACCACCGGGGCATAGCCCATGCGCATGCCCCGGGTGGCCGCGAGCGCGGCCGGTTCGGTGACGATGGTGGCCTCCGGCGCCCAGCGGTCCTGAGGGTCCGCGGCTACCGTGACCACCGCATCGACGAGGCCGACCCGCAGCGCCCGCTCGGCGAGGGCCGTGGTGAGTCCGGTCCATTGGGCGCCGGGCGCAGAGCCCGTGTAGCGCGCCCGGTGGCTGGCCTGAGTGACCCCGAAGAAGGCCTCGTCGCCCACCCCTTCCCGTACCCTGCCATGGGCTTGCCGTTCCAGCTTGGGATAGTCCGGCGTAATGAACTGGCAGGCGCTGGCGCAATCCTTGGGGTTGGCCATGCGCGAGACGCCGCAGTCGGTGCAGAGATCTCGGTGGGGCGGGGCATCCGTGGCAATCAGGCGCAGCCGACCCGCCGCGGGTTTTTCCATTAGCCGTGCCGCTTCCACCATGGCCCAGCATCCCCAAGAAGTGTCTAACTAAACTGACATAGGCTCTGTCAAAGGACAAGGCCCCGTGAAATTCGGAAAAGCTGGAGCCTGAAAAAGGGAGGGCACCCTCAAGCGTCGCCTGAGGGTGCCCAGGGGGACGCGATGGGTCAGATCGCGCCGAGGGATCGAAGTTAGCGGGCACAGTGCCCAATTCGGTCTATCGAAAAAAGCAGGTTTTAATTTAATAAAAGATCGAAAAAAGCGTATCAAAGTCAGGGGGAAGTTAGGTCTTTAGGAGGGCCTTTACGGCGGCATGATCGGAACGGCGGGGGGCATAGTTCGCATACACGCATTGGCGCAGGGCCGGGATTTCACACAGGGGCTTCACGCCATACATGGCGCTCAGGTCTTCGGCGATGGCGGAGGGCGCGGGGAAGGCGCCTAGGCCAGCCATGGCGAAGCTTTTCAGCAAGGCGCTGTCGTTGAATTCCCCGGCGATGAGGGGGTGGATGCCCTGATCATGGAACCATTGCTCGAGGTTGCGTCGAAGCGGGGCGTCTTCCGTGGGCAGCAGGAGAGGCCAGCGTCCGAGGCAGGCTTCAGGTGCCTGGGGCCCATCGGCATTAGCGGCGTAGAAAGTGACGCTGCCTTCGGCGAGGGCTTCGCTTTCCAGGCGTCCCCAAGCCGTGGCCCCGAGGGGCGCGTCGGAGAGCACAAGATCCAGCTCGTGCTTACTTAGGGCTTCCGCCAGGGCGTCGATGGGTTCCTGGCGCACTAGCAAGCGTACGGGGCGGGAAAGGGTCAGGGCCGGGGTCAAGAGCCGCTGGGCGAGCACCTTCGCAATGTCTTGCCCTAGGCCCACGCGAAAGGCAAGGGGCTGGCTGTGGTCCTCGCTGCGCACCACCTGGGCCAGCTCTGCGCCGAGGGAAAAGATTTCGTTGCAGTAGCGCAGCACCGTTTGCCCCAGGGGCGTGAGCTGAAGGCCCCGGCCGATGCGCTCGAAAAGCAGGCCGCCCACGTCCTCCTCCAGCTGGCGCAGCTGAGCGCTAAGGGTTTGGGGTGTCAGGTAGAGGCCGCGGGCGGCCTCTACCACGGAACCCGCCTTAGCTATGGCGTGAAAATGCCGCAGGTGGAGATAGTTAAGGTGGCGCATGGGGCCTAGCTAGACTCCACGCTGCGCACCAGGCCCTTGAAGTGCCCCAGGGCGTACATTTCTTCCACCAGGGCGGGTTCGTAGGCGCCCTCGGGATTGGCCCGAACCAGGCGGTCGATGGCATGGGCGTCCTCGCCCACTAGGATCCGCCAGCGATTCTCCCGCACCCCCTGCAAAATGATGTCGGCGGCTGCGGCAGCGGTGGTGGGGGCGGAGCTTTCAAACTCCGCAGCTCGAGCACGGAGCAGGCCTCGGATATCGTCATCGGGCAAGTTGGCTACGGGAAGACCGGCCTCCACCATTTGTACCCGGGCGGCGGCGATGGCCTCCTCATCAAGCCCCGCGGGATCTTGCTGGAGCACCTTCATGGAGTTCGCCACGATTTGCGTGCCTATGTGCCCGGGCATCACCACGCTGCATTTTACGTGCGGGGCATTGAGCCGGAGATCGGTGATGAGGGCTTCCGTGAATCCCTTGACCGCGAACTTCGCTGCGCTGTAGGCCGTATGGGGCGTTTGCGGGCCGATGGAGGCCCAGAAGCCGTTAATGCTCGCGGTGTTGATGATGTGCGCGTCCTCAGCGGCGAGGAGCATGGGCATGAAGCAGCGAACGCCATGGAGCACGCCGTTCCAACACACGGAAAAGGTCTTATCCCAGGCGGGTCGGCTGGCAGGGTCCGTGATGGTGCCGCCGCCCCCGATGCCCGCGTTATTGAACAGCAGGTGGATGGCGTCGGTGTCGTGGGCATCGGCCACGTGACGCTGAAAGGCCTGCATTTGCCCCTCGTCGGAGACATCGCAGAGGAAGGTGCTTACGGTAAGGCCTGGGCTGAGGGCCCGGGCGGCGGTGGCCGTTTCCTCAAGGGTATCGCTGGCCAGGTCGCAAAGCGCTAGGTGCGCGCCTTCCTTCGCGAGGGCCAGGGCGAGCTCCCGACCCATGCCTGTACCGGCGCCGGTGATTACCGCTAAGCGGTCCGAAAAGTGGTCCATGGTGTTTCCTCGCCCCTGTGGTAAAGGCACAGCGTACCCCAAGGCGCGGATCCCGTGGGTGTTCCTCTTGCACTGGAATTTTTGCCATTGGTTTCCGGCGAAAGGGGAGGGTGGGTCGAAGGCGGGGGGAAAGCCGCGCCCGGGGCCTTGGGCTCAGGGCGCGGTGAAGGGCTTAGCCAAGCTTCATCTCGTAGAAGCAGAGCTTATTACCGTCGAGGTCACGAACGTAGGCACCATAAAACATGCCTGGAATCCGCTCTCCAGGGGCCCCTTCGTCCGTAGCCCCGAGGGCCATGGCCTTGTCGTAGAGGTTTTGAATGGCCTCCGGGCCGGGGGCGGGAATGGCGACCATGACGCCATTACCTGAGGCCTGCGCGCCTTGATCGTAGGGGATGCAGACCGCAAGCATGGGGGCCCCGGGGCCCGTGCCATAGAACTTAATGCGGTCCTGGCCGAAGAGCTGCTTGGCGCCGATTTCCGCAAGTAGTGCGTCGTAAAAGGCCGTGGCTTTGGCCATATCTGATGTGCCGATGGTGACGTAACCGAGCATGAGATCCCTCCTAGGTGATAATGGGTTTTTGCTAGCGGGGCGCGAAGCGCTGGCCACCATCCACGCGGAGCGTCGAGCCGTTCATCATCGGGCTCTCATAGATGGCGATCGCCATGGTCGCGAATTCATGGGGTCGGCCCATGCGCTTCGGGAAGGCCGCGTCCTTGGTGAGCTGCAGCTCCGCTTCCGAGGGAATGCCGGCGGTGAGGCCGGTGGCGAAGAGGCTCGGCGCAATGGTCATCACCCGCACGCCGATGGTGCCGAGATCCCGGGCCATGGTGAGGGTCATGCCGGCGATACCTGCCTTTGCCGCCGTGTAGGCCACTTGGCCGATCTGACCTTCGAAGGCAGCAATGGAGGCAGTGTTGATCATGACGCCGCGTTCACCCACTTCATTCGGCTCGTTGTTCGCCATGTGGCTGGCGACAACGCGATTCACGTTGAAGGAAGCAATGAGGTTTAAATCGATAATCCGCTGGAAGTCTTCCAGGGGATGCATGCTGCCGTCCTTCGCTATGGTGCGCTTGGCCACGCCGCCGCCGGCAGTGTTGACACAGAACTGGACGCTGCCGAGGGCTGCCACGGCGTCGCCGATGACCGCTTCCATGGCGGCGTAGTCCATGACGTTGCAGGGGAAGAAGTGGCCCCCAAGGCGCTCGGCGACGGCTGCGCCATCGGACCTCTCTAGGTCGAGGATGGCGACCTTTCCACCCCGCTCAACGAATTTTTCCGCCGTGGCGAGGCACATGCCCGAAGCACCGCCCACCATGACCGCGTTGCTGCCTTGAATTTCCATGGTCAGCCCTTCTCCCAGTGGTGAATAAAGGCCGGATCATAGCGTGCCCCTTCCCGCGACGCGACGGCAGGGAAGGCTTGTCTCTGGGGAGGGGGGCGGGCAGTCTTGGGGTAACCCTTCGGGAGGAGAAATGAGATGTTTGATTGTGTCATTCGTGGTGGCACGGTGATTGACGGCACCGGGGCCCCGGCCCAGGAAATGGACGTAGCGCTCAAGGACGGCCTCGTGGCCGCCGTGGGTGCAAAGCTTGGGGCCGGGCGCGAGGAGATCGACGCCCGGGATCACCTCGTCACGCCGGGCTTTGTGGATATCCATACGCACTTTGATGGCCAGGTGACCTGGGATCCCTTCCTGAGCCCCTCCACGGGCCACGGGGTGACCACCGTGGTGATGGGCAACTGCGGGGTGGGCTTTGCCCCTTGCGCCCCGGAGCGGCACGAATGGCTGATTCAGCTGATGGAGGGGGTGGAGGACATCCCCGGGACCGCGCTGGTCGAGGGCATTCAGTGGCGCTGGGAGAGCTTTCCGGAGTATCTCGATGCGGTGGAGCGCTCTCCTCTGGCAATAGACGTGGGGCTGCAGATTCCCCACGGCGCCCTGCGGGGCTATGTGATGGGGGATCGCGCCGCGCGCCTTGAGGCCGCGACCGCCGAGGACGTGGCGAAGATGCGCGCCCTAGTGAAGGAAGGACTCCTTGCTGGTGCGCTGGGTTTCTCCACATCTCGGACAGAAAAGCACCGGGATCGGGGCGGGAACCATACGCCGAGCTTTAAGGCCGAAGCGGACGAGCTTTGGGGTATTGCCGGGGCCCTGCGGGAAACGAATCGCGGCGTACTTCAGCTTATTGCCGATTTCTGGGATTTCGAGTCGGAATTTGCCCTCATTCGTGGCATGGCTGAGACAGCGGGGCGGCCCCTATCCCTCACCATCGAACAGGATGACCGGCACCCGGAGATCTGGAGCCGGGTGCTCGCGGAGATCTCCCGGGCCCAGGCCGACGGGGTGAATATGCGAGGCCAGGTGCCGCCCCGGCCCACGGGGGTGGTGATGGGGCTTACGGCCACCCTCAACCCCTTCATTCTCCACGAGGCCTACAAGCCCCTTCGCCAGGCGCCTCTGGAGGAGAAAGTGCGAGCCCTGCGCGACCCCACTTTCCGGCAAAAACTCCTCGCGGAAGAGCACGCCTGGGATCCCCAGAACATCCTTGTGCACTTCCTCATGACCGCCTACCACAAGATGTTCCCTATGGCGGAAACGCCGAATTACGAGCCGCCGCCGGAAGCCTCCGTGGCGGCCCTGGCGTCGGCGGCGGGGGTCTCCCCGGAAAGCTACCTTCTGGATTTGCTGGTGCAAAAGGACGGCAAGCAGCTGCTCTATTTCCCCATCATGAACTACACGGGCGGCGATCTTGAGGACGTTCGGACCATGATGAGCCATCCCCATACGCTCTTCGGCCTGTCCGATGCCGGGGCCCACTGCGGCACGCTCTGCGATGCCAGCTTCCCCACCTCAACCCTGCTCCACTGGGGCCGGGATCGCACCCGGGGGGAGGGCTTCTCCCTGCCTTGGCTGGTGCACGGGCTGACGCAGAAAACGGCCCAGCAGGTGGGGCTCCTCGATCGGGGCGTGCTCAAACCTGGCTACCTTGGGGATGTGAATGTCATTGACTTCGATCACATGGCGCTCCACGCGCCGGAGATCGCCTACGACCTACCCGCTGGAGGGAAGCGCTTTATTCAGCGCGCTGAGGGTTACCGCGCAACGATCAAGCGGGGTTCCGTGGCCTTCCGGGACGGGGAGGCGGTGCTGACTCGGCATGATGCCCTTCGCGGCAAGCTGCTCCGGGGCGCGCAGGCGGCGCCGAGCCCCTAGGCCTATGGCGTCGGCGAAGGCCTACGCAGGCCGCCGAGCCCTGATTACCGGGGCCTCTGCGGGGCTTGGGGCGGAATTTGCGCGCCAGCTCGCGGGCGCCGGCGCAGAGCTCGTGCTGGTGGCCCGGCGGGCTGAGGCCCTTGAAGGGATTGCGGCGCCGCTCCGGGCCTCGGGCACAGTGGTGCACTGCCTCACCGCCGATCTCTCCCTTCGGGGCGAAGTCTGGGCGCTCGTTAAGCAGGTGCAGGCCCTTGGCCCGGTGGATTTGCTG
>JADHNT010000058.1 GCA_016779385.1 Pseudomonadales bacterium
GGCCGCCCGCTCCGCCCAGGAGGCCCCAAGCCCGGTCCGATCCAGGCGCTCTGCTGCGCCAAGGGCGCGCTCTAAATCCCGAAGGGTCCAGCCCTCTCCGATGCGCAGGGTCCGTTCGTGCACGGCGCCGCGGCGAAGCTTGGAAAGGGTGGAAAGGAGGGTTTCGCTGGAGTCTAGGCAGTACTCTCCTGCCTGGAGCGTTCTTCCCACGCCACTTAGGCGAAGGTAAAGGCGCAGCGCTAGACGCGCCGCGGAGCCACTTTGGGCCTTCAGCACGGTCTGGAGCTGGGGGCCGGCTGCGCCGGGCTTCAGGTCGAAGCAGAGAGGGCCCTCAAGCGCCAGGGGCTGGCGCAGAAGCCAGGCCCCGGCGCTGAGGCACAGAAGGCTGCCGAGCCCAAGGAGCCCGAGCATCAGGGCACCTTGGCGCCACCGATGCCCCACGGTCCTTAATCGACGGCGCGGAAAATCAGGGTGCCGTTCGTGCCCCCGAAGCCGAAGGAATTACTGAGCGCCGCCTTCACGGGCGCTTCCCGCGCTGTTCCAGGCACGTAGTCGAGATCGCAAGCATCATCCGGGTTATCCAGATTGATCGTCGGCGGCAGGACGCCATCGCGAATGGCCAGCACGCTAAAGATCGCTTCTACCGAGCCCGCAGCGCCGAGTAGATGTCCAATCATGGACTTGGTCGAGCTGACCGCCAGCTTCGGCTTCTCGCCAAAGACGGTCTTGATGGCCCGGGTTTCCGCGATGTCCCCCTGGGGCGTGGAGGTCCCGTGAGCATTGATATAGCCCACCTCGGAGGGATCCATGGCCGCCGAGCGGAGCGCGTTCTTCATGGACGCCACGGCCCCCGCACCGTCTTCCGGGGGGCTGGTGATGTGATAGCCATCGCCGCTCATACCGAAGCCCGCGAGCTCGGCGTAGATCGTCGCTCCCCGGGCCTTGGCATGCTCGTATTCCTCAAGGACCAGAACCCCAGCCCCGTCCCCGAGGACGAACCCATCCCGATCCCGATCCCAGGGGCGGGACGCCGCCGCAGGATCATCGTTACGAGCAGATAAGGCCTTCATGGACGAGAAAGCGGCGAGGGGAACGGGGGACGTCGCCATCTCGGCACCCCCCGCCACCATAACATCCGCATCTCCGTCTCGAATGAGACGCCCGGCCATGCCGATGTTGTGCGTACCCGTCGTGCAGGCGGTGACGATCGCGATGTTGGGGCCCCGAAGGCCATAGCGGATCGAGACATTCCCGGAAATCATGTTGATGACGCTGCCCGGGACGAAGAACGGAGAAACCCGTCGAGGCCCGCTTTTCAGCAAGGTCTCGTGGGTCTTTTCGATGGTCATAATGCCGCCGATGCCCGAGCCGATGGCCACGCCGTAGCGATCCGCTTCGGCTTCCGGAACCTCAGTCAGCCCTGCGTCTTCCATGGCTTGGCAGGCCGCTACCATCCCATACTGCACAAAAACATCAACGCGCCGCGCTTCCTTGGCATCCATGCACACGGTGGGGTCAAAGCCCTTTACCGACGCTGCAAACTGGACGCTGTAGTCGCTCACGTCGAAGGTTTCGATGGTTGCCGCGCCACTTTTCCCGGCAAGAATGCCGGACCAGGAGCTGGCCACGTCGAGCCCGAGGGGCGACACCATTCCTAGGCCGGTTACCACGACTCGTCTACCGCTCATGGTCGGTCTCCTGTGAACGCCACAGCGAAGCTCTGGAGAGGCTCCAGAGCAGGGCGCGGACGGACATATAGGCTGCTAAGGGCGCTTTAGGGCGCACCCTAGCGGCGACCTCATCCCTCCCCGGCATGAGGTCGCGTAGCGTACCTATTTACTGGTGCGCTAGGACGTAATCGATCGCTTCGCGAACGGTCGTGATCTTCTCGGCTTCCTCGTCGGGAATTTCCGTTTCGAATTCCTCTTCGAGAGCCATCACGAGCTCCACGGTGTCGAGGGAATCGGCACCAAGATCTTCAACGAAGGAAGCGTCGTCGTTGACTTCGTCTTCCTTAACCCCCAGCTGCTCACAGATCAGTTTTTTGACCCGTTCTTCAACGCTGCTGCTCATCTGAAAGCTAACTCCCGTAGGTCGAGGCGGCGCCACGATGCGTCGCAATTTTAGTGGAACGATCTCGAGCCCTTCAAGCTGGCGCGATGCCTCTAATTCATGTACAGACCGCCGTTAATGGCGATCGTCTCCCCCGTAATATAGCCGGCTCCCTCACTTGCAAGGAACGCCACGAGGGAAGCCACTTCCTCCGCACTACCAAAGCGCCCGAGCGCAATGGCCGATCGAAGCTGCTCCGTCACCCCTTCGTCGAGGGCGGCGGTCATTTCCGTTTCGATAAAGCCCGGCGCGATGGCATTCACCGTAATGCCTCGGCTACCCACTTCCTGAGCAAGGGCTCGGGTGAAGCCTTCCACGGCGCCCTTGGAGGCAGCGTAATTAACCTGCCCCGCATTCCCTCGGCGCGCGATTACCGAGGAGACATTGATGATGCGCCCAAAGCGGGCTTTCATCATACCCCGGAGAAGCGGCTTGGTGACTCGGTAGAGGCCGTTGGTGTTGGTATCGATCACCGATGCCCACTGCTCCGCGCCCATGCGCAGTATGAGGTTATCCTGGGTGATCCCCGCATTGTTAACGACCACCACGGGCGTTCCCAGCTCCGCTTCCACGGCCCCTAGGGCCGCAGCAACGGAGTCTTCCGAACGCACGTCCATGACCACGCCGAAATGCCCGTCTCCAAGAGCCTCGCTGATGGCTGCAGCGCCTCCCTCCGAGGTGGCGGTACCGGCAACCCGATAGCCTTCGGCGGCGAGCTTTTGAGCAATGGCTGCCCCGATGCCTCGGCTGGCCCCGGTCACCATGGCGACGCGTGCCTCGCTCACAGGCCTGCCTCCAGAGCCTCGCGGGTTTTGCCTAGCGCCTCCGGGGTACCCGTCGCATGGCAAGCAATGGCCTTATCAATCCGGCGCACCATGGTAGCCAGCACGGCCCCCGGGCCGCACTCAACCATCGCCGTCAAACCTGCGGTACCCATGGCTTGCACACTGCGCGTCCACTGCACGGGCGCGGAAAGCTGCACCAGGAGCTGATCCCGGAGTGCCGTGGGATCCTGCGTGGGCGCAGCGGTTACGTTTTGATAAACAGGAACGGTGGCGGACTGGAAGCTAACGGCCTCAAGATCCGCGCGGAAGGCCTCTGCCGCCGGCGCCATGAGGGCGCTATGAAAGGGGCCGCTCACCCGGAGGGCCATGGCGCGCTTCGCACCGCGGGCCTTACAGCCTTCGATGGCGCGTTCTACGGCAGCGCTGTGCCCCGCAATCACGATTTGCCCCGGCGCATTGAAATTAGCTGGGGAGACCACTTCGTCCCCCGCCGCCTCTGCACAAGCTTCGGCAATGGCGTCATCGTCAAGGCCAAGAATGGCCGCCATGGCCCCCTGCCCCGCAGGAACGGCTTCCGCCATTAGCAAGCCGCGCCGACGAACAAGGCGCACTGCGTCGCACAGGCTCAGCGTGCCCGCTGCCACGAGGGCGGTGTACTCACCGAGGCTATGACCCGCAACGGCCGCAGGGGCGAGGGCACCACGGCTTGCTAGGGCCCTGAGGGCCGCGATGGATGCCGTCAAAAGAACGGGCTGGGTCTGCTCCGTGGCATCGAGCAGCTCCGCGGGCCCCTGAGAGGCGAGGCGCCAAAGATCAAGATCGATGGCGCTGCTCGCCTCCGCGAAGGTCTCCCGAACCACCGGGTAGGCCTCCGCGAGGGCGTCGAGCATGCCAACGCTTTGCGCCCCCTGACCGGGAAAAACCAGAGCGTAGGCCATGGAAGGACCTAGTCGTCCTTGCCGTTGGTAACCTTGCGACCGCGGTAGAAGCCGTCCGCCGATACGTGGTGACGACGGTGCGTTTCCCCGGTGGTGGCTTCCGTGGACAGGGTGGGTCCGGAAAGGGCGTCGTGGGAACGACGCATGCCACGCTTGGAGCGGGTTTTACGATTTTGTTGAACGGCCATGGACTGCCTACTCCTTCACAATAAAGTCGGCTCCCGCCGACAAAAACCTAATTCTTGGGCGCTTCCCCACCCTTCAGCTGCGCCAGGGCGGCGAAGGGGTTCTCCCGCTTGGGCGCCGGTTCCGGCGCGCCCTGATCCTGCACCGCAGCCCATCGCGCTTGGGCGTGGGGACATGGCGCCTCCCGTACCGCGCAGGGCCGCTCCGGCAAGGCCAGAAGCAAGTCATCCTCAAATACTTCAGCTAGGGGAACCTTCTTTCCCTCAAGCGTGATCGGTTCTCGGGTCCCCGCGTAGAGGCCCTGGGCCGCTTCGTCGCGCACCACCACCAAGGCCACCTCCGCGATCAGACCCAGCGGCTCCTTCCGTTCGCAATTCGCGCAGCGCTGGACCGCGTCGAGCCTTACCGTGCCTTCAGCGCAGGCGCGCCCTTCCTCATCCCGGAAGAAGCGAACGTCTACGGCTACCGCCCCGCTCTCCTCCTCATCACCCAGGGCCTGCGCAATGCGCGGGAACTCGGAAAGGGAGACCTGAACCGTGTAATGAGCGTCTTCTCGGGCCAGGCGGTAGGGTTCCAGTACCACGATCGCGCGCCCCCGGGTAAACAGGCGCGCAATCATAGGGATGCCCCCCGATCCTGTCAAAGGCCCAGAGCCCTCCTTTCATCGTGTTAAGCTTTTGAGCTTTCAGGTAAAACTCAGGAATTGGCGTCGTGCTCCCTGTTCTCGTGTTGGCCTCCCGCTCCCCTCACCGTGCGAGGGTCCTCGAACGCCTTGGCGCCCCCTTTGAAACCCGCGACAGCCAGGTCGATGAAACCCCCATCCCTGGGGAAGGCCCAACCCAGCGCGCTCAGCGCCTGGCTTTGGCGAAGGCCCGAGCCGTCGCAGCCAGCTGGGCCGGTCCGACCCCCGCACTCGTGATTGGCGGCGACCAGGTTGCCCACGATGGTCAGCACCTCCTACACAAGCCCGGTACGCTGGCAAAGGCTCGGAACCAGCTCCTTGCTAGCCGGGGCCAATGGATCACCTTCGAGAGCGCCGTGGCGGTGGTGCATAGCGGTACGGGGGCCCTCGCCCAGGGCGCCGCGGCGGTACGGGTGCGCTTCGCCGAACTTTCGGAAGCCGAGCTCGACGGCTACCTTGCGGCGGAACAGCCCCTAGACGCCGCCGGCGCCCTGTATTCCGAGCGACTTGGGGCGGTACTCCTCGAGGCCTGGGAAGGGGCTGACCCCTCAGCCCTCATTGGCCTGCCCCTTAACCTGCTCCATCGCCTCACCTCGGAGCTTGGCTACCCCCTCCTTACGACCTCCTGGGCGTCCCCTAGCCCTGCGCCCGGAGGGCCCTAAGCAAGGCTTCAAGATCCTCTGGCAGGGGGGCCTCGAAATGCCAAGACGCCTGCTCCGGGTCCCGGGCGGGCACGGTGAGGGCCCGCGCATGAAGCGCCAGTCGTGGGACGGGCACGGCCCCCAGGGCCTTGCGTAGCGCCGGCGGCGCATACTTCTCGTCTCCCAGGATCGGAAAGCCCGCGTGGGACAGGTGAACCCGAAGCTGATGCGTGCGCCCCGTTTCTGGCGTCAGGGACAGCAAAGTGGCGCGAGGTAGGCGTTCGGCCACGGAAACCTCCGTTCGGGCGGGCTTACCCGCCTGAGATACGCGAACAAAGCGTTCCCCGTTTTTAGCCAGCACCCGCTCCAGGGGCGCCTCCAGGCGCTTCAGATGCGCCGGCCAGGCCCCCGCAACCACGGCGAAGTAAAGCTTTTTAACTGCGCGCTCACGAAAGGCCTGCTGCAAGTGGCGCAGCGCCGCCCGCCGCTTGGCCAGCAGGAGAACGCCCGAGGTGTCCCGATCCAGGCGGTGCGCCAGCGCAAGGGCCGGCGCCTCCGGCCAGGGGCTCAGGGCTTCCAGCGCCCCGAAGCGCACGCCGCTCCCCCCATGGGCAGCAAGCCCCGGGGGCTTACCTAGCACGAGCACGTCTCGATCCTCAAAAATCACGGCGTCCCGCACCTGGTTCCGGAGCGCCTCGGGCACCGTGGGTTCCGGGCCTTGCTCAGCCGATTGATGCGGAGGAATGCGCAGCTTCTGTCCCGGCTGCACCCGGGTGGTGACCTTCACCCGGCCCCCGTCGAGGCGTACCTCACCCCTTCGAACCATGGCGTAAACCCGGCTCTTGGGGACGTTTTTTAGGAGCCGAAGCAGCAGATTGTCGACCCGCTGCCCCTCCTCTCCGGACTCAATCTCGTATAGCCGGGCGCTGTGACGCTCGCCACCCCCAGCGTGATTGCTTTTCCCTTTCGATTGAGTCACTTAAAAAACCCTGTTAACCTTACATCAAGGTCAGCCGCGGCGCTCGCTCCCCTGGGATCGAAGAGCCGTCCCGTGTTCGCCTGACCCGCCGCCGCCGAGCGCCCACGCGCCGCGACGGAATCGAACACGCCGGGCAAGACAAGCCTGGCTACGCCGATAGCGATGCGTAAAGCGCTATCGATCAACGAAGAGTACACGCGCTGGCGCAAGGTTGCGCGGCGTCAAGGATAGTGCGCAGGCCGCGATGAGCCGCGGCCGCCGGTAAGCGAAGCTAAGAAGCAACAGCTTAAGTCTCGCGCAGTTCGGGGGTTTGCGCCCCCTTTGGCCCAAAGCCGCGCCCCCATGGCGCCGCTCGGCCCCTGCAAACCGTGGTCTCGCCATCGAGCCTGAGCCCTACCCTAACGCCAGCCCCGCCACGCCCTCACTTGAGTGCACAGCATGAAAAGGATGTTAATTAACGCCACGCAGCCCGAGGAACTCCGGGTAGCGCTGGTTGATGGGCAGAAGTTATACGATCTCGACATTGAATCCCGCATGCGGGTTCAAACCAAAGCCAACATTTACAAGGCACGCATCACCCGGGTCGAACCCAGCCTCGAAGCCGCCTTCGTCGACTACGGCGCCGAACGCCATGGCTTCCTCCCCCTCAAGGAAATCGCCCAGGAATACTTCCAGAAGAAAGGCGGAAGCGGCGAAGGCCGGGCCAGCATTTCCGACCTGGTTAAGGAGGGGCAGGAACTCATCGTTCAAGTCGATAAGGAAGAGCGCGGCACCAAGGGAGCGGCGCTCACCACCTTTATTTCCCTCGCAGGTCGCTACCTGGTTCTAATGCCGAACAATCCCCGTGCCGGTGGCATTTCCCGTCGCATCGAAGGGGAAGAGCGGGATCAGCTCCGCGACGCTATGAGCGGCCTGACAAGCAAAGATGGCATGGGCGTGATCGTGCGCACCGCCGGCGTGGGCCGGAGCAGCGAAGAGCTCCAGTGGGACCTCGACTACCTTGCCCAGATTTGGGACGCCATCGGCCGCGCCGTGGAAGAGAACCCTGCGCCCCAGCTGATCTATCAAGAAAACAACGTCATCCTTCGGGCGATCCGGGATTACCTGCGGCAGGATATCGGAGAGGTCCTCATTGACTCCGCCGATGCACATCGGCAGGCGCTGGAATTCATCCAGCAGGTCATGCCGAGCTACGAAAACCGCATCAAGCGTTACGAGGACCCGGTCCCCCTCTTCTCTCGCTATCAGATCGAAACGCAGATTGAGACCGCCTTCCAACGCGAAGTGCGCCTCCCCAGCGGCGGCGCCATCGTGATCGATCCCACGGAAGCCCTCGTATCCATCGATATCAACTCGGCCCGGGCCACCCGGGGCGCGGACATCGAGGAAACGGCGCTCAACACGAACCTCGAGGCCGCGGAAGAAATCGCCCGGCAGCTGCGACTGCGGGACATGGGCGGCCTCATCGTCATCGACTTCATCGACATGAACGCCTCCCGGAATCAGCGGGCGGTGGAAAACCGCATGCGTGATGCTCTAGAGGCGGACCGCGCTCGAGTGCAGGTGGGGCGGATCTCCCGCTTCGGCCTCATGGAGATGTCTCGACAGCGGCTCCGGCCCTCCCTCGAGGAAACCACGGCCATCATCTGTCCCCGGTGCACGGGACAAGGCGTGATTCGTAACGTGCGCTCCCTAGCCCTCTCCGTCCTGCGGATTCTGGAAGAGGAAACGCTGAAGGAGCGCAGCGCTGGGGTGCGGGCCATCGTGCCCGTGCCCATCGCCTCGTTCCTGCTAAACGAAAAGCGTTCCGACATCACGGCCATTGAAGCACGCAACGGTGTGCGGATCATGATCGTCCCGAACCCCAATATGGAAACGCCCCACTTTGAGGTGGTGCGGGTCCGGGATGATCAGGTAGACGCCCTCCTCGCCCAGGAGAGCCATGAAGTGGCGGAAGCGGTGCTCGAGGCCAGCACGGAAAACGGCTATGAAGCCCCGCCCGTACCCGAAGCCCAGGACGCCATCGTGAAGTCCGTGGCGCCCCAGCAGCCGGCACCAGCGCAAGCCCAAGCAGGAGCTGCGGCAGCGCCCGCGGCCCCCGTCGCGACGCCCACGCCCCAGGGCGGCCTCCTTAGCCGCTTGATCAAGGGCCTCTTCGGCAGCCCATCGGCCCCCGAGCCCTCGGAGAGCAAGACCCAGGACGACAACAAAGAAGACCAGCGCAGCTCTGAGGATCGCAACCGAGGTGGCAACCGCAACCGCGGCGGGCGGAATCGTCGTCGCGGCGATCGCCCCCGTCGGAGCCCTTCCGCGAACACGCAGGATGGGGAAGGCAGCGACGACAGCACGGACAACGGTGAGCAGGCCCAGGAAGGCCGGAGCAACCGCCGTCGCCGCGGTCGACGGCCGAGCGACGAAAATGCAAACGATCAAGCCACTACCGACGACAGCGCCGAGAACGAAGATAACGCTGATAACGCCGGGGAGAACGATGGTCAGGGGGAGGATGATGGAAACCGCCGTCGCCGCCGCCGTCGCCGGGGTGGTCGAGGCCGTCGCCGTTCCCAAGACGGAAATCAGGACCTGGATGGCAATAACGAAACCGACGAAAGCGCCGAGGACAATGACGACGTCGACGCCAGCGCTGTTGATCTGAGGGATGATGACGACGATCTCACGCCGCCCACGGAAGCTCACGTTCCACCGGAAAACAGCCGTCGCCGGCCCCGCCGCGGTCGTGGTCGAGGCCACTCCGACAACGCAGCAACGACGGAAAGCTCAACCGAGGCCAGCACCGACACCGCTGCGGAAGGCGCGAGCGACGTCACCGCCGAGGCAGCGCCTGCAGCCGTGATGACTGCGGCCGACACAGCGCTGTCCGTCGAACCAGTAACAGAAGAAGTCGCCGAGCCGGTAGCGGAAGAAGTCGCTGAGGCTGTAGCCGAAGAAGCCCCCGAGCCCGTGGCCGAAGAGGCCGCCGAGCCCGTGGCCGAAGAAGCCGCCGAGCCCTTAGCCGAAGAAGCCGCCGAGCCCGTAGCCGAAGAGGCCGCCGAGCCCGTGGCCGAAGAAGCCGCCGAGCCCGTGGCCGAAGAAGCCGCCGAGCCCGTAGCCGAAGAAGCCGCCGAGCCCGTAGCCGAAGAAGCCGCCGAGCCCGTAGCCGAAGAGGTCGCCGAGCCGGTAGCCGAAGAGGTCGCCGCGCCGGCCCAGCCTGGACAGGGGGCCCTCGCCCTCGAGGCAGACGACGCCACGAAAACCGCTGAAGCGCCTATCGAAACGGAAGCTCTGGCCCCTCAGGTTACCGTGGAAGCAACCTCCGCAGCCCGGGCGGCCGTGGCCGCAGCGGGCACCCGAGCCGCTAACGACCCTCGGAATGGAGGGCAGGAGGCCCGACCAGTGGTGAGCATTGAGGACGGCGCTCCGGCCCGGCCTCAGCGTCCGGCGGTGACGAAGGCCCCGGAGCCCATCGCGCCCCTCGAGGCCATCCCCAGCGCCCGGGCGGCCAACGATCCGCGGCAGCAACGCGCCGCCGCGGAGTAAGCCTAGAAGCGCCGAGCCCCACCCGGGGCTCGGCCGCTCCCTCTCCTATAAATGCAGCGGCTCCCGTTCCAGGCGAACCCCATAGCGCGCGTAGACGCTTGCCTGCACTGACCCAGCCAACCAGTCCACATCGTCTCGAGACGCGCCCCCGTAATTCACCAGCACTAGCGCGTGCTGCTGCGCCATGCCCACGGGGCCCCGACGTCGACCGCGCCACCCTGCACCCTGAATCAGCGCCGCCGCAGAAACCTTGCCACCGGACGACGTAAAGGATCGCAAGGCAAGCTCCGGGGCCCGGGCGCTCAGCTGCTGAAAGGCCTCGGGAGAAAGCTGGGGGTTCTTAAAAAAGCTTCCCACGTTCGGAAGTCGATGCCAGTCCGGAAGCTTTTCCGCACGCAAAGCGCGCACGGCTTCGGCGAGATCGCTCGGCCGCGCTTGGGCCCCAGGGGAGAGGCTCTGCGCCAGACGTGCCTCGACCCCGGCGTAGCTCAGCACGGGATGGCCACCGCGGTGCAGCCGAAGGCGCAGCGTCAGCACTAGATAGGCACCGAGGCTTCCGCGAAAGCGCGAGTCGCGATAGGAAAAGTCGCACTCCCTCGCTGTCCACCACGCGCACTGGCCCGTTCGAAGATCGAGCACCTCGAGGGCTTCGACCACCTCATCGAGGCTTTGGCCGTAGGCACCAACGTTCTGGACTGGAGCAGCGCCGACCGTTCCAGGGATCGCGCTAAGGTTTTCCAAACCCCAAAGGCCTTCCTGGCAAGCCAAATGAACAAGCGAATCCAGGGACACGCCCCCAAACACCTCAACGCGCCCGCGGCGCTCAAAACGAGGCGCCAGCGCAGCGAGATGCCAAACCGTGCCCGGAAGGCGGGGAGGCAACAGGACGTTAGAGCCCTCCCCCAGTACGGTAACGGGGCCCCGGGGCGCGTCCTCTGCCCAAGCCGCTAGCGCCTCGCTTCGGCTCCGAAGGGTGCGCCCGGTCTCCGCGCGACAGGGCAAGGCCAGCGTATTGCGAACCGAGAGATCGACGCATAAGGGCGGAGGGGGTCGGCTCACCGCGAGGAACCGCTTAAGGTACACTGGCGCCCCCCGTCCGTGCCCCGCGCTGGGGCGGGCCAGTTTTTCATTCCACAGGGAGAGATGGGCCTTATGAAGCTTGAGAACAAAGTTGCCGTCATTACCGGAGGGGCCTCGGGCCTGGGTCGTGCTACCGCCGAGAAAGTGATCGCCGCGGGCGGCAAGGTCGCCATTTTTGACCTCAATGAGCAGCTCGCCAATGCAACGGCCGAAGCCCTGGGCCCGACGGCGAAGGCCTTCGCTGTGAACGTTTCCGATGAAGAGTCGGTGAAGGCAGCCATCGCCGGCACCCTCGAAGCCTTTGGGGCCATCCACATCAACGTGAACTGCGCTGGCGTGGGCGCCGCCGCTCGGACCCTAGGCCGGGATGGCGCCATGCCCCTAGCAACCTTCAACTTCGTGCTCGGCGTGAACCTCATCGGCACCTTCAACGTCCTTCGCTTGTGCGCAGAAGCCATGGCGAAGAATACCCCGGACGACGAAGACGGCGAGCGCGGCGTGATCATCAATACCGCTTCCGTAGCCGCCTTCGACGGGCAAATCGGCCAGGCGGCGTATAGCGCCTCCAAAGCTGGGGTGGCCGGCATGACCCTACCCATCGCTCGGGATCTTTCCCGCACCGGGATCCGCGTGAACACCATCGCCCCGGGGATCTTCGAAACCCCCATGATGATGGGCGCGCCGGATCAGGTTCGCCTGCCCCTTATCGACATGGTGCAGTTCCCCAAGCGCCTCGGGGACGCCCCGGAGTTTGCGGCCCTTGCCGTGCATATGATGGAAAACACCTATCTCAATGGCGAAACCGTTCGCCTCGACGGCGGTATTCGGATGCAGCCGAAGTAAGGTGCATAGGCGCAGGCACCGGGTTACTCCGGTGCCTGCAAGCTCCTCAAAATGTCCTCCCAGGCGGCTTCCGCCAACCCCACCATCTCCGCATCGGTCCGATCCTGGATGGGATGGGGCACGAAGCAGCGGCGCGCCGGAAAAGCCAGGGCCTCTGCCTGCACCTCCGCGGCCTCCACGAAGGCCGTGGATGCCAGGAAGGCTCCGGGTACGCCACGCCGATCAAGATCTCGCAGGTCATGCAGACTGCACGACGTACAAGAGCCTCAGTCAGCCAGCGCTTCTAGGACAAGATCGCATTCCTCCGCAATTTGCTGGCGCAGCGCCGTAGGCGCAGGGCGGGTAAAGGTGGGCTTACTGTAGCGCCGCACCTCAGCCCCGGCAGCCTTGAGCTTGCCTTCGACGTGATCGAGGAAAACATCACCGCGAGGTTTAGAAATATCTAAAAGCCCCACCACCTTCCCCGCTACGGAAGCGGGGAGGGGTAGCGGCGTTCGGGCCGCCGGGGCGCTTTCCCCCGTCGGGTCCATCACCACCAAGCCAGTGCTCATGGCCATGCTCCTTCTAAAAGCCTTCTTTTAAAGGCGAATCTCATGGGTTACGGGGCTGCTGCCGATGGTACCGCTAGCCCCCCAACCGCCTATCACTGCGGAAAACATGCCGGCCTCCCCCCCTGCGCGCACGAGACGAAGACCGCCCTCCCGAAATTTTTCGAAGCTGCGCTCCGCCAAAGCCCGGGGGAGACCCTCCTCCATGCCCCCGGCGCCGCGAATGAGTTCCTGCCCGGGGCGTGTCAAATAGTCGCGAAGCGTTTTGGTCACGGTCTCCTTGCTCCAGCCAGCGTCGTGGAAGACCCGGGCATGCTCGGGAGATACCACAAGGAAGGCGTCCGCCGCCTGCACCATCTTCGGATGGGAGACCACTTTCAAGGCCTCGGCAAAGGAGCGGCACAACGGCTCAGGGGTACGCGCCTTTTGATCAACGATACCCTGCACCCCATCGGCGGCGAAGAGGGTCACGCTATTGGCGTTCCGGGGAAGGCCTGCGTCCTCGTTTAAGTTCGACCATTGGGGATCCCCGTCCTCCGCGAAGCAGAAGGTGTACTTGCCAGGGTTCCCCAGGGTGGCCCGGTCCACGCCCTGGGGCCGGCCGCCGCCGACGTTGCGAATCACGAGCTGGAGCGCACGACCTATGGTGGCGTTCGCTCGGTTCCCCTGCCCCAACGCATTGCCCCTGCTGTTCATCCCAATGGCCTTAGCAAGGGGGCCGCATACCACCACCATGGGACCGGAAAAGTAGGTAGTGGCCAGAAGCCCGTGCATGCAGAAGGGCGGCAGCAGCGCCGCCTCCACCGCCGCGATCACCACAGGCAGGTACTCGGGCTTGCAGCCCGCCAGCACAGCATTAACAGCCACCTTTTCTATGGTCACGGGCACCAAGTTCGGGGGCACATCCCCCAGCACCTCCGCCGGATCCCGGGTGGTGCCTTCCAGCATGCGAGCGACCCGCTCCGGGGTGGGCGGCACCACGGGGAGGCCATCGCTCCAGCCCCGATCAAAGAGGGCCTCCTGGATGTCCTCATCCTGCCCCAGGGTCACGCGTCGCGCGGCGAGGCGCTCCGCGCGCAGCCGCTCGCTGTGGGGCGGCGTGACGGACAGGGAGGCGCAGCCGGGCCGCAGGGGCGGAAGCTCTGCCCCGAGGGATGGGTCCTCAAGAATGCTTTGCCACGCCGCGCGTTCCCAACCTTCACAGCGCGCCACTTCCTCTTCACCGGAGAAGGCGATGAGCGCCGGCACAATTTCAATGCCAAGATCGAAGGAGGCCTTTAGCGTGACATCGTGTTGGACGCCGGGCACGGCGGGAAAGGCGGGATCATCCTGGCTCCAGAGCGCCAACGATTCCCGCGGCGCCAGGGCCTCCAGCATCGGCGTAATGAGCTGGCAGGTGGGGCAATCGGCTTTCACCACCACGACATAGCGCTGATTCATGCGTTCTCCCCCACCCAGCTCTCCTGTAAGCGGGCCAAATCCTCGGGCGTATCCACACCCCCGGGTACGGCCTCGCAGGCTTCCGCCACGTGAATCCGTTCACCATAGGCAAGGACCCGAAGCTGCTCAAGGGCCTCAAGGCGCTCGAGCGTCGCCGGGACCCAGGCCACAAAGCGGCGCAGCAGGCCGACCCGGTAGGCATAGAGCCCCAGGTGGCGCCAGCACGGCGTGGGCAAGGCGGCCTCGCCCTCCGCCGCAGCGAGATCCCGGGGCCAGGGAATGGGCGCACGGGAAAAATAGAGCGCCGTCCCCGCCTCATCCATGACCACCTTGACGATATTGGGATCGCGAAAGGCCTCGGGGTGCTGGATGGCCTCGCAGAGCGTGGCCATGGCGGCGCCGGAGCGCTCGAGGTTCGCAGCCACCTGGCGCAGCACCACCGCCGGCACGCAGGGCTCATCCCCCTGCAGGTTCACAACAATGGCGTCATCTTCCCAACCGCGAAGCCGGGCAACCTCTTCGATGCGGTCCGTACCCGACGGATGGGAGGGGTCGGTGAGCACCACCTCGGCGCCGAAGTCCCGAGCCACGGCCTCAATGCGCGCATCATCGGTGGCAATGACCACGCTTTCCGCCCCCGCCGCGCAACCCCGGCGCCAGGTCTGGATCACCATGGGCGCATCCCCGAGGGCAGCCAAAGGCTTTCCCGGTAGGCGGCTTGAGCCATAGCGCGCCGGAATCACGACATGAAAGGGACCGCTAGGGTTGGGCACGCTTGCCCTCCTCTGTGTGCTTTGTTTCTAGCTTAAGGGATGAAAAGCCGGCCTGCTCCGCCAACGCCAGGAGGGCGAGGACCTCGCCATGGGCGGCCCCTTGATCGGCCGCCAAGCTCAGCTCCGTGCGGCCCGCTGCCGCGGCCCGGCGGAGGGCGTCCAAGCGCGCAGGCGTAGCGTCAGGCAACAGCGCGCCCTCCAGAGCCGCAGCCCCCTCCGCGGAGAGGCTTAAGCGCACGGCGCGCTCGGGAACGGCGCCCTGGGCGCTGACCGCGGGGCGCTCGATGGTGAGGGCCCCTGGGGGATCGGGGAAGCGCGTCGCCACCATAAAAAACACGAGGAGCAAAAACAGCACGTCCACGAGGGGCGCAAGCTCTAAAGCGGGAGCCTCGAGGCGCCGGCGGGGAAAGCTCAAGGGCTCGGCTCCGGTTGCAGCCAGGGCCCAAGACAGTGCTCCAGGGCGTTCATGAGCTCATCCACCCGCCGGGACAGCAGACGATGGGCCATGAGCGCCGGGATCGCGATGGTCAGCCCCGTGGCGGTGCTGATGAGCGCAGCGCCGATACCGCCGGCCAGGAGTGCTCCGGCCCCGCCCTCCAGCGCATCGAGGCTGGAGAACACATTGATCATCCCCAGGACCGTGCCCAGCATGCCGATCAGGGGGGTGATCATGGCCAAGATCCCCAGCAAGGTGAGATAGCGCTCGAGGCCCTGGAGTTCCTGCGCCGCCTGCTGTTCCAGAGCCCCCCTGAGGCCCTCCCCCGGCCCCCGCGTCTGGGCCACGGCGAGCAAGCGCCCCAAGGGACTTTTACCCAGGGCCTCCGGGGCGACCCGTGGCAGGGTTTCCGCGGTCAGGCCCCGCAGCGCAGCGGGCAACACCCGCTCTGCGCGAAGGGCCAGAAGGCGCTCAAAAATCAGGGTGAGGGCCAGCACGGAGGCGAACACCAGGGGCACCATGGTGGGGCCACCGGCAAGAAACCATTCAAGCATCCGCAGGGTCTCCGAAAATGGGGGCGAGGCCGGCGGTGAGGAAGCGGCCCTCCGGATCCCAGTGTTGACGAAGGGCGCGGAAGCGCCAGAGGTTTTCCCCATAGCGATCTTCGAAGGCGGCCCGATCGAGGGAGAAGCGCTTACCCCAGTGGGGCCGGCCGCCGAACGCTCGAAAGATCGGCTCAACGCGGTCGAAGAGCGGGCCGTAGGGACGGCGCGCGTCCTGGTGCACGGAGATCGCTGCCACCCGCTGCCCCTGGGTTGGGGACAGCCAGCCCCGATCCGCGGCAACGATGCGGTACTCCACGGGCCAGGGTAGCTTTGGAAACTCCTTCAAAAGCGCGTGCCGGAGCTCGCGGAAGCAGGCCGGCCCGGCCTCGACGGGCACGGAGTATTCCATCTCATTAAAACGTGCGTCCCTATCGCTCGGGAAGATCTGCCAAGCCGGCCCCCAGCGCTCCCCCTCCCCCCCAAAGGGCAAGGGGTCGAGCTTTAGGGACCCCTCAAGAGGAATCTCCCGGAGCTGCTTAAAGATCGTTTCATCGCTGGCGGGAATCCACCAAAACTCACCATGGCGCTGGCTGCGGAAGCGCGCATGGCTCCCCTCAAAAAGGGCCTCAAAGGGGACCTTGGCATTGCGCTCGGCGAGCCCGTAAGCCGGGCGCAAGCGAAGGGCAAGGGCCGTCACGACCCCTAAGAGGCCTAAGTGGATCCGGGTGCCATCCAAGATCTCGGGGCCGGTGAGCACGTGGACCCGCCCTTCCCCATCCACCAGACGCATGCCCGTGACCATGGCCGCAAGGGACGGCAGGGCCCAGCCCGTGCCATGGGTGCCCGTGGCCAGGGCGCCGGCGAG
>JADHNT010000059.1 GCA_016779385.1 Pseudomonadales bacterium
CATGGCCCTGGGGGATGGGGAAAACGACCGGGCCATGCTCGAGGCCGCCACCTTCGCCGTGGTCATGCCGCGAAAAGATGGAACCCGTCTTGCATTAAAACGGACCGAGGGGGTGACCATCGCCCCGGCGCCCGGCCCGGAAGGCTGGGGTCCGGCGGTGCTGGCGCGGCTGCGCGCCCAACCCCCAACGAGTCCCAACTAGCCCCACCGCATAAGCGAGCGTTGCCATGTCTGACTTTTTCCAAAACGGCGCCATCGCCACCCTCCACGGCCTCGGCACGCGAAGCCTCGACGACCTTGAAGGAGAGCTCCTTGGCTTTGCTAAGCAGCGTCCCATGGGCCTGGTGCTGCCTTCCCTCTATTCCGAACTTGAGGGTCCGGCCCTAGCCCACATCGTTGAGGTGCTGAGCCAGGTCCCCTACCTGAGCCAGATCGTGATCGGTCTTGATCGCGCGGATCGAGAGCAGTACGCCCACGCGCTTCACTATTTCAGCCGCCTGCCCCAGCACCACCGCGTGCTCTGGAACGACGGTCCGCGCCTAAAAGGCATCGACGAACAGCTACAAACTTTGGGCCTCGCACCCCGAGAACTCGGCAAGGGCCGCAACGTCTGGTACTGCTTTGGCTATGTGCAAGCCACCGGGTTCGTGGATGCAGTGGCGCTGCACGACTGCGACATCCTGACCTATGATCGCGCCCTCCTCGCACGCCTCCTCTACCCCGTCGTTCATCCACGCTTTCAGTACGATTTCTGTAAGGGGTACTACCCCCGAGTCGCCGCTGGAAAGCTCGGGGGCCGGGTCTGTCGCCTCCTCGTCACCCCCCTTCTTCGGGCCCTGCGAGAGATGCACGGGGAACGCCCTTTCCTTACCTACCTCGACAGCTTCCGCTATCCCCTGGCCGGGGAATTTTCCCTTCGCACGGAGGTGCTGGCGAACATCCGCATCCCGAGCGATTGGGGCCTGGAGATTGGCGTGCTTTCCGAGGTGCAACGAAATTACGGGAATCGACGTATCTGCCAGGTCGACGTCGCGGACAATTACGACCACAAGCACCAGGAGCTCTCGGAAGACGATGCCAGCAAAGGGCTTTCCCGCATGTCCGTGGACATCGTTAAAGCCGTGCTGCGCAAGCTCGCTACCCAAGGGGTGGTGTTCAGCGCGGAAAGCATCCGCACCCTCAAGGCCACCTACTACCGCCAGGCCCTGGATTTCCTCGAGGCCTACTATCACGATGCCATCATGAACGGCCTCACCCTGGACCGGGATGGGGAGGAACGGGCCGTAGAGCTATTTTCCGCCAATATCCTAAGCGCCGGGGAGCGCTTCCTCGAGCGCCCCCAGGAAACGCCCTTCATTCCCAGCTGGAATCGAATCCAAAGCGCGGATCCGGACATCTTCGAGAAGCTACGCAGTGCGGTCAGCCAGGATGCGCAGGACGCCGGGGGCCCCGCCTAGGGCAGGGCCTCTCTGGCAGCGCCTCTCTGGCAGGGTCCCTACGGCCAGGCAAGCCAATGATAGGCATAGGGCGCCAGGGGCTCGCTCAGATCCACCGGCGCATCGCTCAAATGGTCGCGCAGCACCGGAGCACCGCTGGCCCCGGGAAGGGCGTCAACCGGCTGGGGCTGGTCCGTAGGGTTAACGAGCACCAGCAGGCGCGACCGCCCCGTGCCGCGGGTAAGGGCCACCACCCCAGGCCCTAAATCCAGCACGGACTGGGGCGCCTCGGGATGAAAGGCGGCCAGCTTACGTCGGCAGCAAAGCAGGGTCTCTAACCGCGTCCAGCTAGCCTGCGCGCCCGCTCCAGCAAGATGCACCTCTAAGGCGTCCCGGTCCCAGCGGCGGCGATTGATGGACCGGGTGCGCCCCGTGCGCTCCACCCCAGCAAGATCGTTGGGGGTCGCAAGGAGGCTATGGATATAGACCGCGGGGATCCCCTGAAGCGCCAGCATGAGGGCGTGGGCCGCGGCGAGGCGCACGGGCCCAACCCCATCGCTTTCCCCCCGGGGGCCCGCGCCGAGGGCGTCCACGAGCGTAATGTTGAGCTCATAGGGCGCCTCCCCCCCTCCCTCAAGGGCCCGCATGCTCACAAAGCCACCCTGGCGATGGGTATGAGCCACCAGCGCTTCGAACTGGGCTGGAGTGAGCCAGCCCTCCGCCGGGCGCACCCCAATGCCGTCGTGCGAAGCCAGGAAATTCAGAAACGCGCAGCCCTTGGGGGGCGGCGAAAGCGCCGCAAGCCAGCGCCGAAGGGGCGTGGGATCCCCCATGACGAAGGCGTGGAGCGTGAGAGGTGCCAGGGCAAACTGGTAGACCACGTGGGCCTCATCCCCCTCCCCGAAGTAGGCGATGTTCTCCTCATGGGGAACGTTGGTTTCTGACACGAGGAGCACCGGGTCCTCCGCGGGGTCAAAGGCCAATTCGCTCACCAGGCGCAGGGCCTTCACCAGGGCGTGGGTTTCCGGAAGATGAATGCAGGCCGTTCCCAAACGCTTGTAGAGATAGGCCACCGCATCGAGGCGTACGAGCCGCGCCCCCTGAGCCAGGTAGAAAAGAAGCGCCCGGGCCAGCTCCAGAAACACTTGAGGGTTGGCCAAGTTCAAATCAATCTGATCTTCGCTGAAGGTGGCCCAGACGTGGCGCACCCCCCGATAGGTGTGGACGGGCACCAGCAGGGGCGAGGTTCGCGGACGCACCACGGCGGCGGTGTCCGTATGCGGGTCCAGGTCGATGAAGTAGTGCTGCCCCGGATCTCGCCCCGCCACAAAATCGATGAACCAGAGGGACTCGCGGCTGACGTGGTTCAAGACGAGATCCACCATCAGCTGGGACCGGCGCGCCAGCCCCGTGAGGTCTTCCCAGGCACCCAGCTCCGGGTCGACGGCGCGAAAGTCCACCACGGAAAAGCCGTCATCGGAGGTGGAGGGAAAGAAGGGAAGCACATGCACCGCGCTCACCAGCGGCGCGAGGCGCTGCTCCCAAAAGGCGCGCAGGGAGGCCAGAGGGGACAGGCCCGCTTGAGTGACGCTTTGGCCATAGGTGATCAGGAGAACATCCGCCGCGGACCAGCGTCCTGGTCCAATTCCTGCTTGCACCTCAAAAGCTTGCTGCTGCGTAACGGCAATGCTCTGAAGCAGGGAGCGCACCAGATCGCTGGCTGCGGCATCGCCATATACCCCCGCAAGCTGCGTGCGAAGGCGATGGACCCGATCACCAAAGCGCTGGGCCTCCCCCGGGGTGGGCCCAGGCAGGCTACCCATGGGCCCATGCCTTAGGCAGAGGGAGAATCAGAACCATGACCACCTTCGATTGGGGCGTTATTGCCATCTATCTTTTTGCGCTCCTCTGCCTTGCGGTCCGCTTGGCGCCAGAGCAAACCTCGCGAGAAGCCTACTATCTC
The DNA here is from genome assembly GCA_016779385.1 of Pseudomonadales bacterium. Lineage (GTDB taxonomy): Bacteria > Pseudomonadota > Gammaproteobacteria > Pseudomonadales > Azotimanducaceae > Salivita. The sequence continues at coordinate 3,400 of JADHNT010000059.1, forward strand.
GCGGGCCGCCGCAGCAGCCCCCTCGCCCTGGCCCTGTCCACCATGGCCACCCAGTGCTCAAGCGCGAGCCTCTTGGGGGCGCCGGCCTTCGTGGCCTTCAGCCTCGGCGGCGGCTTAGGCTGGCTTCAATACGAGCTCGCCGTACCCCTCGCGATGGCGTTCTTGCTTCTGACGCTCTACCCCGCCCTCCGGCGCCACGGCGCCATCTCGGTCTACAGCTTCCTCGAGGCCCGCCTGGGGGTACGCAGCCGAGTGCTGGCTTCCCTGCTCTTCCAACTGTTCCGCGCCGCCGGCGCCGCCGTCACGGTTTATGGCATGGCCCTCGTACTAACCCTCTGTCTTGAGCTCTCCTTTACCGCCTGCGTGGCCCTGCTGGCGGCGGTGACCCTGATTTACGACCTTCTTGGAGGCATGCGGGCGGTGATCTTGAGCGACGTCATTCAGCTCATCGTCCTCGTGAGCGTGCTCGTGCTGGCCCTATTTCTCGCCCTTTCCCTGCTCGGAGGCCTCCCTGGGCTGCTCGCCCATTTACCCGAGGCCCGGGTTCAAAGCCTCGACTTGCAACATACGGGCCTAGGAGACGGGGTGGACTACGCCTTTTGGCCCATGCTCTTCGGGGGCTTCTTCCTTTACGTCAGCTACTACGGTTGCGACCAGAGCCAAAGCCAGCGCCTCCTGGCGAGCGAATCGGTCGCCGCGGGCCAGCGGATCCTTTGGTACAACGGCCTGCTGCGCTTCCCCCTGGTGCTGCTCTACTGCCTCCTGGGGCTCTGCCTCGCGGCCTATGCCAACTTCGACGGCACCTTTCTCGACCGGCTCCCGGTGACGGAGCACGGCACCCCAAATATCAATCTCGCAGTGGTTCAGTTCGTCTTCGATCAGTTTCCCCCGGGGCTAGTGGGCCTCGTCATCGTGGCCCTCCTCGCCGCGGCCATGTCCTCGATCGACTCCGTGCTTAATGCCCTTTCCGCCGCCACCAGCGAAGATCTCATCGGGCGCTGGCCCCGAGGGGCGCAGCTGGAAGCCCGCTTCGGCGCACTCCCCATCGCCAAGGCGCTGACGCTTCTCTGGGGCCTCGTGATCGTGGCGCTGGCCTTCTACGTCGGAGACATTGCCGACTCCGTCCTGGTCGCCATCAACAAGATCGGCTCGCTCCTAAACGGCCCGCTCCTGGCCCTTTTTCTCATCGCGGCCTTCGCCCCTCGCGTGGGGGAACGGGCAGCGCTCCGGGGCCTCGTCGCCGGCATGGCCCTTAACGCCGCCCTCTGGCTGGGGGCGCCAGGGGTTTCCTGGCTCTGGTGGAACGTCTTTGGCTGCCTAGCGACCCTTGCCGTGGCGGGGCTTTCCGCCCTGCCCCAGGTGGCCCGAGCCCTGGGCGCTGCCCTCGGGGACCCGAGGGGCCGAACTGCTGCGCTGAGTCTGCTCGGCTACAGTGGTTTCATCGGCCTTGCCTGCGCCCTTGGGAGCGCGGGGCTTCAAGCCGGGATTGCACCATAAGCCCGCACCGCCCCCTTGGCGCGCACCAGAGCAGGGCGCCACACCGAGCGTCAGCGAAGCCAAGGGACCCACGCGCCCGCGTAGGGCCCCTTTTCGCCGTCATCAGGCGGTCAAAAAGCTTTGGCATGCTTTCTGTATTGATTTGAGCGTAAGTATTTTTTTGCCCCTCACAGGGCGTTGTAGCAGACCTGATCGTGTGCTCTTGGTCAGCCCCCACAAAGGCAATGCCTTTTGGCTTGGCACCCAGGTCGTCGAATTGGTCACCGCGCGCCAAGCGTTCGTGGCCCCCGGGGTGCCCAACCCTCCTCCCCTAGGGCATCTCGGGTTTTCCTTCTAGGAAACCCGCTTCGGCGGGTTTTTTTTTCGCCGTTGCTTTTTTGGCTGGGCAAAAAAACCGGCGCAGGGCGCCGGTTTTCCTAAGCCTCAGACCGCTGAACTCAACCGCGACGGAGTGCACCTCCGGCGCTATCCTGCCGCGGGCGCTTGAGCCGCAGCTCAAGCACGTGACCCGTAGCTTCCGCCAGGGCCAACAGCGTTTCCAAGCGCGGGAGCCGATCCCCGGACTCGAGGCGGCTGATAGCCGCCTGGGTCAGCCCGGCCCGGGCGGCCACCTCTCGCTGGGAGAGCTGGGCCCGCTGCCGAGCCTTCGACAACTCTTCGGCGATGAAGCTTTCCAGGGTCATCGGCGCCTCTTCTTTAGGGGCGGGAGCGGCCTTCTTCTGCGGCTTGCCTTTTGCTGCCATGGGATTCCTCGCTAATTCTGGGGCCACGCGCCCCACGCCACCGATTTGCCGAAGTGTCGCCAAAACCGGATTTCGGGCGTGGATTCGATCAGCATCGGCCCAACGGTTCAATAGACCTAGATCAAAGAGCGCCTTAAACGGCCGTTTTCTGAAACGAATTTCAAAGTTTCGCCACAATTGATGACCTCGACGGCAACGCTTTTGCTGGTCCACGCTTTCCACGATAATGGCGCCCGCTTTTCATCCCCCATCCTCACAACGATCGGAGTAGGACCATGGCACACACCATCGCGATTCTCGGCGGCACCGGCGCCCTGGGCTCGGGCTTGGCCATCCGTTGGGCCCGGGCAGGGCACCGGATCATCATCGGGTCCCGCACCCTCGAGAAGGCCGAGGAAGCGGTCACAGCCTTAAAGGCCCAGAGCCCGGAAACCGCCGCGGAAGCCATGGACAACGCCGACGCCGCGGCCGCTGGGGATATTGTGGTGCTGACCGTGCCCTACGCCCACCAGCTGGCGACCCTCGAAGGGGTGAAGGGTTCCCTGACCGGAAAAATCGTCATCGATGTCACCGTTCCGCTCCAGCCCCCGAAGGTGGGAACGGTGCAGCTACCCGAGGGGGGAAGCGCCGCTGCCGCAGCCCAGGCCCTCCTCGGCGAAGAGGTCTTCGTGGTCTCGGCCTTCCAAAACATCGCCGCGGACCTGCTGCAGGACCCCGAACGAGTGATCGAGTGCGATGTGCTGGTCTCTGGGAACAAGAAGGATGCGCGTCAGAAGGTCATCGAACTGGCCGCAGAGGCGGGCATGCGTGGCTGGCACGCGGGGCCCATCGCCAACTCCGCAGCGGCGGAGGCGCTGACCTCGATTCTTATTCAAATCAATCGACAAGGCGAAATCTCTCACGCTGGAATCAAGATTGTCGGTCAGGAAGTCCACTGACCCATGAGCGCGACCCTGCTGCCCGTCCCGGGCCTTCCGGACGTCAAGCCGGGGGATAACCTCTCCCAACTCGTCGGCCACGGACTAGAGGCCGCAGGGCTCACTCTGCAGGACGGAGACGTCATCGCCATCGCGCAAAAAATCGTCAGCAAGGCGGAAGGGCGGCAGGTCGCTCTGGACACCGTCACCCCCACGGCGGAGGCCGAGACCCTGGCCAAGGAGACGGGTAAGGATCCCCGGCTGGTCACACTGATCCTCCAGGAATCCCGGAGCGTGGTGCGAAAGCGTGCCGGGCAGCCCGGGGTAATTGTGGTGGAGCACCTTCGGGGCTGGGTACATGCCAATGCCGGTATAGACCAGTCCAACATCGAGATGGACGCCGGGGGCGCCAGCGCCCTGCTCCTCCCGAAGGACCCGGACCGCTCTGCCGACGAGCTTCGGGGGGCTCTCGAGGCGGCCCATGGGGTGCGGCTGGGGGTCCTCATCAATGACAGCTTTGGCCGGGCCTGGCGCGTGGGAACCTGCGGCATCGCCCTTGGAGCGTCGGGACTCGAGGCCCTTAAGGATCTCCGGGGCCAGGAAGATCGCTACGGGCGTCGCCTCGAGGTGAGCGTCGTGGGCCTCGCCGACGAGCTCGCGGCGGCTGCGTCCCTCATCATGGGGCAAGCCGCTGAAGGCACGCCGGTGGTGCTCCTCCGGAGCTTTCCCGGAGTGCTTGGGGACGGCGCGGCGGCAGACCTCATTCGACCTGCTTCCGAGGACCTGTTCCGATGAGCCCGGGTAAGGTCCTTGCCCTCACCGGCGGCGTTGGGGGCGCCAAGCTTGGCCTTGGCCTCGCCCAATGCTTACCCCCCGAGGCCCTAACCTTCGTGGTGAACACGGGAGACGACTTCGAGCATCTAGGCCTGCCCATCAGCCCCGACCTCGATACCCTGCTCTATACCCTGGCGGGGGAAGCAAACGCCGCCCAGGGCTGGGGCCGAGAGGGGGAAAGCTGGACTACGCTGGAAACGCTGCGCGCCCTGGGCGGCGCCGCCTGGTTTCAGCTCGGGGACCGGGATCTCGCCCTGCATCTTCGGCGGCGGGAGCTCCTAGATCAGGGGGCCCGGCTCACGGAGGCGACCGCTGCCCTAGCGCAGGCCTTTAAGGTGCCCCAAACCCTCCTCCCCATGAGCGACAGCGCCGTGCGCACCGAGCTGACCACGGCCCAAGGCCTGCTCGCCTTCCAGGAGTACTTCGTGCGCGAGCGCTGCGCCCCTGCGGTGTCGGCCATCACCTATGCCGGCGCCGAGGACGCAAGCCTGTCCCCGGAGCTCGCTGCGGCTTTCGCCGATCCGGCCCTCGGCCTAATCGTTTTGTGTCCCTCCAATCCCTTCCTCAGCGTGGCACCGCTTCTGGCCATCCCTGGGCTTCGCGCAGCCCTGGCGGCGCGCCGCGTGCCCGCCGTGGCCATTTGCCCCTTAGTCGGCGGGGCGGCGGTCAAGGGCCCCACGGCCAAGCTGATGGATGAGCTCGCCATCGCTAAAACGCCAGCCGCGATTGCCCGCTATTACGAAGGGATCATCGACGGCCTCATCCTCGACCAGCAGGACGCTGAGCACGCCGAAGCGGTGCGGGAAACGGGGGTCACGCCTGACGTCGCACCGACGCTCATGCTAAGTTTGGCCGACAAGGTTGCGCTGGCGGAGCATACCCTCCGCTTCGGCGCGGCCCTCAGCGCCTAGGCGCTGAGGGCCGCCCACCTCTTGAATCGGTTTTGAGGGCTCCGAGGGGGGGCCTTCAAACATCCACTACCACCCAAGGAGCCCGCCATGGCCTGGGCACTGCTTCCCGTGAAGGCGCCTCAAGCGGCGAAAAGCCGGCTTGCGGCCATCCTTTCCAGCGAGCAGCGGACGGGCCTCGCGGAGGCCATGCGTGATGACGTGGCCAAGGCGCTGAGCGACTGCCCAGCGCTCTTCGGAGTGCTGGTGCTGAGTCCGGACGCCGCCGTACGCCGTTGGGGCACTACCCAGGGCTTCGCCGTGCGGGACGACGGCGGTGCAGGCCTAAACGGCGCGCTCACCCTAGGCCTTTGCGACCTCGCGGCCCGGGGCTGCGAACGGGCTGTAATCATTCCATCGGACGTGCCCCTCGTGAGCACAGAAGATCTCGCGCTTCTCGCGGCCCCCGGAGGGGACGTACGCCTTGCCCGGGATCAGCACGGCGCCGGCACGAACGGCCTGGCCCTACCCCTCCCTGGCGCCTTTACCCCGCGCTTCGGGGTTGGCAGCGCCCAGGCCCATGGCCAAGAAGCTCAGCGCCAGGGGCTCCGCTTCAGCACCGTGACGTGCCCGAGCCTTGCCCTGGACCTCGACCAGCCCGATGACCTCACGGCCCTCCTTGCCCGTGATCCCGAGGGCCGCCTGGCCCCCCGAACCGTCGCCTTTCTCTACGAACACGACTTGTGGGCCCGCTTTGCCGCGAGCGACGCAATCCCCGCGCCGCGCGCGGCCGTGTAGCGCCCCCCTAGGGAGACCGTCATGAACGCCCGCCTGCCCAAGCCCCTTCCAGCTCCCAGCCTTTCGGAGGAAGACGCCTTCGGGTTGCTCGAAAGGACCGACCTTTCCGAGATGATGGCCGAGGCGCGCGCCCTGCGTGACGAAGGTTTCGGCGCCCTTTTGACCTACTCCAAAAAGCTTTTCATTCCCCTGACTCACCTGTGCCGGGACGTGTGCCACTACTGCACCTTTGCCACCACTCCAAGGCATCAGCAGGCCCCGTACATGAGCGTCGACGCCGTGCTCGAAGCGGCGCGGCAGGGGGCTGCGGCAGGCTGCAAGGAAGCCCTCTTCACGCTGGGCGAGAAGCCCGAGCTGCGCTACCGGGCGGCTCGGGAGGCCCTCGAGACCCTTGGCTTCCCAAGCACCGCGGCCTACCTGGCTCACGTCGCGGAGCGGGTCCTGTCCGAAACCGGGCTGCTGCCCCACCTGAATCCCGGCACCCTGAGCGACGAGGAATTTCGAGCCTTAAAGCCCGTAGGGCCCTCCATGGGCATGATGCTCGAAAGCACCTCCCTCCGCCTGTGCGAAAAGGGCATGCCCCATTACGGATCGCCAGACAAGGATCCTGCGGTACGCCTTGCCACCCTCGATGCCGCGGGACGGGCCGCCGTTCCCTTCACCACGGGCCTACTCATTGGCATCGGAGAAACGCGCCGGGAGCGCATCGAGACCCTCCTCGCCATTCGGGCGAGCCATGCCAACTACGGTCACATCCAGGAAGTGATCGTGCAGAACTTCCGCGCCAAGGACGACACGAAAATGGCGGGCGCGTCAGAGCCGAGCCTGGAGGAGCTCCTCTGGACCATCGCCGTCGCGCGGCTGATCTTCGGCCCCGCCATGAGCATCCAGGCGCCGCCGAATCTGTCCCCCGGGGTGCTGCCCCAGCTGGTGGATGCGGGGCTGAACGATTGGGGCGGGGTGTCTCCCGTGACCCCGGATTTCGTCAATCCTGAAGCCCCCTGGCCCCACCTCGACCGCCTGGCCGAGGAAACATTCGCCGCAGGCAAGCAGCTGACGGAGCGGCTCACCGTTTATCCCCGTTACCTGCAGGATCATACCCGCTGGCTCGACCCCTCGATCGCCGCCCGGGTGCTGCCCATGGCCGACGGCGCCGGACTGGCCCGCACCGACGCCTGGACCCCCGGGGCCATGGAGCCCCCTCCGGCCCGGGATCTTCAGGCACTGCGGCGCCTCAACGTAATGCCTCGGCGTGAGATTCAGGCCCTCCTCGCCCAGGCCGAAGCCGGGGAGGCGCTTAGCGAAAGCGCCATCGTTACCCTGCTCGAGGCCCGCGGCGATGACTTCGCCGCCGTGTGTCAAAGCGCCGATCGGCTCCGCCGCGCCCACGCTGGGGACACGGTGCGATATGTGGTAAACCGGAATATTAACTACACCAATGTGTGCTATTTCAAATGCCAGTTCTGCGCCTTTTCCAAGGGTAAGCTGGCGGAGAATCTTCGGGGCCGACCCTACGATCTTTCTGGAGAAGAAATCGCCCGGCGGGTAGACGAAGCCTGGGCCCGGGGGGCCACAGAGGTTTGCTTACAAGGGGGCATCCACCCCGAGTACACGGGGGAGACCTATCGGGACATCCTCCGCACGGTCCGCGGCGCGGCTCCGGACATGCATATTCATGCCTTCTCACCCCTCGAGATCTGGCAGGGGGCGGAAACGCTCGGGCTGTCCCTCGAGGCTTACCTGGCCCTGCTAAAGGCCGAAGGCCTTTCCACCTTGCCCGGCACGGCGGCGGAAATCCTTGATGATGAGGTGCGGGCCATCCTCTGCCCAGACAAGATTAATAGCGACCAGTGGCTTCAGGTGATGCGAGCCGCCCACGACGCTGGGCTCCGCAGCACGGCCACCATGATGTTCGGCCACGTAGACCGCTACGAACACTGGGCGCGCCACCTTTTGAAGGTCCGCGCCCTGCAGGCGGAAACGGGAGGGTTTACGGAATTCGTCCTGCTGCCCTTTGTAGCCGAGGAAGCGCCTCTATATCTGAAGGGCCGGGCCCGACGGGGACCTACCTTCCGAGAAACGCTCCTGGCGCACGCCGTCGCGCGGCTCGTGCTATCCCCGCTCATTGCAAATATTCAGTGCTCCTGGGTGAAGCTCGGCCATGAAGGCGTCGCCGCGGCGCTCCAGGCCGGCTGCAACGACCTCGGCGGGACCCTCATGAATGAGACCATCACCCGCGCTGCCGGGGCGCAGCACGGGCAGGAAACGGGTCCCGCGGCCATGCGTGCGCTCATCGAGGGCCTCGGGCGCCGGGCGGAGCAGCGCTCCACCCTCTATGAGCCCGTCAGCGAAGAGCGGATCCGCACCGGCCTCGCCGCCGGGCCCCTTATTCCCGTGATCAACACGCCCGCGACCCGCTACGAGCGCGCCAAGGTGACCGAGGCCGAGGATCTTGGAGCACGCTAGGGCGCCGGGCCTTAAGGCCCTAAGCCTCGCCTTCCTCCTCGCCTTTGGCGCCGCGCTGATGCTCGGGCCCGTGCCTCTACGACCCTGGGCCCTGGCCGAGGACCCGGCAGCCTGGCCCATCCTCTGGGAACTACGCCTACCTCGAGCCCTTCTGGCAGCGCTCATAGGAGCGGCTTTAGCCCTGGCCGGCGCGCTGCTCCAGGCGCTCCTGCGGAACCCCCTCGCTGACCCTGCGCTCCTCGGCGTGTCCGGGGGCGCCGCCCTCGGCGCTGCGGCCGTGCTCAGCCTCGGGGCGGGGGCCCTCGCTTCGGGCCTTGCCGTGGTGCCCGTGGCGGGGGCCGCCTTTCTCGGCGCGCTCCTGGCCGTAGCCCTGGTGCTCCGCTTGGGGCAGCGGGGCACGCAGCTTGACCTTTCCGGCGTCCTCCTTGCGGGTATCGCCATCAATACCTTGTGTGGCGCTGGCGTTGGCCTACTCATGATGCTGGCGGGGGACGGCGGCCTAAGAAGCATCACCTTTTGGCTTTTCGGATCCCTAGCGAACGCCCACTGGCTCAGTCCCCTGCCTCTGCTGATCACCCTGCCCCTTGTGCTCCTGCTCACCCGGTCCTGGGGGCAGGCGCTGGATCAGTATCAGCTAGGGGATCGGGAGGCCGCCCATCATGGCCTTGCCGTGGGGCGCCTACAGCGTATGGGCCTTCTCGTTGCAACGCTGCTGACCGCGCTTGCAGTGGCCGTGGCCGGCATCATTGGTTTTCTGGGTCTCATGGTGCCCCAGGGCCTCGTGCGTTGGTTCGGCCCGAGCCATCGCCATCGCCTGCCCCAGGCGGCCCTCGCGGGGGCGACCCTCCTGCTCCTGGCGGACCTCCTGGCACGGCTTCTCCTGGCGCCGGCGGAGCTGCCCGTGGGCATGCTTACCGCGCTCCTCGGCGGCCCCTTTTTCCTGTGGCTGCTGCGGCGCCAGCTGAGCAACGGCCCAGAGGACGGCGCATGACGATCACGGGCGCAGCCCTAACGTTGCGAGCCGTGAGCCTGTCCGGGCCGGGCCAGCCGCGGCTGAAGGATCTCTCGGTCACCCTACCCCGGGGCCAGCGCCTTCTGCTGGCGGGCCCCAACGGCGCCGGCAAAAGCAGCCTGCTCGATGTGCTAAGCGGAGATGTGGTGCTAAGCGCAGGGACGCTGCACTGGGGCCCCGGGGCCCCCCCGCGCTGGGCCGATCGCCGAGCCTACCTCCCTCAACGCAACGCCCTGGCCCATCCCTTCAGCGCTGCCCAGGTGGTGGCCCTCGCGGGGGTAGGCACAAGCGATGCCCTGGACCACCTTGAGGAGCTCGGGATCAAGGACTGGGCGGAGCAGCCCTATCCCACCCTGTCCGGGGGGCTGCGTCGTCTCGTCCATATGGCGCGGGTGCTAGCCCAGCTTGATCGCTTGGTGCCGGAATACGGCTGGGGCTTCTTCGATGAGCCCCTGGCGAATCTTGACTGGCGCTATGCGGGGCGAGTGCTGAACGCCCTGGAGCGCCGTGCCGCTGCGGGCTACGGCATTCTCCTGGCCGCCCACGAGCTGAATCTGGCGCTGCCCTGGGCGGAGCAGGTCCTTTTGCTTGCCGGCGGACAGGGGGAAGCTTTTGGCGCCCCGGCAGCAGTATTCACCCCGGAGCGCCTCGCCGCCCACTGGGGGGTTCGGGGGCACTTTGAGGCCCGGGAAGGCGGTGGACGGCTGTTGCTCGACAGCCTGGAACCCTAGGAAGCCCGCTCGGCCCTAGCCCTCTGTCTCGTCGAGAAAGTCGTCGAAGTATGCCTCGGCGACGTCCTCCAGAAACGCTTCAAGGACCGGTGCCTGATCCGGAGGCAAGCGAAGCACGAGGCGGTCGATGCCCAATTCCTCGTAAGCTTCAAGATCTTCCGGCGACGGCAGGGCGCTCGCCAGCAGGGAAACCTCAAGAATACCGAGCGCGGTGGGACGCTCGCTGCGGGCCTCTTCTTCCGTCAGCATGGCCAGAGCTTCGGCAACGGTTTCGAGATCCTCTCCGGGGCAGAGCCATCCCTGCCCGGCTTGCACGGCGCCCCGCACGGCGGCCGCGCTACGACCCTGAATCCATAGGGGCAGCCGCGCCCCCTGGATCGGACGGGGCGCCGCTTGAAGATTGTTCAGGGGATGAAACCGACCCTCCACCGTGGGCACATCGCTGCCCCAGAGGCTGCGGAGCGCCTCGAGCCATTCCTCCTCCAGGCCCTGCCCCGCAGCGGCAAAGAAGCCCGGGGGCAGGAGCAACTGTCCTCGCCCCTCACTCCAGTGGTCGAGGCTAGCCCCCAGCTTCGCCCAAAGCAGCGCGTCCCGGGCGCAGCCTTCGGAAGCGCCGAGGACGAGCAAGATATGATCCGTGTGTTCCGCCAGCGCACCCAGGCAGAGCGCCGGGTGCACCACGGGGGTGGCCGGCGCCGCAGCCTGGGGGTGGGGCTTTGGATCGGGGAGCGCGAGGTCCCCCGCGGTCCAAAGGGAGTCAAAGCCCAGCGCCTCCGCCAACTGCGCGAGGCCAACGGCAACCTCCGGGTCGGCGGCGGCACCCTGATTAATGCCATAGAGACCGAAGTGCATGGCTAAGTCCTCCCCCCAGCCTTGCCCGCACCGCGCCCCCTCTCGGTTCTTGGGGACCGCCAGCGCACGTGTTATCTTAGCTTGACACTTTTTTCTGTCCGAGAATATCCCATGTCCGTGCAGGCCATCTCCGATCCCATCGTGTCTTCCGAGGCCGACCCCCTCATCCTGGTGGATGAGAACGACGAGGCCCAGGGCGTACTCGATAAGGCCGCCTGCCACGATGGGGACGGCCTTTTGCACCGGGCTTTCTCCGTCTTCATCTTCAATGAGCACGGGGAAGTTCTCCTGCAGCGGCGGGCGGAAGGCAAGCGCCTCTGGCCCCGCTATTGGTCCAACAGCTGCTGCAGCCATCCCCGGGCCGGGGAGTCGGTTGAAGAAGCGGCGCAGCGCCGCACCGCTCAGGAGCTGGGCCTTAGCTGTGTTCTCACGCCGCTTTACGCCTTCACCTACCACGCCTGGTTCCAGGACCTCGGCGCGGAATGGGAGCACTGCCACGTGTTCGTGGGCCAGCTCACGGCCCCCAGGCCCCGGGTGAATCGCCACGAAATCAGCGCCTGGCGCTGGATCGCTCCAGAAACGCTCACGCAGGAATTGGCCGCTACTCCAGAGCGCTACACGCCCTGGCTGGCGCTGGAATGGGCGACGCTCCAAGAGGAACACCGCGGGGCCCTACCCAAGGCCCTTGGCGCCGCCTAGCTATGGCCATGGCCTGCCGCTCGGGCTGCGGCGCTTGCTGCATCGCCCCTGCCATTGTCACGTCGTACCACGGCATGCCCAGCGGAAAGCCCGCCGGGGTACGCTGCGTTCACCTTTCGGAAGATCTGCGCTGCGGACTCTTCAAGGATCCGCGGCGCCCGGCGGCCTGCGGGGCCTTCCAGGCGTCGCCGGAGGTTTGCGGTGAGGACCGGACCGAGGCGCTACGCATCCTGGCCCGGCTTGAAGCGGAAACGGCGCCCTAGCCCACTTTCAACGCGTCGATGATCTTCTTCTGCTCGGCCACGGGCACGGTGCTGTAGGCCGCAGAAGTGCGATCCACGATATCGCCGTAGCGCGACAGAATGCCCGCCGCTACGTCCTTCGGCTCCGCCACCACGGCGAATTCCTTCAGGATGTCGTCGGTAATGAGCTCGCCCATCTCCACCCATTTGCCTTCCTTCGACATGGCGTTCAGCACGCCCTGGAGCTCTCCGGCGCCAATGGAATCGAGCACGCCCTTGTAAGCCGGAGTCGAGCCGTAGAAGGCAATCTGCTTCGTCACGGTGGCCTTGGCTTCCGCAAAGCTCTTCTCGTCGCTGCCGGTCACCACAAAGCCGGGGTAGGCAATTTGGAAATCTTCCCGGCGCCGTCCGGCCTTCGCAAAGCCCTTCTCTAGGGCCGGCACGGTCACCTGACGCAGGTACGCTTCCGTGGTGAAGGCGTGGACGATCATGCCGTCCGCGACCTCCCCCGCGACCTGGGTCATGACCGGGCCCACGGCGGCGAGGAACACCTTCGGCGCCCCGTACTGGGTGTTCGTAGGCGTGAACATGGGCGTCATCAGCGTATGCTGATAGTAATCGCCGCGGAACTTCAGGGGCTCGCCGTCGTACCAGGCCGCCCAGATGGCGCGCATGGCGGAAATCAGTTCGCGCATCTGCTTGGCCGGGGCGTCGTGCCAGGGCATGGAGAAGCGCTTGGTGATATGAGGCTTGATCTGTGACCCGAGGCCTAGAATGAAACGTCCCTGGGAGTAGGCATTCAGATCATGGCCCAAGTTGGCCAGGGTCATGGGACTCCGGGAGAAGGCCACGGCAATAGAAGTTATGAGCTCAATCTCCCGGCTCTGCCCCGCGGCAACGGCCAGGGGCAGGAAGGGATCGTGGGCCGTTTCCGCCGTCAGCGCCCCGCTATAGCCCATTTCCTCTAACCGGGCGATCTCCCCGGGCACGGCCTCAAGATTGGTGGTTAAACCGGCATCGACTCGCATGGTGCGTGCTCCCCTCC
>JADHNT010000060.1 GCA_016779385.1 Pseudomonadales bacterium
CCCGGGAGCAGCCCAAAGCCAACGCGAAGTATACCATAGGCGCCCCCCAAGCGGCCGCCGGAAAGTCGTCTAAGTGCTTGTCCTGGCGGGCGAAGAAACCGCACTTTGGGCTATACTTCGCCGCCCCAAAAAAGGAAACACGCCATGACCGGCTCGGAAGGGACCCCCACCCCCGTCACCACCGTCCTCTGCCCCGAGTGGGTCCTGCCCATGACCGATGAGGGGCCCTTTTGCCAAGAGGGCTGGGCGGTCGCGCTCGCTGGCGATCGCATTACCGCCGTGGGGCCGGCGGATGCCCTGACGGCCCGCTGGCCCCAGGCCACGCGCCAGGCCCTGCCCAAGCAAGCTCTGCTTCCCGGCTTTATCAACGCCCACGGCCACGCGGCCATGAGCCTCTTTCGGGGCTTTGCCGATGACATGGCCCTGGGCCCCTGGCTTGAGAAGCGCATCTGGCCGCTTGAAGGGCGCTTCGTGGACCCGGAATTCGTCGCCGATGGCACGGCCCTCGCCGCCGCGGAGATGCTTAGGGGCGGCACGACCACCTTCAGTGACATGTACTTCTTCCCCGAGGTGGCCGCCTCCGTGGCCTTGAAGGCCGGCCTTCGCGCCCAGCTATGCTGCCCCCTGATCCAATTCCCTACGGCCTGGGCCGCCGGCGCGGAGGAAGGGCTGCAGAAAACCTTGGCGCTGCGGGACGAATACCGGGACAGCGAGCAGATCCAGGTCGCCTTTGGCCCCCACTCCACCTACGCCCTCTCCCCGGAACACATGATTCGCATTGCCACCCTGGCCGAGGAGCTGGATTTGCCGGTGCAGATCCACCTGCAGGAAACCGCCGCCGAGGTCGAGGACGCCATGAAAGCGCACGGCGAACGGCCCACGGCCAGCCTCGAGCGCTACGGACTCCTCTCTCCACGGCTGCAGGCCGTACACCTTACCCAGGTGAGCGACGGGGACCTCGAGCGACTCCACCGCTACAATGTTTCCGTGGTGCACTGTCCCCAATCGAATCTCAAGCTAGCGAGCGGCTTTGCCCCCGTGGCGCGCTTCCTGAAAGCGGGCCTTCGGGTCGCCCTGGGCACGGACGGCGCAGCTTCCAACAATGCCCTCTCCATGCTCCGGGAGCTCCAGGTGGCCGCCCTCCTGGCCAAGGCCGTGGCCGGGGATGCCACCGCCCTGTCCGCGCACCAGGCCCTCCGCATGGCCACCCGAGGCGGCGCGGAAGTCCTAGCCATGGATGAGCGCCGGGGACAGCTGGCCCCGGGCTTCGACGCCGATATGGTGTCCATCAGCCTCGCGGGCCTCGAGGCCCAACCGGTTTATCATCCCGAAGCCCAGCTGGCCTATAGCCTTAGCGATAGCGCCGTGCGCCATTGCTGGATTGCTGGAAAACCCGTCCTGAAGGACGGAACCCTCACCACCCTCGATGAGGCAGACCTCGTCCGCCGCGCCGAGCGCTGGAAACACCGCATGGGAGCCGCCTGATGGCCCAGGACAACATCGACCCTCAGGAAGTGGCGAAATTCGAGGCCATGGCCCACCGCTGGTGGGACCCGGAGGGAGACTTTCGCCCCCTTCACGACTTAAACCCCCTCCGCTGCCAGTGGATCGCCAACCGCGCGCCCCTCGCGGGCGCTCGTCTTCTCGACGTGGGCTGCGGCGGCGGGCTGGTCTCCGAAGGCATGGCGCGCCATGGCGCTGAGGTCACAGGCGTGGACGCCGCTGAGGGTCCCCTCACCGTGGCCCGCTTGCATGCCCTCGATGGCGGCCTTGAGATTCGCTACCTCCACAGCACGGTGGAAGGGCTCGGGGAAGAAGAAGCGCCCTTCGACGTCATCACCTGCCTGGAAATGCTGGAGCACGTCCCCGATCCCGGCGCGGTGGTCGCCGCCTGCGCTAAGCGCCTTAAGCCCGGCGGCCATCTGTTTCTGTCCACCCTGAATCGATCCCTGAAGTCCTGGCTCTTCGGGGTAGTGGGGGCGGAGTACGTCCTAAACCTACTGCCCCGGGGCACCCACGAGTACGAGAAGTTCCTGCGCCCCTCGGAGCTCGCAGGCCTGGGCCGCAGGGCCGGCATGCGCCTCCAGAGTCTCGCCGGGCTCCACTACGACCCCATCCGCCGCAAGGCCTGGCTGAACGCCCGAGCCGATGTGAACTACCTCATGCACTTCACCCGGTAATTGCCCGTGAACCCAACGCTAAATACCTTCACCCCCGCCCCGGACCTGCTGGCCGGCCGCAGCATCGCCATAACGGGCGCCACGGAGGGCATCGGGCGCGCCTTGGCCAAGGGCTTCGCCGCCCACGGCGCGACGGTCATCGCCCTGGCCCGCAACCTCGATCGGCTAGAGAGTCTCTTTGATGAAATCGTTGGGGCGGGCCATCCCGAACCGGTCCTTCAGCCCACGGATCTTGAGGGCTTTCGCGCGGATCATGCCCAGCAGCTGGCTAACGCCATTGGCAATCAGTTTGGGCGTCTCGATGGGCTTCTGCATAACGCCAGCCTGCTGGGGCCCCGCCTTCCTCTGAGCCACTACGACCCCGCCGCGTTCTCTCGGGTCATGACCGTAAATCTTGAAAGCGCCTTTCTGCTCACCCAGGCCTTCCTACCGGTGCTGGAAGAGGGCACGGATCCCCTGGTGCTCTTCACGAGCTCCGGGGTGGGGCGAAAGCCCCGGGCCTATTGGGGGGCCTACGCGGTCAGCAAGGCTGGCACGGAAGCAGTGATGCAGCTCTTTGCCGATGAGGGAGAAAATCTTTCGAAGGTACGCTTTGCGTCCATGAACCCCGGCGGCACGCGCACCAATATGCGGGCTCAGGCCTTTCCCGGGGAAGACCCCATGAGCCTGCCAACCCCGGAGGACCTCCTTCCGGCCTACCTGTGGTGCTTTGGCGCCGCCCAGGACTTCCCGCTCAATGGCGCAGCTCTCGATGCCCGGGCCATGCTCGGCCTGAGCTAAGGCTGAGCTCGGATCTAAACCAGGCCCGGATAGGGCACGAAAACCTTAGACTTCCCGATACGGCCCCGCTTCCCTTCGATAGTGGGAATGGGCAGCTTGAGCATGCGGTAAAGGGCCTCGATTTCCTGAGGGAATAGCTCCATCCAGCGCCCCGCAAGCACCGTCGACGGCAGAACCAGCGGCCCAAAGCGCACGCGCTTCAGCCGGCTCACCTCCAAGCCCTGAGACTCCCATAGGCGCCGCACTTCCCGGTTGCGACCCTCCATGAGGGTCACGTGGTACCACCGGTTCGTACCTTCTCCGCCGTAGTACTGGACGTCAGAGAAGCGCGCTTCCCCGTCCTCAAGCATCACGCCTTTACGGAGCCGTTCGAGCACGAGCTCATCCACATCGCCGTGGACCCGCACGGCGTACTCCCGGTCGATTTCCTGGGAAGGGTGCATCAGCCCATGGGCCAGCGCGCCGTCCGTGGTGAACAGGAGAAGACCACTGGTGTTGTAATCCAGGCGACCCACGGCCACCCAGCGCCCACTCTTCACTCGCGGTAGGCGATCAAAGCAGGTGGGGCGACCCTCTGGATCCTTGCGGGTGCACAGCTCCCCTACGGGCTTGTTATAGAGCAGCACGCGAATCGCGGGTGCTTGCTCATCGGCCCGGCCGATTAGCTTGCCGTCGACCTCAATGCGATCCCGCGAACCGACCCGGCGCCCGAGCTCGGCTTGCTCACCGTTCACCCGGACCCGACCCTCCGTAATCCAGGTTTCTAACTCTCGGCGGGATCCAAGCCCGGCGCGGGCGAGGACCTTCTGCAGCTTTTCCGACCCTAAATCGCTCACGAGCGGGGGGCCTGCTCGGCGTCGACGTCGTCGTAAGCGGCGCCATCCGCGGCGTCATCGGCTGTCTCTTCAGCCACGCCAGCCTCTCGCTCGAAGACGCCGGGATCCTCAATCCCCAGCACGGCCTCAAGGGCCACGGCCTCGGGCACTGCTTCCCCATCGCTGTCCTCCAGGGGCAGGCCCAGGGACTTAGACAGCTGCTCCAGATCCCGGATTTCCGCCAGGGGCGGCAGGGTATCGAGACTCTTCAGGTTGAAGTAATCGAGAAAGGTCCGGGTGGTCCCATAGAGCGCCGGACGCCCAGGCACATCGCGATGTCCGACGATGCGAATCCAGTCCCGCTCGAGGAGGGTCTTTACGATGTTTGAGGACACCGCCACGCCCCGGACGTGCTCGATATCGCTACGGGTGAGCGGTTGCTGGTAGGCAATGAGCGCAAGCGTTTCCAGGAGGGCTCGGGTATAGCGCGCCGGGCGTTCATCCCAAAGGCGGCTCACCCAGGGCGCAAGCTGCTCCCGCACCTGTATGCGCCACCCCGAAGCGACCTCCTTCAGCATCAGCCCGGTGGGCTCATAGCGCGCCTCAAGGGCCGTCAGGGCCTCCCGCAGCTGGCTCTTGTCCACCGCATCATCAATCTGGAAGAGATTCATGAGGCGGTCCAAGGATAGGGGCTCCCCTGCGGCGAGCAGGGCCCCTTCCACAACATTTTCTAGCAGCGCACTTGGCATCGTCACGATGGCAGTCTCCTAGCTTCCGTGGGCCCGAGCCCGAACATGGATGGGGGCAAAGGGCTCGCTTTGCACAATTTCGATGAGCGACTCTTTGATCAGCTCCATGATCGCCAGGAAAGTCACCACCACCCCCAGGCGCCCTTCCTCCGCGGTGAACAGGGTCTGGAAGGGCACGAAGTTCGTCCCCCCGGATAGGGCCTTCAGCACATCCCCCATGCGTTCCCGAGTGGAGAGGGCCTCAAAGCTGATCTTGTGGTTTTGGAACATATCCGCCCGGCGCAGGACCTCGGAAAAGGCCAGCAGGAGCTCCTTAAGCTCGACGTCGGGAAGGGGCTGCTGACGATCGATGGGCGGCGGGGTGGCGCTTCCCGGGAACACATCCCGATCCACCCGAGGCAAGGCGTCGATGTCCTCCGCGGCCTGCTTGAAGCGTTCATACTCCTGAAGCCGACGAATCAGTTCGGCGCGAGGATCTTCCCCCTCCTCCGTCTCATCGAGATGGGGCCGGGGCAGCAGCATGCGCGATTTGATTTCCGCAAGCATGGCCGCCATCACGAGATACTCCGCCGCCAGTTCGAACTGCATGGCGTGCATGAGCTCCACGTACTGCATGTACTGCTGCGTAATTTCCGCCACGCGAATTTCAAGGATATCGAGATTTTGCCGACGAATGAGGTATAGCAATAAATCCAAAGGGCCTTCGAAGGCCTCTAGGAACACCTCAAGGGCATCCGGGGGAATGTAGAGATCCTTGGGAAGCTCGGTGACGGTCTTCCCTTCGACGATAGCAAAGGGGAACTCCCCCTGAGCCTGCCCCGCCGCGCGGAGGGTTTCGAGGCGCTTTCCGCCCTCCCCTTCGCTCACCGGTGGGTCAATCCCATGACGGCCCGGACTTCTTCGAGCGTATCCCGAGCCACGTCCCGGGCGTGCTCCACCCCCTCATTAATGATGGCCTTGACCAGTTCTGGCT
Source organism: Pseudomonadales bacterium (assembly GCA_016779385.1). Classification (GTDB taxonomy): domain Bacteria; phylum Pseudomonadota; class Gammaproteobacteria; order Pseudomonadales; family Azotimanducaceae; genus Salivita. The sequence goes on from JADHNT010000060.1 coordinate 5,498, forward strand.
GCTCCTCGTAGCGCCGAGCCCGTTCACGCATGCCGCTTTGTTCGCTCCGAATGGCATCGATAAGAGGCTTTTTACAGTCCAGGCAGCCAATGCCTGCGCGCTTGCAGCCCTCTACCACCCAGCGCTTCGTGCTGTCGTCGGAATAGAGCTCATGAAGGCCCCAGACCGGGCAGTTGGACGGATCTCCGGGGTCGTTCCGCCGCACCCGCGCCGGATCGGTTTTCATGGTGCGAATTTTCTGCTCCACCTCCTCCGGCGCCTCGCGAAGGCTAAGGGTGTTGCCATAGCTCTTTGACATCTTCTCGCCGTCGAGGCCGGGCACCTTGGGCGTTTCCGTGAGCAACGCATCGGGCTCCGGGAGGATCAGCTTGCCGCCGCCTTCGAGGTACCCAAAAAGTCGTTCCCGATCGCCAATGGAGAGGTTCTGCTGCTCCGCCAGCAGCGCCCGGGCGCGCTCGAGGGACTCTTCGTCCCCCCGCTCGAGGTAGGCCTTGCGCAGCTCGTTGTAAAGGCGCTGGGCCTTTTTGCTCATCTTCTTCACCGCCGCTTCCGCGGCCTCTTCGAAGCCCGGCTCCCGGCCGTAGATGAAGTTAAAGCGACGCGCCACTTCCCGGGTCAGCTCTACGTGGGCGACCTGATCGGCCCCCACGGGCACGTGCCCCGCGCGGTAAATCAAAATATCCGCGGCCTGAAGCAGCGGATAGCCCAGGAAGCCATAGGTGGCGAGATCCTTTTCCCGAAGCTTGGTCTGCTGATCCTTATAGCTGGGCACCCGCTCAAGCCACCCCAGGGGCGTGATCATGGAGAGCAAAAGGTGGAGCTCAGCGTGCTCCGGCACCCGAGACTGGATGAAGATGGTGGCGGAACCCGGGTTGACCCCTGCCGCCAACCAATCGATCACCGTATCCCAGGAGTTCTGCTCGATATCGTAGGGGTTCTCGTAGTGCGTGGTGAGGGCATGCCAATCGGCGACGAAGAAGAAGCACTCGTACTCGTGCTGGAGACGCACCCAATTCTTTAGCACCCCATGATAGTGCCCAAGGTGTAAGCGTCCCGTCGGCCGCATGCCGGAAAGCACGCGACGATCCCAATCCCCCGTGGCCAAAGGTAAAACCCCTCATGTGAAACGGGCGCAGCGCGCCCCCAATCGTTATGATAGCAAAGCCAGGGGGCCCTACGGACCCTCAACGATGGCCGACGCATCACCAAGACCCTGCCGCAGCAGGGCCGGCTCCACCCCGGTAAAATCGACCACGGTGCTGGGCTCGAGGCCGCAAAAGCCGCCGTCGATAACGAGATCTACGGCGTGCTCCAGGAGCTCTCGGATGTTCCAGGGGTCCGTTTCCGGCCCGGCTTGCCCCGGGAGCACTAGGCTGCAGGACATGAGGGGCTCGCCGAGCTCCGCCAGGAGCGCTTGGGCAATGGGGTTTGAGGGCACGCGTAGCCCGACAGTGCGGCGCTTAGGGTGCATCAGCCGCTTGGGCACTTCCCGAGTCGCCGGCAGGATAAAGGTGAAGGGCCCAGGAGTGTGAGCCTTGAGGGCGCGAAACACCGTGTTATCCACCCTAGCATAGGTGGCAAGCACGGAGAGGTCGGGGCAGACCAGGGTGAAGTTGTGATCCCGGTCCATATCCCGGATACGGACGATGCGCTCGAGGCCGTCTTTATTTTCCAAACGACAGGCCAGGGCGTAGGCCGAATCCGTGGGATAGGCCACCACCCCGCCGCGGGCAATGATGTCCACCGACTGCTTAATGAGCCGGGACTGGGGATTCTCAGGATGAATGGAAAAGAATTGCGCCATAAACCTTCGCCTTAGAACAGGGCTGGCTAGAGGCAAGGCCTCCGCCGATCGACTATTATGACGACCGAACACCGCCCCCCTCAAGGAAAACGGGTCCCCCATGAAAAGCCTGCTTGAATTCGGACCCGTCGCCGTCTTCTTCATTGCCTTTAAGTTCAGCGATTTGATCACGGCCACCTGGGTCTTGATGGGCGCGCAGCTCATTGCCGCAACGGCCCATCGAATGCTGGCCGGGAAGGTGGGGATTCAAATGCAGGCCCAGAGCGGCGTGATTTTTGGGTTCGGAGGGCTGACGGTCTACCTGCAAGATCCGATCTTCATCATGTGGAAGCCCACGCTCATCAATGGGGCCTTCGCCCTCGTTCTCATTGGGGGGAACCTATTCGGGCGACAGTCGATGCTTTCCCGGCTCCTCGGCAGTCAGCTGTCCCTGCCCGAAGCGGTATGGCGGACGCTCAGCTGGTATTGGGCAGGGGCCTTCACCCTCTCAGCGGTGCTGAACTTGGTGGTGGCCTACAATTTCAGTGAAGCTTTCTGGGTCAGCTATAAGCTCTTTGGCGGTATGGGGATGACCGTGCTCTACACGGCGCTGATGTTGATTTACCTTGGACGCAAGGGCCACCTCAAAGCTCCGGAGGACCGCAACCCATGATCGCCCTATCGGTCAATTTGAATAAGATCGCCCTACTCAGAAACGCTCGGGGGGCCGCCGCCCGCCCGGAGCTCCTGGACTTTGCGCGCCTGGCCATGGAAGCCGGGGCCGCGGGGCTCACGGTGCACCCCCGGCCCGATCAGCGACACATTCGGGTTGACGATATTCCCCGCCTAGCTGCCTGGCTTCGGGATGCCTACCCGGGCGCGGAATTCAATATTGAGGGCAACCCCCTCGCCGCCCCTCGGGACAGCGGCTATCCGGGCCTTGAGGCCCTGGTGGAGGCCGCCCGTGCGGCCCAGGTGACCCTCGTCCCCGACGGGGACGGTCAGCTCACCTCGGACCATGGCTGGGCCATGACGGACGAAGATCTCACCACCCTAAAGCCACTGGTCGCCCGCTTTAAGGCCCTGGGGGCCCGGGTCAGTCTGTTTATGGATCCCTGCCCCGAGGCCATCGCTCGGGTGCCGGAAACGGCGGCCGATCGCATCGAGCTCTACACCGAGCCCTTCGCCGAAGCCTTCAAGGCTGACGGACGCCGCTGGGGGGCCGCCACGGAGGCGAGCCTCGCTACCTTCCGCGCAGCCGCAGAAACCGCTCAGGATCTGGGCCTCGGGGTAAACGCAGGCCACGACTTAGACCTCGACAACCTCATCCCCCTGCGCACCCTGCCTGGGCTGCTGGAGGTTTCTATCGGCCATGCCCTCGTCGCCGACGCCCTCCTCTTAGGCTTCCACGGCGCCGTGACCCGTTACCGAGACACCCTCGCTGGCGCCTAGGGCGAGTTGCACTCGCCGCGCGCCTGCGTTTTGATGTTAGTGCCTATCATTACCTGATAGCGCAAACATTAAGGGAGAGGGGCGATGTCTCATCAAGCAGACGATCTAGAACAATTCATGGAAGGCGTCCGGCGCCGTAACCCAGGCGAGCCGGAATTCCACCAAGCAGTGCACGAAGTGGCGATGGACATCATTCCCTACATCGCCGACAAGCAGGTCTATAAGGACCTCATGATCCTCGAGCGGATGACCGAACCGGACCGCATCGTCACCTTCCGGGTGGTATGGGAAGACGACAACGGCAACATTCGCGTCAACCGAGGCTTCCGGGTCCAGCAAAACAACGCCATCGGGCCCTATAAGGGCGGTATTCGCTTCCACCCCACGGTGACGCAAAGCGTTCTAAAGTTCCTCGCCTTTGAGCAGGTGTTCAAAAACAGCCTGACCGGTCTGCCCATGGGCGGAGGTAAGGGCGGCTCGGACTTTAACCCGAAGGGCAAATCCGACGCAGAGGTGATGCGCTTCTGCCAGGCATTCATGACCGAGCTCTCCCGCCATATCGGCCCGGACACGGACGTGCCCGCTGGGGATATCGGCGTGGGCGCTCGGGAAGTGGGCTACATGTTTGGTCAGTACAAGCGTCTCATGAATCGCTTCGAAGGCGTGCTGACGGGTAAGGCCCTTGAGTTTGGTGGCTCCCGCATCCGCACGGAAGCCACGGGCTACGGCGTGGTCTACATGATGGACAACATGCTTCGCCATCACGGGGAGAGCATCGAAGGGAGAACCTGCGTGGTGTCAGGCTCCGGCAACGTGGCCACCTTCTGTGCGGAAAAGCTCATTGAGCTTGGTGGCAAGGTCGTCACCCTCTCCGACTCCGGCGGCTTCATCCATGACCCCGAAGGCTTCACCCAGGAGAAGCTCCAGTGGATCATGGATCTGAAGAACAACCGACGCGGACGCATTGAGGATTACGTCAGTGAGTTTGGCGGAACCTTCCACGGGGGCCAGCGCCCCTGGAACGTCCCCTGCGACCTGGCCTTCCCCTGCGCCACGCAGAATGAGATTGAGCTGGCGGACGCCGAAGCCTTGATCAAGAACGGCTGCCGGGCCATTTCGGAAGGCGCGAACATGCCCAGCACCCCCGAGGCCATCCACGCCATTCAGGCTAAGCGCGAGCTTCTGCATGCCCCTTCAAAGGCGGCGAACGCCGGCGGCGTGGGCGTATCGGGTCTCGAGATGAGCCAGAACAGCCTCCGGCTCCAATGGACTCGGGAAGAGGTGGACGAGCGCTTGAAGGGCATCATTGCCGGTATCCATGAGCAAATGGTGACCTACGGAACCGCCGCCGATGGGCACGTGGACTACTTCAAGGGTGCTAACATCGCCGGCTTCAACAAGGTGGCCAGCGCCATGATTGCCTACGGCGTGATGTAAACGCGCTGCGCGTCCCCACGGGTCAGCGCTTCGGCGCTGGCCCGTTTTTTTTGCCCCCTTTTTTGGTTTCACGCCATGCCTGAATTGTTAAGCCTCGCGCTGATCGTCCTCCTGGCGATGCTGAGCCCTGGCCCGGACATGGTGCTGCTCACGCGCTTTTCCCTAGGCCCGACGCCCCGGCAGGCTGACGTCTGCGTGGCCGGCATCGTGCTGGGCATTTCAGCTCATAGCCTTTTCGCCTTGACGGGGCTGGCCGCCCTCACCGAACTGCACCCTCAGGCCCTGGCGGCCATGACCGTGCTCGGAGCGCTCTGGCTCAGCTATCTCGCCTACCATGCCCTGCAGAGCCAAGGGGCCCTGCGCCTCAGCTCCGTGGATACCCCTAAGGCTGGCCTGACCCTCGCCTTCCTGGCCGGGCTCCTTAGCAACCTGCTGAACGCCAAGGTCCTGCTGATGATGGTGGCGCTCTTTACCGAGCTCTTGCCCCCCACGGCCCCCCTGGGTGAGCGACTCCTGGGCGTGCTGGTCCTCGGGATCGAGGTGGCCGCAGTCTGGCTACTATTTGTTCGTCTTATTCGGCGCCCGGCCCTGCGCCAAGCCCTTGAGCGCTATGGCAGCTGGCTCGACCGCGCCTTCGGCGCCCTCTTGCTCGTGCTGGCCGTGCTGTTCATGCTCAGCGCCCTACCCACTCTCCTTGCCTAGCCTCACGGAGCTGTCCAATGCGCACCCTTTTGCCCCTTCTCATCCTTCTGCTAAACGCTAGCGCCTGGGCTGCCGAGGACCGCTCAGGGCTCGACAGCGCGATGCCGGAGGTCTGTGTGCAAACCAACTACGGCCGCTTTACCGTCACCCTATGGCCTGACCGGGCTCCCGAATCCACAAAAAACTTTCTGAGCTACATCGACTATGGCTTTTACGAAGGGCTGATCTTCCACCGGGTGATCCCCTATTTTATGGTGCAAACTGGGGGCTTCGACGCAGAGCTAAACTATCGCGACCCCTTCGGCCCCGTACGCAACGAATCGGTGAGGGGCGCGAAGAACCTGCGCGGCACCCTCGCCATGGCGCGGCAGCGAAATCCTGACAGCGCCGATTCCCAGTTCTTCATCAACCTGGTAGACAACGCCCACCTTGATGCCGAAGACGATCGGCCGGGCTATACGGTGTTTGGAGAAGTGACGGACGGCATGGCGGTCGTCGACCGCATCGGGGAAGTGGAAACTACCGTAAAGGACGGCATGCGCGACGTGCCTCGCAGCCCCGTGACCATCGAAAAGACCACCCGCGGCGCCTGCCCGCAGCGCACCCTAGGGCCTCGCTAGGGCCCCGCACTCCGGGGCGCGCCCGGCCCGGCGGCTGACGGAGGCCGCCGACGCCGCTATGATGCGCGCCTTTCCGAGCGACAGAGACAGGTCCCCCCGTGCTGAAGGATTTGCTTGAAGCCCGCCTTGCGCCGGCGCTCCACGCCGCTGGCGCTCCGGAGGGCAGTGCCGTTGCCCTCACCGTGAGCACGAAGCCGGAATTTGGCGACTACCAGATGAATGGCGCCATGGGTGCAGCTAAGCGCCTCAAACGCCCCCCGAGGGAGCTGGCGGAGGCCGTGCTTGCCCACGCTCAGCTGGATGATCTCGTGAGCGAAGCCAGCATCGCGGGCCCCGGCTTCATTAACCTGCGCCTTCGGGAATCGGTACTCGAAGCACAGCTCGATACCTTCACTGCGCGAGTCCTCAACCCGAAAGCCCCGAGCCGCGAGGCGGGACGGGTGCTCATCGACTATTCCTCGCCAAATTTGGCGAAGGAAATGCACGTGGGACACCTTCGCAGCACCATCATTGGCGATTCCCTAGCGCGCTGCTTTGCCCACGCAGGGTGGGAGGTGCTGCGGCAGAACCACGTTGGCGACTGGGGCACGCAGTTCGGCATGCTGCTGGCCTATCTCAATACTCTGGAAACGGGGGATGGCACCCCTGCCGCGGACGCTGAGCTTGCCGACCTCGAACGGTTCTACCGGAAGGCCAAGGCCCGCTTCGACGAAGATCCCGCCTTCGCCGCGCTGAGCCGGGAAACGGTGGTGAAGCTCCAGCAGGGGGATCCGGCGTGCCGGACCGCCTGGCAGCGATTCATCGACGTCAGCCTTTCCCACTGCGAAGCCCTCTACGGCCGCCTCCAGGTCACCCTTACCCGAGAGCACGTCCATGCCGAAAGCGCCTACAACGAAGCCCTAGCGGGGGTGATCACCGCGCTCCGCGACCGGGGCCTCCTAACGGAAAGCGAAGGTGCCCAGTGCGTGTTTCTCGATGAATTCACGGGGAAGGACGATGCGCCCCTGCCCCTCATCGTGCAGAAATCCGATGGGGGCTATCTGTACGCGACTACGGACCTCGCGGCCGTGCGCTATCGATGCGACGACCTCGAAGCCGATCGGGCCCTGTATTTGGTGGATAAGCGCCAGGGACTTCATTTCAAACAAGTTTTTGCCGTCGCTAAGGCCGCGGGCTTCATCACTCGCCCCTGCAGCTTCGAGCACATGCCCTTCGGCACCATGCTCGGGGAGGACGGCCGCCCCTTCCGCACCCGCGCCGGGGACGTGGTCAAGCTTGCTGACCTGCTCGATGAAGCCGAGCGGCGGGCTGAGATGCTGGTTAGCGAGAAAAACCCGGACCTCGACGCGGCAGCCTGCGCGGAGATCGCTAAGGCGATTGCCATCGGCGCGGTGAAATATGCCGATCTGTCCAAGCACCGAAATAACGACTACGTCTTTTCCTGGGACGCCATGCTCAGCTTCGATGGGAATACGGCGCCCTATCTGCAGTACGCCTATAGCCGGATTCAGAGCCTCTTTGCTCGCGCCCAGGTGGCGCCGGAAGCCCTGAGCGCCGGCCTGAGCCTCGGTGCGCCGCAGGAGCGGAGCCTCGCGCTGACCCTGCTCCGAACGGAGGATGTGCTCGCCCAAGTGCGAGATCAGGGCTTGCCCCACCTTCTGTGTACGCACCTTTATGAGGTTGCCACGGCCTTCACCGCCTTCTATGAGCACTGCCCAGTGCTCAACGCGCCAGAGGAAAGCATCCGAAACCAGCGCTTAGCGCTCGCCCACTGCTGCGGCGAAACGCTGCGCCAGGGCCTCGAACTCCTGGGCATTCCCGTCGTTCAGCGGATGTAGCGGGGAGGGGCGCGACCGCTAGGGGGCGCCCCGGTCGGTAGAACCCGCGCGCCCTAAACGGCGCGCGGGAGGGCGTAGGACTTGAACTCGTCAGCAAAGTCCCGCAGGGCAGCGATGCCCGAGGCTTCGGCCCGAGCAACCCAGTCCTTCAGCGCATCGAGCATGGCTTCCTTAGATTCCCCCCGGCGCTGCCAAACCTGCTGCAACGCGAGGCGCATCTCGTAAACCGTCTTTAGCGTCGGGTGTTGAGCCAGCAGCGCCTCGAGGCGCGCCTGCTCCTCCGTGGATACGAGGGACGTTTCTCGAACCATGAGGCGACGAAGCGCTTTCCCCGCACTGCCCCCTTCCGAGGCCACCGTGGGGCTTACCACCTGCTTGGCGAAGCGCTCCATGACCCGAAAGCGGTCGTGGACAAGGGCCCGGGCGGCGTCGAAATCTAGGGCCGCCTTCGCCGGATCGCGGACCGTTTGCGGCCCGGTGCTTCGAGGCTTGGCGAGGCCAAAAAGCTGAAATAGGCGAATCCAGAACCAGCCCATATCGACCTCGTACCACTTCTGGGACAGCTTTGCGGAGTTCGGATAGGTGTGATGGTTGTTATGCAGCTCTTCCCCACCGATCAAAATGCCCCAGGGCACGATGTTGGTGGCAGCATCACCGCACTCGTAGTTCCGATAGCCGTAGTAGTGGCCCACACCATTGATCACGCCGGCGGCGAGCGCGGGGATCCAAAGCATTTGCACGGCCCAGATGGTGATGCCGTAGACCCCAAAGAGGAGCAGATCGGCCAACAGCATGAGGACGATGCCGTAGCTGTTGTGGCGATAGACGTTGCGCTCGATCCAATCGTCGGGGCAGCCCCGGCCGTAGCGCTCGATGGTCTCCGGCGTTTTGCCGTATTTGTAGAGCTCGGCACCCTCAAGCAACACCTTCTTCAGCCCCAGCACCTGCGGGCTGTGAGGGTCTTCTTCAGTCTCGCAGAGGGCGTGGTGCTTCCGGTGGATTGCCGTCCACTCCCGCGTCCCCATGCCCGTGGTCAGCCAGAGCCAGAAGCGGAAGAAGTGCTGGAGCACTGGGCTAAGTTCCAGGGCTCGGTGGGCGGAAAAGCGGTGCAGATACACCGTCACGGAAACAATGGTGATATGGGTAAGCACCAAGGTTGCAACAACCATTTGCCAAAGGCTGAGGTGCAATAGACCGTCCAGTCCCATAATTCGCTTTGCTCCTGCGCAGTAAAACGTGGCCCGACCCTCATTTTGGCACCCTCGGCCCCGCGGCGCCACCGCGAGCCCTGGCCATAGGCGCCCCGCTTTTCTTGCCAGCGCCCCAGGCCCGAGGCCATGCTAGCGCACTATTTCTGCCAGTGAGTCGCCCCATGCAGACCCTTCGCGAGCCCCTCATCACCGCCGCCGAGGCCCTCGAAGGGGCCCCAGCCCTGTGCTTTGTCGATTGCCGATTCCGCTTGGACGATCCCGCCGCAGGGCGCCGCGCTTACGCTGACCGCCGCCTGCCCGGGGCCCGCTTTCTAGACCTTGAGGCCGATCTCTCGGGGCCCATCGATTTAACCCGGACCGGACGCCACCCCTTCCCCTCCCTTTCTCAGCTTCGAGACGCCTTCGCCGCAGCGGGGATCCCTCAGGACAGCGGGCTGGTCTTCTACGACGACGCCGGCGGCGCCTTCGCTGCCCGGGCCTGGTGGAGTGCCGCGGCCCTCGGGCATGCGCAGGCCCGGGTCCTTGACGGGGGGTTCCCGGCCTGGGAGGAGGTCGGCGGCGCCCTCGAGGATGGTCCTGCCCCTTTGCCTACCCCTGCTTCCCCCTGGCACCCGGAACCGTCCCTAGCCCCCATCGCAACCCTTTCTATGGTGCAAGCCAGAGTCCAGAACGCCGGGGGGGCAGGCCTCATAGACGCCCGGGCCCTACCGCGCTTCCGGGGCGAGGTGGAACCCATTGATCCCGTGGCCGGCCACATCCCTGGGGCCGCCTGCTTCCCCCATAGCGAAAACCTCACGGCGGAGGGACGCTTCAGGGACCCGGCGGCCCTTCAAGCGCGCTGGGCACCGGTTTTGGAAAGTCCCGAAGTGCCCATCGCCTATTGCGGCTCCGGCGTTACCGCGGCCCACAACCTTCTGGCCATGGCCGCCGCCGGTCTTTGCACTGACGCCCTACCCGCTCTTTACGTGGGTTCCTTTAGCGAATGGATCCGGGATCCCGCCCGCCCCGTGGCCAGCGGGGACGCATGACGCCCCACCCCCGGGGCCTGGCCGCCCCCACCCTCCGCTGGGCCGACGGCATTCCGATCGATGAAGCGAGCGGCGATATCTACTTCAACCGCCAGGATCCCCTGGGGGAAAGCCGAGCAGTCTTTCTAGCTGGAAACGATCTACCGGCCCGCCTCGGTGCTCATAGGGCACCGGTGCACCGCGTAGGGGAAACGGGCTTTGGCACGGGGCTCAATTTTCTGCTCCTCTGGGAGGCCTGGCGCCGGGCCGGGGCCCCCCGCCCCCTAAGCTACGTGAGCTTCGAGCAGGCGCCCCTTTGCCAAGCCGACCGCAAGCGCTTTCTCGCCAGCCTCCGGGCCCGGGGCGCCCGTGACCTCGCGGCCTTGGGGGAGACCCTCGAT
>JADHNT010000001.1 GCA_016779385.1 Pseudomonadales bacterium
CATCATCCAAATCTTATGCATGGTTATGCTCCTTGCCCTGGCTTAGGACACAAAGGGTGCGATGGAAGCCAGCACGGAGTTCGCGCCGTCGATTTGGGAAAGGCTGTGGATCCAGGGACGCCACATCCAAGCGGAAAAGTGAGCAGCTGCAGCACCGGCTGCCCAGATCATGGTCCACATGACAAACTGCCCGTGGTATTCCGCCGCTTCACGCTCGGTAAGCCCCGAGGGGCCGCGCTTATCAGACATAACTACCTCCAATGTCGCGAGTTTAAATACCGGCCAGGTTGCCCTGACCCACCGCGCTCGCTTTACACGGTGTTTCGCAGGTTTCCCTGCGACCTATCGCCCCGCTGACGCGGGGCGAATTCCAATTTTTCATCGCCCTAAACGGAGGCTTCATCGGTGCGCCGCTGCTTTGCCTCCGTCGGGGGCGCAGCGGACCCATTCGCTTGGGGCACCCCAGGGAGCGCTAGGGCCTCCAGCGTGACCTCGGAAAGGCCAGCGCTCCGTGCTGCTTGCTCCGCCGCATCGCGGAGGCGCTTCGCCTCAGAGATGCGAATCAATACGGGCTGCCGGGCCAAATAGGCCTCGAGGGCCTGTTGGGCCTCGAGGGCCCAGGGGACAGGGCTTTCCTGCACGGCCGCGGGCGTCGGGGACACCGCATCCAGGGACGAGGCCAGGGGCAGCACATGGAAGAGCGCGTCAAAGAGGCCGTTGCAGATCTCTTGAACGAGATAGGTCGCGCCGCCGTAGCCCATAAAGGGCGTCCCCGTATGGCGCCGAATCACCGCGCCAGGGAAGGACGCAGGAATATAGTGGCTCCGCCCCCCCGCTTCGGCGGCGTACATGCGCTCATTGATGCTGCCGAAGAGCATCATGGGAGGCGCCTTGTGAATCGCATCGCGCACCGCGGCGTTATCAGGCTTCTCCCCCGCACTGCGCACAAAGCTGAAGGCGCAGGGCATGCCGAGCTCTTCTTCTAGGAAACGCTTTAAGCCCTTGGCATAGCTCTCGCCGGCAACGACCCCAAAGCTGGCCGTGGAGAAAAAATCCTGCGTGACAGAGCGCCAAAGATCCCAGATGGGCTTTAAGGTGCTGTGCTTTTCCTGCTCGATGAAAGGCTCGGGATCAAGATCTAGGGTCTCGCCAAGGGCCCGGAGGAATCGGGTGGTGCTTTCCAGGCCCACGGGCGCGTGGAAATAGGGACGCTCCAGGGCCTCGGAAAGGCTTCGCCCATACTCCCGATAGAGGCAGATGTTGGCCTCCGCGAGGGGCAGCTTTTTGAGATCCGCCAGAGACGCGCCTAGGGGAAAGCAGAGATTGACCTCGGCACCGATGCCCTGCACCAAGCGGCACAGCTCCGCCGTATCGGAGGGGGAATTAAAGATCCCGTAGGCAGGGCCGAGGATGTTGACCTTCGGCTTCGCACCGGCCTTCCGCTTAGGGGCCGCAACCTTCTTCGGTCCGAAGGTTTTCCAGAGCCACAGCAAGGCGCGATCGGCGCTTTGCCACTGGTCTTCGTCGATGGTGCGGGGCAAGAAACGCTGAATGCCTGTGCCCTCGGGGGTAACCCCGCCGCCGATCATTTCGGCGATGGAGCCGGTCACCACCACGCTCGGCAAATCGCTTTGCAACACCTCGTGGGCCCGCTTCATGGCCCCTTCCGTTCCCACGGAGCCGAGCTCCGTTTCCGAAAGCCCCGTTACCACGATAGGCAGCTCGTGGGGCGGCAGCGCATCGGTGTAGTGAAGCACCGAGGTCACGGGGAGGTTTTCGCAACCCACGGGGCCATCAATGATGACCTGAAGGCCTTTCACCGCCGTGAACATGTACACCGCGCCCCAATAGCCGCCGGCGCGATCGTGGTCGAGAACCAACACCTAAGCGCCCTCCCCAAGCGCCGAGGCCTGTTCCGGGCGCCAGATGCCCGCGGTGGCGCCCTGCCCCACCCCGTCAAAGAAGGCACGCATGCTGTGGAAGCGGTCCTGGTTCCCCATCGCGGCGTTCACCACCTGCGCCAGGGAACCCGCCCCCGCAGCCCCCATGAGGGGCCGAGCGGAAATGAGGTTTGTGAAATAAAGGGCAGGAACGGCCAGTTCCTTCGCTTTCTGCACCACGGGGGTGGTGCCGATGGCCAACGCCGGATCAAAGGCCGCGATCGCCGCGAGGTCTTGCTCTAGGGAGGCGCGGAACTGCACCTCCACGCCCCGATCTTGGAGCCAGCGGCAGTCCGCTTCGGAAAACGGCGTTTTCGGCGCCGCCGTGCCGACGTAGCGCACGTCCGCCCCGCTCTCGATCAACAGCCGCGCCACGAGAAGCTCCGAGCCCTCGTAGCCGGACAGGGTAATGCGCCCCTGGACGGCTGCCCCCTTGAGGGCCTCCCGAATACCGGGCAAGGCCTTCGCCTTAGCCGCTTCAATCTTCGCTGAAGGCACCCCTGCCGCTTCACCGATGGCTTCCAGCCAGCTGGCCGTGCCCTCAACGCCCACCGGCGCTGAACCCACCACGCGGCGCCCGGCGCGCTGAAATTCCCGGACTGAGGCGGTGTAGAACGGATGGATCGCGGCCACCACGGGGCTTGCCAGGGCAGCGTAGAGCTCGCGCCATTCCCGGGTCGGCACCACCGGCCCAGGGGCCAGACCGAGGGGGTCGAGGAGCATGGCGAGGCTTACCGGATCCGCGGGGAACATCTCACCGAGGAAGGTCACCGTGGGCGCCTGAGCACTCGGACCCCGAGGCGCAGCCACGGGCCCCTGCTCCGCCTCGGCCCGGGCGTAGGCCAGCATGGCCCCAGCCAGTACGTCTTTGGCTTCCGCGTGAGTCGGCACGCCGAAGCCCGGAACATCAATTCCAATAATCCGGACCCCGTTGATCGCCTTTGGAAGAAGTCTCAGAGGTACCCCGGAGGCCGTGGGCACGCAGAGGTTGGTCACCACGATGGCATCGTAGAGCGCCGGATCGGCCGTGCGCTCCACCGCCTCCTTGATGTCTTCAAAGAGCTTGCCCGTGACCAGCGTTTCCGAGTTAAAGGGCACGTAGCCTACGGAGCGCCGCGCGCCATAAAAATGCGAGGTGAAGGTGAGGCCATAAACGCAGCAGGCGGACCCGGAAAGAATGGTGGCCGTGCGCCGCATGCGAAGCCCGACCCGCAGAGAGCCGAAGGCTGGGCACATGCTTTGAGGCTGATCGTGGGGCCCTTTCGGGTAGTCCTTCGCGAACTGGGCCATGGTTTCCGGGTCGGCGCCGGCACCGCTCCGCAGGGCCTCCGTTCCGCACTTGCCGCCGTCTACCTCGGTGACAGGGATCTGCTGCACCGTGTTCTCTGGCTCAGATGGTGTCATACACCACCTCCAGAGAGCGCTGCGCGAGGCCCTGGGGACCGCAGAGATCCTCGAGGGTCGCAGGCTCGAGCACCACGTCTCGGCCCACGTTTTCCGCCTTAAAGAGATCGAGCAGGCCATCCTGGTCTAGAGGCGTGGGCAGGCGCGGAGGCGCCGTGGCAACCTGGTCCCCGAGGGCGGCGAAGAGGCTGCCCCAGCGACTGTCCTGCGTGCCGATGATTTGGTAATTCGCGCTCTTGCGCCGGATGTCTTCGTCCGCGGGAATGGACGCCAGCACGGGAATATCCACCGCCTCCGCAAAGCGCGCCGCCTCCCCCGTGCCGTCATCTTTGTTGATGACGAGGCCTGCAACCCCGACGTTTCCGCCAAGTTTCCGAAAGTATTGAACCGCACTGCAGACGTTGTTGGCGACATAGAGGGATTGGAGGTCATTGGACCCCACCACAATCACCTTCTGACACATGTCCCGGGCGATGGGGAGGCCAAAACCCCCGCACACCACATCACCAAGAAAATCGAGAAGGACGTAATCAAAGCCCCAATCGTGGAAACCAAGCTTTTCTAGGAGCTCAAAGCCGTGAATGATGCCTCGGCCGCCACAGCCTCGACCCACCTCGGGCCCTCCGAGCTCCATGGCATACACGCCGCCGCGCTTGAAGCAAACGTCGCTAATGGACACCTCCTCCCCCGCTTCTTTTTTGCGGGCGGAGGTTTCAATGATGGTAGGGCAGGCACGCCCCCCGAAGAGCAAGGAGGTGGTGTCGCTCTTCGGATCGCAGCCGATGAGCAGCACCTTTTTGCCCTGTTCCGCCATCATGTAAGAGAGATTCGCCAAGGTGAAACTCTTGCCGATGCCCCCCTTGCCGTAGATCGCGATGACCTCGGCGCTGGAGCTTGGACCGTCCTCCACGGAGGACAGGGGAATATGAGAATGCACTTCCGGGCGCACGGGGGTGGTCATGAGGCACTCCAGTTCAGAATCATTTTCAGGCAACTGCGATCTTTGAAGGCGCGCTCGTAGGCTTCCGACGCGTCTTCGGGGTCAGCGCGGTGAGTAATTAGGCCGTCCAGGCAAAGGCGCGATTCGTCGAGCAGACGAAGCACGACGCGGAGATCATCCGGTTTCCATTCCGCCCGCACGCGAAGGCGAAGCTCGCGAAGGAAGGCAGGGGGGAAGGTGAAGCTCAGGGGTTCGGCGTAGAAGCCTCCCAGGACCAGCTCCCCCTGCGGGGCTAGGCGATCAATTAAGGTATCAAGCAGCGCAGGAGCGCCGCTGACGTCTAGAATGCGAGCGTAATCCCTACACGGATCCGCTTCGGGGCTTAGCACCGTGTAGCCATCGGCACCGCTCAGCCGTTGTGGGTCCGTCTCCCAGACCTTGGGGTTAGCGCCCCCAAGGGCAATCGTAAGGCGGGCAATAAGGCGCCCCAGGACGCCATGGCCAACGATGAGCTCGGGGAAAGCAAAGGCCTCTCGCCCCGTACCTTCTGCTGGGCGGAGGCAATGGACGGCGGTCGCCGCCAGTGCCAGGAGCACGCCCTTCTCCTTCAAGGTGGAATCGAGGGGAATGGCCCGTTCGGCGGGGACCACAAGGCGCGAGGCAGCGGCCCCGAAGAGGCCCCGCGCCCCTTCAAAACAGTTCGCTCCCGGTACAAACACCCAGTCTCCAGGCCGGAGCCCCGTCCCTCGGGGGGCCTCATTGACACGGCCCACAGACTCGTAGCCGGGCACCAAGGGATAGGACAACCCGGGAAAGGGCGGCATGGAGCCGTCGAAAAGGAGTTTTTCCGTACCCGTGCTGATCCCGCTATAGGCGATATCCACCACCACGTCGGCGCTGCCTGGCGCCTGGAGGGCCAGATCTTGAAGGCCGAGCTTCAGCGGCTCGGAGAGCACAATGGCCTTAGCCTGCAGCGCTGCACCCATGGTGGGCTCCTGGCGCGGTGGCGCCTTCTAACGTCATTTTTTTATGACATCTTTTAACGTAAATCTGAATTTACGCTGATTGATGGCAAAAGCAACACCCCTAGGCAGACCGCTCAGCCAAGAGGACGCTGGTTTGCAGAGGCACGGCCGTGGGCAAGCGCCGCACACGGCGGAAGCCGGCGGCTTCCAATAGAGCCCGTACCTCCCCCTCGGATCGAGGCCGGCCTCGGCCCATGGCCCTCAGGTAAAAAGAAAAATAGACATCGGAAAAACGCTGGGCGCCGGCGGTGTGCCGAAGCGGCTCGGCGACGAGCAACTGAGCCCCGGGCGCCAAGGCCTTGGCCACCCTCACTAAAAGACGCTCGGCGCGCTCGTCGTCTTGGTCATGGAGCACGCGCACCAGGGTGATGAGATCCGCGTCGGCAGGTAGGGGCGTATTTAAGAAATCCACGGGGTGAACGGCAAAGCGCTGGGCGTCGGGGCGAGCCCGAAAGCGGGCTTCGGCCAAGCGAGCCACCGCGGGAAGATCGCACAGCACCAGCCTTGGCCCCGCCGCCGCATCGCCAAGGGCAGCCAGAAAGGCCCCATTGCCACCGCCTACGTCCATCACCCGGCGATGCTTGGAAAAATCGTGGGCCGACAGCACCTCGCTGGCGATCATGCCCTGGGAGCTCGCCATAAGCGCCGAGTAAGCCTCCGCTGCTGGCGCCTCGGGGGCCTCTTCCCCGTCCCCGGCATAGGGCCAGAACGCCGCAAGGGCGGGACCGGGCCGGCCTTGAAGGCGGGCGACCGGATCCCGGAGGTCGTCGTAAAGGAGGGTATTGTGCTCGATCATCTCCCGTACCCCGGGCAGGCCCACAATGGCCAGGGCAAGGGGGGTGGGGCCGTAGCGGCCGGTCCAGCGACGACGCAGCAGGCCCAGCGCCGTGGCGGCGTCCAGCAGCAGCTGGCAGCCCTCTTCCGTGAGCCCCAACCCCGGCGCCAGGGAGCGGGCCGTCTGCGCCTCGGCGAGGAGGCGTTCGAAAACCCGAAGGCGAACGCACGCCAGCACCGTTTGGGTGGCCGTGAAGCCGGAAACAAGATCAAAGAGGGCCCGGGCCTGGCGCCGGGCGAAGAATCCTCCCAGGGGTAAGCGAGCGACCCGGCTTAAGCTTTCCGGCCGAGCGGCACGCTGAAGGAGCCCATTAAGCCAGCGATCCCATCGCTTGCCGAGAGACATGCCGACGCGGCGGGGCTGAAGGGTTCCCGTGGACACGGCGCTCTACGCCGCCGCGCGAACTTTGCAGCCGGCAAGGATGGCCCTGGCTTGAGCTTCAATGGTCGCCAGCAGTGCTGGGCGCCCCGGACAGGGCGGAATGGACGCCAGCGCATCCTCCACAAGATCGCGGAGCCGCTGAGCAGCGCCCTCCACCCCGAGTTCGAGCACGGCGCTGGGCCGCCCTAGGGCTTGGTCGACCCCCACGGGCTTACCTAGCTCTTCGCTGTCCCCAAGGGCATCGCGAAGATCATCGGCGACCTGGTAAGCCTCCCCCAGACGAGCTCCCAGACGCCCCCAGGCCTCCGCCTCCCCACCCCCGGCCAGAGCACCGCCTGCGGTAGCGGCGGAAAAGAGTGCCCCGGTTTTCGCCTCGTGGTACGCCCGAAGGTCGATCTCACTTTCTTCCTCCCAGCTTTGCCCAGCTACGATGCCCGCCGGGGCCCCCACGGCGCAGGCCAGCTGATTGTGCAGCGCCGGCAATACGGCGCCGCCATCCCGCCCTTCAAGAGAAAGCCACTGGAGCGCAAGCACGATCAGTCCGTCGCCGGTGAGTAGCGCTAGGGGCTCGCCGAATTCCCGATGGAGCGCGGGGCGCCCGCGGCGCGTCTTCGCGTTATCAAAGCAGGGGAGGTCGTCGTGGATGAGGCTGGCGCAGTGCATGAGCTCAAGGGCCGCTGCGTAGGCCAGGGCCGCGCCGGGCGCCTCATTGCCACAGGCCTGAGCCACTGCCAGGGTCAGCCGCGGACGAATCCAGGACCCCCCGGGAAGAATGGCATAGCGATAGGCCGCGGCCAGCCGAGGCGGACAGGGCGCCTTCGTGGCAAAGTCGATAATGCGCCGAAGTTCGTGCTCAATCAGCTGCTCTGCTTCCATGGCTACGCCCCCGAGCGTCACCCTAGTTAGACATCTAGAGTGTCATGTATCCTAGACAGAAGGTCAACGGGGCTGCAGACGGGGCGGGGCACCATGGGATCAGAGAACATTGCCATTGTGGGGGCAGGCATCGGCGCCCTCAGCGCGGCCGCTCTCCTTGCCCGGCGTGGCCACTCGGTGGACGTTTTCGAGCGGGCCAGCGCCGCCGGCGGCAAGCTTCGCCAAACCTTTGCCGGGGGCCCGGGGGTGGACGCGGGCCCCACGGTGTTCACCCTGAAGCCCATCTTCGAGGCGCTCTTTGACGCTGCCGGAGGAGATTTCGAGGCGACCCTTCGCCCCGAGGCTGCGGCCGTCATTGCCCGCCACTTCTGGGACGACGGGGCGGGGCTCGACCTCTTCGCTGACCCTGGGGCCTCGGAAGCCGCTATCGGCGATCGCTTCGGGCGCGCCAACGCCGAAGGCTTTCGCGACTTCCAAGCCGCCGCTAAGCGCTGCTACGACGTGCTCCAGCACAGCTATATCGAGGGCAGTCGCCCGAGTCCTTTCGATCTCGTGCGCCGCATCGGGCCCCTTCGCCTCGGGGATCTCCTAGCCACTCGCCCCTTCAGCAGCCTCTGGAAGGCCCTGGGGCAATTCTTCCCCGCCCCCGAGCTCCGTCAGCTTTTTGGGCGCTACGCCACCTACGTGGGCGCCTCGCCCTTTTCAGCGCCGGCAACCCTCATGCTCATCGCTCACGTAGAGCAGCTAGGGGTATGGACCCTCCCCGGCGGCATGATCAGCCTCGCTACGGAACTTCAACGCCTCGCAGAAGGGCACGGTGCGCGCTTTCACTTTAACGCGGAGGTTGAGGAGATCGGTGTTAGGGACGGCGCCGTGGACCATCTGGTTTATCACCAGGAAGGGGAACGGCAGCGCCACAGCGCGCGCAGGGTGCTGTTTGGGGGAGACAGCGCGGCCCTTTCCCAGGCTGGCCTAGGCGCGAACGTTCGTCGGGCCACGGCCCCCACGGCGGCGTCCGATCGGTCCCTAAGCGCGCTGGTCTGGACGGGCCTGATCCCCCGCAGCGCCTTTCCCCTGAGTCACCACACGGTGTTCTTCGGCGAGGATTATCGCGCCGAGTTCGATGCAATCTTTAAGCAGCGCACCCTGCCCGAGGATCCGACCGTGTATCTCTGCGCGCAGGACCGATCCACGAAAGACTGCCCCGCCGCGACAGACCCTGGCGATGCCTTCGAACGCGTGCTTTGCCTCACCAACGCCCCAGCCCTTGGGGATAGGGGTCCCCTTCCCCCGGCCCTCCTGGCGGAGGGAGAGGCTCGCCTACGCCGAACGCTGGCGCGCTGCGGCATGCGCGACTTTGACTTCGATCCCAGCGCCATGACCCTGACCACCCCCCAGGAGTTTCACGAACGCTTCCCCCACACCGGCGGCGCCCTTTACGGACGTGCCTCCCATGGCTGGCTGGCGTCCTTCCGCCGTCCCGGCAGCCGCACCGCAGTGCCGGGCCTGTACCTTTGTGGGGGCAGCGCCCATCCCGGGGCTGGCGTTCCCATGGCAACCCTATCCGGCGTGCAAGCCGCGGAGGCTCTATGTCAGGACCTGACTTTAGCGTAGCCGTTCCCCCCTCCGGCTATCGCTGGTGGTATCTCGATGGTTTAAGCGCCGATGGGCAGCGCGGGCTAACGGTCATTGCCTTTGTGGGCAGTGTCTTTTCCCCCTATTACGCGGGCGCTCGGCGGCGCCAGGAGGCGGTGGCGCCGGAGCGCTTCTGCGCCATTAACGTCGCGCTCTACGGGCCCGACCGCACCGCCTGGGCTATGACCGAACGCAGCGATCGCACCCTCGCCCGCAGCCCCGAGTACTTCACCCTAGGGCCCAGCGCCTTACGCTGGGATGGCACTACCCTGACCGTGGCCGTGGAGGAAATCACCGTACCCTGGCCCCGGCGCCTGCGCGGAGAAATCCGCTTTACCCCGAGCCTCTTCCCGGGCCACAGCGAACCCCTGACGGAGGACCTCGCCCACCTCTGGACACCCATTGCCCCCCGGGGACACCTCGAGGTCGCCTTCGCCAACCCCGCGCTCCGGTGGGAGGGCCACGGCTATCTAGACAGCAACAGCGGCGCCACGCCCCTCGAAAGCGCCTTTCGCCAATGGACCTGGGCCCGAGGAGACGCGGGGGCGCGCACCTTCCTTTGCTACGACGCGGAGCGCCGAAACGGTGAGCACCATCGCTTCATGCTGGAGTTCGACGGTGCCGGCGCCCTGCACCGCCACCCCTGCCCGCCGCGCCACGGTCTGAAAGCCGGGCTCTGGGGCGTGCCCCTTAGCGTGCATGGGGATGAGGGCTCCCTGCCCCGGCTTCGCCGACGCTATGAGGACACGCCGTTTTATAACCGTAGCGAAGTGGAAACGACCCTTCAGGGGGAGCGGCTCGTCATGGTGAATGAGGGTCTAGATCTTGACCGCTTCAAAAGCCGCTGGGTGCAGACGCTCCTACCCTTCCGCATGCCCCGCCGGGCTTAGGACGTGAGCACCCTGCCCCGCCGGCGCCCGATGCTGCACCACCGCATCGATAAGGAACTGCGCTTCCCCCACCGTGGGCTCGGCAGATAGGGCATCGCGACGAAGGGCCGCAAGGGCCGCGCGAAACACCAGAAGCCCCTTGCGCCAGTTCGGGACAATGGCCCGGGCGGAGACGGAATCGTGGCCCCGGCGCCGCACTTCTTCCCCAATCTCTGCGTAGATTAGGCGCGCCGCATGCATCCCTGGGCGACATCCCCGGGGCAGGCAGGCGATCCCACCCCGGGAACGCTCGTAAAAGGCATCGGCGCGAGACAGGAGACGGCGAAGGATGCGCTCGAGCTCGGGAGAAAACTGCGGCCTCGCCAGCCAGCGGTCCGGGTCTAAGCCCTCGTCCTGAAACCATTGGCGAGGCAGATATAGGCGCCCCATGCGCGCATCTTCTCCCACATCCCGGGCGACGTTGGACAGCTGCATGGCCACCCCGAGATCGCAGGCCCGGGCCAGGGTCTGGGGATCTCGCCCCCCCATGACCAAACTCATCATCGCTCCAACGGTGGCCGCTACGCGCGCGCAATAGGCGAAAAGCGCTGCCTCGTCCTCGTAGTGCCGTTCACTCATATCCCAGCGCATGCCCTCAAGCAGCGCTTCGGGAATGGCCCGGGGAATGGCGAAGCGCTCCACCACCTGGCTAAAGGCCCGGTCCTCCGGACGATCCTCGGGACGGCCGGCGTACACGCGCTGGAGGCGAAGCTCAAGCTGCTCTACCGCATCCTCAGCGCGCCCCTCTCCATCCACCGCATCATCCACATCGCGACAGAATGCGTAGAGCGCCGTGGCACAGGCCGCCATATCCTGGGGCAGGAGCAGGGACGCCGCATAAAAGCTCCGGGAGCCGTTACGCAGACGCATGCGACACGCCTGAATATCCTCCACGGAAGGCAGAGGAACAGCAGGATTGGGCGGCTCAGGCAGCCCGCGGCGCATGGGGAATCAGGTGCTCAAGCACCTTAGCAGTAGACAGCACACCGGGGAGCCCGGCGCCAGGGTGGGTGCCCGCGCCAACGAGGTAAAGGCCCTCAACCTCCTCGCTACGGTTGTTGGGGCGGAACCAGGCCGACTGAAAGAGGATGGGCTCGAGGCTGAACCCTGCGCCCCGATAGCTATCGAGCCGATCTCGGAAATCGAGGGGCGTCATCATGCGCGACGTTTTTAGACGCTCGGTCAAACCCGGAAGCACCGTCGCCTCCAGTGCCGCCGCAATGCGTACCCGATAGGTTTCAGCCATGGTGGTCCAGTCCACCGCCGCATCGAGATTGGGCACCGGCGACAGCACATAGAAGGTTTCGCAGCCCGGCGGCGCCAAGCTTGGGTCCGTCGCCGTGGGACGGTGGAGATAGAGGCTGAAATCCTCGGCGAGGATCTTTTTCTTGAAGATATCGTCGAGCAGCCCCCGGTAGCGCGGCCCCATGAGAATGAGGTGATGGGGCACCTCGGGATAGGCCCCTTCCGTACCGAAGTACCACACAAAAAGCCCCATGGAGGAGCGACTCCGAGCCGCCTTCTTTGTGGTCCAGCGCTGCCGAGGACGATCGAGAAGCTTTTCATAGGTGTTGATGGCATCGGCGTTGGAGACGACCAGGGGCGCATCGAGGCGCTCCCCTGAGCGCAGCGTCACTCCGCTTGCCTTGCCGTCCTCGGTGCGAATGGTCGCCACCGGCGCGTCGCAGCGCACCACACCCCCCTGCCCCTCGATGAGGCGCACCATGCCGTCGATGAGCGCCCCGGTGCCGCCCATAGCGAAGTGCACCCCGAAGCTGCGCTCGAGGTGGGCAATCAAGGTATAGATAGCCGTGGTACTGAAGGGATTGCCTCCGACGAGAAGCGGATGAAAGCTAAAGACCACGCGCAGCCGCTCATCGGAAAAGTAACGACGAACGAGACCGTAAACCGTTTGGTAACCAGAGTTTCGGACGAGATCCGGGGCAACGGAGAGCATGTCCGAGAAGCGGCTGAAGGGCCGATCCCCGAGGCGCTCGAAGAGCCCATAGATTTCCCGGCTCTTCACCATGAAACGATCATAAGCCGGGAGGTCTTCGGGGCACAGCCGCTCCACTTCCGCCCGCATCTTCGCAGGGTCGGCGCTGTAGTTGAACACTGTGCCGTCGGCGAAGCGAATCTGATAGGCCGGATCAAGCTCCACGAGCTTCACGTCATCGGCCAGGCGCCGCCCGCAGAGGGCCCAGAGTTCCTCGAAAAGAAAGGGCGCGGTGATGATGGTGGGGCCGGCATCAAAAATGAAGCCATCCTGCTTGAACACGTAGGCCCGCCCGCCAGGGGCGTCCAAGGCCTCCAGGACCGTGACCTTATAACCCTTCGCCCCAAGGCGGATCGCCGCGGCGAGCCCTCCGAAACCGCTACCGATTACGATCGCTTGCTGCTGCTGTTCCATGGCGCCCTCGGCGACCGTCAATTTAGACTGACACCTTAACCCGTCATCTTCTTCAACGCATCCCCCGGGAACCACTCCGTGACCGCGGCTCCAAGCTCCACCGGAGCCTCCTCGTGGAGCAAATGCCCGAGGCCCGGAAAGGATCGCCAAGCGGCGCTGGGCAGGTAAGGCGCCAGGACCGCTCGAGGCGGCCGGGAATAGGTGCGATCCGCGGTTCCCGTAAGAATCAGCAAAGGATCCTGAACCTGCGAAAGTGCTGGAGTCAGGCTCCGCAAATCCCAGTGCCGCATCAGGGCGAGGGCCCCCTCCCCATGGGACCGCTGGGCCAGGAGGTCCGCGTAGCCCTGAAGCTGCGCTCGGGGAAGGGTGGATCCGGTGTCGGCAATCAGGCGTCGCGCCAGACGCTCCGGGCTAGAGCTGGCCACGAGGCGCGAAAGCCAAGAGGGATAGCGACCGAGCAACTCCGCCGCCGCGGGGAAGAGCCACCGCTGCAGGCCCTTTAGGGGCAGCAGGGCAGGCGCCAGGAGGGCCAGGGGCAAGGGCGACCGGGCCCTCGCCGGCCTCTCAAGGCGATGCTGAAGAAGAATCGCTGCACCGGCAGAATGGCCCAAAGCCATGGCCCAGGGGATCGCGAGGGTGGAAAGCGCATCTCCCAGGCTCGCTGCCAGGGCCTGCCGCGTCGGGCGAAAGCCTGGCGCCAGGGGGCTCGCCCCATGGCCCGGGAGATCGGGGGCCCAGAGCGCCCAGCGGCCCTCGAGCTGCTCGGCCAGGGGCCGAAACGAGTGAGAAGAAGCCCCTGTACCGTGAAGCGCAAGGACCGCGCGGGGGCCTTCGGAAAGCTGGGTGAAAACCCAGGGCTGGCCATACCCCAAGACCCTAACCCTTTCCATTATGGCGCGGCCACACTGCGTGGACGGGAAGCGGTCACCAGCTGGGCAATGGCCCTGGCGCCCTGGCGCGGCAAGGGCGCATAGGCCGCCCCGAGGTGCTCTGCCAACGCCCGAGCCCGTGGTTCGGGGCGCCGCCCCGTGTCGAGCACGAGCCCGGCGAGCCCGGCGAAGGCAAAGGCCCGGGCGGCGCGCTCCGTGTCGGCCTGTGCCTGAGCGCGGTCGGCTCGACCGTCTAAAGCAATGTTGCCCCGCCCATCGGTGAGGAACACCACCAGGGGCTGACGTCCCTGGCGGGCGATGTCCTGGGCCAGGGTGGTGGCGTGCTGCACGGCCTTCGCCAAGGGGGTTGCGCCTCCACCGGGCACCCCCGCCAAGGCCCGCCGCGCGCGCACCAGGGCTCGGGTCTGCGGGAGCACAAGGTCGGTGTGCTCTCCGCGGAAAATCACCATGGCCACCTCATCCCGGCGTGCGTAGCTGTCCGCCAGCATGGCCTCCACCGCGCCCTTCGCTTCCCCGAGGCGCTGGAGGGCTGCGGAACCGGAAGCATCCACGACAAATAGGGTGGTGGTTGCGGCCCGCGTTTCGTAGCACTGAATGCGAAAATCTTCCGGGGCCAGGGCAAAGCGAAGGCCCGGTGCCGGGGGTGGCCGCAGCTTTGCCAAGGGAGCTGCGGCGCGGAGGGTCGCGGGCACGTTTAGACGATCCCCTGGGACCAGGGCCCCGGCTCGCACCCCCCGGGGCCGACCCCGAAAGGCCAGCCTCGTGCGAGCTCCAACGCGCCCGGCGCGGGCCCTTTGGGCCTTCGCTACGGCGCTTGCGGCGGCTAGCCAGGCCTCCGGCACCGATGTAGCGATCGCCTCCAATAGCACTTCCGTAGACGCGGAAAGCCCTGCGGTGACCGGGTCCTCGGCCTGATCATCGCCCTCGGCGGCAGCCGGAGGCTCGGGGGCCTCAGCGGAGTCCGGGGGCGGCGCTGCGGGGGATGGCGAATCGGCCGGAGGCGACTCGCTGGCGAAAACCTGACGCGCCCGGGGGGCCAGCACCAGCGCCGCGGCGGAGGCCAGGGCCTCGGGCGCCTCGAAGGCGCAATCGGCCCAGGCGCACAGACAGCGAAGGGCCAGGGCCGCCTGGCCCAGGGCCCGGCTCGAAGGCACAGCCAGAGCGTCGGTGAGCTCTCCCAGAGCCCGAACCACGGTCCGGGGCAAAGGCCCCTGGGCCGCCAGCCGCGCCCGGGGCGCCCCCAGGCCTTCCTCGAGCGCCGCCAGAGCCCCCGGCGCCAGGGGTTCATCACCTTCCAGGAGTTCAAAAATCAGGGAGGCCTCGGGCCAAAGGTCCTCTTCCATGGGCAACGCAAGGGGCGGCGCCAGCACCGCGGGCTCAAAGAAGGGAAAGGCGAGCCGCTCCAGAAAGCGCTCCGGGGCTGCCTCCCCCGCATCCCCTTCATCCACCGCCAGCAGAATAAACCGGGCGGGGTAGGTTCCCTGGAGCCCTTCCCGGGCCACGGTCACGACCCCTCGATCAAGGGCATCCTGAAGCGCTGCGAGCACCGCCTCGGGCTGGCGTTCGGCCATGGGTAAGAGCAGGGCGCGGCCATGGGACTGGGCCAGGAGGCCTTGTTGAAGCTGGGGCCGGCCAAGGCGCACCGTGGCGCTTAGGTCGAGACCCCCATAGAGACGATCATCGGTGATGCCCAAGGGCACCCGGGGTAGCGGTTGCACTCCCAGGGCCGCAGAGGCAAAGGCCAGCCAACGCTGGCGCTGGGGCGAAGGGCGAGCCCGAAGAAGGAGCCCCCCGAGCTCCGGGGCCAGGCGAAGGCAGGCCAGGGCCGCAACGAAGGGATGCATGGGCCCTAGCCCGCCTCACCGGCGCCGAAGGTCTCCTCCAAGGCCCGGCGAATGCGCCCCTCCGAGCCCGTATCGTCTAACACGTTACGGCGAAGGCGATGACGCAGAGCCATCGGTGCGATCGCCGTGATATCGGCCTCGGTTACCGCCTTTCCACCGCGGAGCGCCGCCCTAGCCCGGGCAGCCCGGAGGACCGTGAGTTCCCCGCGCAGGCCGTCGGTCCCGAGGCTAAGGCATAGCTGAGCGACCTTGCGAAGATGCGCTGGAGGCACGGTCACTTTCGGCAGCAAGCGCCGCGCCCGGGCAAGGCGCCGGCTGAGAGCGTCCGTTTCCTTGGCCCAGGCTTCGGTAAAAGCCTCGGGATCGCGCTCAAAGGCATCCCGTCGCAGCACCACCTCCACGCGATCGTCGAGATCCTGGGGGGTGGAGACATCCACCGCCAGCCCAAAGCGATCCAGGAGTTGGGGCCGAAGCTCCCCCTCCTCCGGGTTTCCCGAGCCGATCAGCACAAAGCGCGCGGGATGGCGAACGCTAAGACCCTCGCGCTCAAGCACGTTTTCACCGGAAGCCGCCACGTCGAGCAGGAGATCCACTAGATGATCATCGAGCAGGTTAATCTCATCGATGTAAAGAAAGCCCCGGTGCGCCCGGGCCAGAAGTCCCGGATCAAAGGCCCGTTCCCCTTGGGTCAGGGCCTTTTCCAAATCCAAAGCGCCCACCACCCGATCCTCCGTCGCCCCCAGGGGCAGGTCGACCACCGGCACCGGGGCCCAAGCACGCTTTTTCTCACCCCCATACCGGCAGGCCTCGCAGGCCCCGCCCACCCCTTCCGGATCGCAGCTGTAGGGACAGCCCTTCACCACTGCCATGCGCGGCAGCAGGGCCGCGAGGCCGCGCACCGCCGTGGATTTCCCCGTGCCGCGATCCCCGAAGACCATGACGCCCCCTAGACTGGGATCCACCACCGCCAGAAGCAGGGCTTGCTTCATCCCGTCCTGGGCAACGATGGCGGAAAAGGGATAGGGAACAGCCATGAAAGTCTCCTTAGGAGGCGCGGGCGAAGGGCGCCGCGATCGCCCCCAGACTGGAAGACAGCGCCGAGGCGAAGGCCTCCGGCGCTTCAATATGAGGCAGGGCCCCGGTATCAAGCGCGTGCACCTGCACCGGTCCCTGGCTCTCTGCCACCAGGGCCGAGGCCCCGCGATAATCCTGAAAATCTCCCCGGCATCCATGAATGATCGTCTGCGGAACGGTAAGCGCCCGATAGAGCGATGCGGCGTCCCGGGAAAACAGCCGACCGCTTAAGAAGGCCAGCGGGGCGTGCTCCGCCCCTCGCACCTGGGCGACCTCGCAGGCGGCGCGCCACAGCCCCTCGTCGATTTCCGAGCGCCCAAAGGTGCGGCGAAGGAAGTAGCGAATCACCGAGGGGCGGCGGAGCAAGCGGAAGGCCCAGCGCCCAATCGCACGCCCATGTAGCCAGCCATAGACACGCTCACTCCCCCGGTGGGGAAGCGGTTGCTCCGGTGGCGCCAACGGCTCGCCCCGCTGCACGGCCCGGTTATCGAGCCCCGTGGGGGAAATCCAAAGCACCGCTGGCGGCTTTAGTGCCCCCCTGTGCACAGCCCGGGCCGCGAACTCCGCGCTGAGAGAGAGGGCGCAGAGCACCGGCGCCTGCCCTGCCCGATCAGCCACCCAGCGCTGGGCTTCGGTGATGGCCGCGACGTAGTCCTCGATGGCGTAGCGGTGGCAAGGCCGAGGCGCATCCCCAAAGCCCGGTAAATCCAAAAGAGCGACGGACGCATCGGCACTCAGACGCTGGGCCAGAGGCGCCAGCTCAGCGCTCGAAGCCGCCGCATTAATAGAGTGCACCAGGAGCCAGGGGGGCGCAGTGCTCCCCTCCGCGGGGTGCCAGCGAAGCGCGGCTTCAAGGCCCCGTGCCCGAAGGCTGACCTGGGGCCAGGCCAGAGGTGCAAAGCTGTCATCCATGAGCGGGCGTGCGCCGAAAGCGCCGGCGAACTTGGGCCTGGTGGTAAAGAATCAGGCCTAGGCCCGTGCCGAGGGGAAAGGACCAGAGCACCGGAGACAGGGCCAGCTCGGGCATGAGGCGCACGGCGCCGAAGGCCAAAAAGGCCGTATAGACGGAAATGCCCGCGCCCACGAGGGCCTTGATGTGCTCCAGCTGCCAGCCCCAGGGCAGGGGGTCCCGCTGAAACATGAAGTACAGGTTGGTGGCTGCTGCGGCGATACCAACCACGGAGATGCCCATCATGAGCACCTGACCCAGGAGCCAGCCCTGCCAGGCGCAGTTCGCTGCGGCTACAAACAGGAGTGCTTGGCTGGCGAGCCACAGGGGCTGGCGATGCGCCTCATGACGCCGGCGATAGCGAATGCAGAGCCAGCCATAGACCGCCAGGTTCACCGTGAGGAAGGCCAGATACAGCATCATCCAGCCAAAGATGCCTGCGACGAGGGGGCCGTCGGTCATGAACGGGTGGGTCCCCAGGGGATCGGCAATGGTGCACAGGGCCATGCCCGTGGCGAAGGCACCGGTGGCGATCATGGCCACATTGAAGATGCGACCCCAGCGAAGATGCAGCGCCCCGCCCTTCTTGCTGAGCACGGGCACCCAGAAGGCCACGAGCCCCACGGCCCCAGTGGTGATGTGCCCGGCAAGAAATCCGTGAAACGCATCCATGCCCATAGCCTGTCAACTAAAGGTGACGTCAGTGTGCCTTGGCGCTTATGCTCGGGCAAGGACTGACCCGCGGCCCCTTGATCTTCCTCAAGGCGCACCGCACCGGGAGAACGCCCAGCGCCCATGCTTGAAAACCGCTACGAGCCGCCCCGTACCCCGCCCCTGAGCCCCCTGGGCGGGCTCCTTCGCACGCTCTGGCGCGGCGACGGCGACCTCCTGAGCCTGATGCCGGCCAAAGCCTACCGCGTGCCTATCGGGCCCCTGGGCTACTCCCGGCGCTCGATTCTGATCCTGAACGATCCTGCCCTTTTTCGCTCCGTGCTCACCGATCCCCTGGACGTCTACCCGAAAAACGACCTCATGACCGGTGCCCTGGAGCCCCTGGTAGGGGACTCGCTCTTTGTCTCCTCCGGCCCCCTCTGGCGCCGGCAGCGCGCCATGATCGACCCGGCCTTCTCCCAGCTGCGGGTCACCCAGGCCTTCGGGGGCATGCAGGCGGCGGTGGCCGCTTACGTGGAAAAGCTCGCGCACCAGGCCGAGACGGGGACCCCCTTTTCCCTCGATTTCGCCATGAGCGAGCTCACCGCCGACGTCATCTGCCGCACGATCTTTTCCACCTCCCTGGCCTCCGAAACGGCGCAGAAGGTGTTTTCCGCCTTCGCAATTTTTGAGCGCTCGGCGGCTCATATCGAGCTTCCCCGGCTGATCTTCTCCAAGGCCTTTAGCGCCATCCCCCAGCACGATGCGGTACTTAAGGCCTGCGAAGAGATTCGGGAAGCGCTGGGAAACCTAGTAGATGCGCGCCTCGCGCTCCCGGAAGCTCAGTGGCCCGACGACATCGCCGGCGCAGTCATGCGCGGCGAGGACCCGGACAGCGGCGCGCGCTTTACGCGAAAGGAACTGATCGATCAGCTCGGGGTGTTTTTCCTCGCCGGACACGAGACCACGGCTAGCGCGCTCATCTGGGTGTTTTTCATTTTGAGCCAGCGTCCCGAATTCCTGCGGCTCCTGCGGGAAGAGGTGACGCGCACCTACGGCGCCGGTCCCGTCACCTTCCATAAGCTTCGCAGCCTGAGCTACACCCGCGCCGTCTTTCGCGAGGCCATGCGCCTCTATCCCCCGATCACCTTCATTCCCCGGGTGGCCACGGAACCCACGCGCCTTGGCGGCTATCGGATCAAGCGCGGAGCCATGCTCATGATCTCCCCTTGGGTGATTCACCGACACGAGGCGCACTGGCCAAAGCCTCACGTCTTCGAGCCTCAGCGCTTTACCGGCGACGGCGAGAAAAGCCACCGCCCGGGCACCTACCTGCCCTTTGGCCTCGGCCCGCGGGTGTGCGTGGGGGCGGACTTCGCCACCATCGAGGCAAGCCTCATCATGGCGGAGCTATTGCGCAGCTTTGACTTCGAAATGCTGGAGCCGGAGACGGTCCGTCCGATGGCGCGCCTGACCACCCGCCCCCGGGAAGAGATCCGGGCGCGGGTGCATCGACGACGCTAGGAAAGGAGCCTATTCGGCGACGCGGCGCCCAGCGAGGGGGCCCCCGCCATCGCAGTAGATCCGCTCCCCCGTGAGGTAGCTGTTGTCAGGAGAGACGAGGAAGCGAACCACGTTCGCCACGTCCTCGGGCTGGCATACGCGGCCAAAGGGCATGGAGGAATCGAGAGTGCGCACGTCCTGCACCCCCTGGGTCGCGGCCACGAGGCGCCGCCCCATGTCCGTATCCACCAGTCCCGGGGCCACCACATTGACCCGGATACCGTGGGCCCGCTCTTCCTTCGCGAGGGTCATAGCCAGGGCCTCCAGGGCGGCCTTCGCCATGTTGTAGGGCGCGCCGTTGGCCCCCAGACCCCGGGTGGCCACGGAAGAAATCATGATGATGTCCCCCCGCGCCTGGCTGCGCATGGCCGGCACGACGCGCTTCGAAAGCGCGTGAGCCGCAAAGGCGTGGGTTCCCATCACTCGGGCCAGTTCCTCCGCCGTGGTATCGGCGACGGCGAGGCCCCGGCTGGCGATGCCGGCGTTGTTGACCAGGATGGACACGGGGCCAAGCTCCGCCTCCACCTGGCTCACCATGGCGTCGCAGGCGTCCGGCTCAGCGACGGAACCGGCCACGGCCATGGCCCGCACGCCCGTGGCCCGAAGCGCATCGAGGGCCTCCTCAGCGGAGGCCTCGTCGCGCCGATAGTTGATGGCCACATCGGCCCCGGCTTCCGCGAGGGCCAGGGCAATGGAGCGCCCCACGCCCCGGCTGCCGCCGGTGACCAGGGCCACACGCCCCCCTAAGCTTTTCGCCATGCCTATTGCCCCGTAAACGAGGCGTCGCGCTTGCTCAGGAAGGCCGAGACCCCCTCCTTGAAGTCGTGGCTGCGCCCCGCCTCGTTCTGAAGCTGGGCTTCCAGATCCAGCTGCGCATCATAACTATTCACGGCGCTCTGCCAGTAGGCCTTGCGGATCAGGGCCAGGGACCGGGGGCCCTTCGCCAGCCGCTCGGCAATCTTCATGGCCTCGGGCAGCAGGGCCTCATCGTCAAACACCCGATTGATCAGCCCCCACTCAAGGGCCTGCTCCGCCGGGAGGCGATCGGCCATGAGGGACAGTTCCTTAGCCCGGGCCCAGCCTACGAGGCGAGGCAGGAGATAGGTGGCCCCGCCATCAGGAATGAGGCCAATACGCGCAAAGGCCTGAAGGAAGAAGGCGCTTCGGCCTGCGCAGATCATGTCCCCCATGAGGGCAAAGCTCATGCCCACCCCTGCCGCTGCACCATTCACGGCGGTGACGATGGGCAGTTCAAGATCCCGCATGCCAAGCAGCAGCGGATGGTAGCCGGTGCGAAGCCCATCTCCCGCGCCCTGCTTTTCCCGCTGGGCGTTGCGCTCTTCGTCGGCCAAGTTGGCCCCAGCGCAAAAGCCCCGGCCTTCCCCGGTGATCAGCAGGCACCGCACTTCCGGGCCCCGATCGCGCACTTCCCGTACAGCCTCTTGTAGTTCGGTCAGCATGCGGGCACCCACGGCATTCATCACTTCTGGATGATTGAACTTCAGCACCGCGATGTTGCCTTCGTAATCCAGCTTAATGCGTTCGTAGCTCACACTGCTCTCCTTTCGCCGAGCGCCCGCGGCGCTTAGCCCGCTTTGTTGGGATTGATGAAGCCGAAGAGCACTCCGGCGACCTTCCGAATTTGAATTTCCTCCGAGCCTTCCGTGATCCGGTAGCGACGGTGATGGCGGTAGATATGCTCAAAGGGCTTGTGCCGGCTATAGCCGATCCCACCGTGCACCTGCATAGCCCGGTCCGCGGCATCGCACACCAGCCGGTTGGCCCGGTAGTTACACATGGACACCTTATCCGACAGGTAGATGGCCACTTCCTTCTTCGACATTTGATCCATCTGCCAGGCGGTCTTGTAGACCAAGTTCCGGATCATTTCGCATTCCGTATGCAGCTCCACGAGGGGGAACTGGATCGCCTGGTTAGAAGCGAGGGGCTTGCCGAAGGGCGCGCGCTCCTGGGCGTACTTCACGGACTCGTTGATGCAAAACTGGGCCGCGCCGACGCCCGAAGCGGCCTGACGAATACGGTTTTCATGCACGAAGTGCTGCGCCACGGAGAGGCCGCTGCCAGGCTCTCCGAAGATCGCCGTTTCCGGCACCCACACGTTCGTGAAGGACACCCGGGGGTGATCCGTGGGCATGTTAAAGGTCCAGAGGTACTCCTCAATCTTCACGCCGGGGTCGTCCG
Organism: Pseudomonadales bacterium; assembly: GCA_016779385.1. Taxonomy (GTDB): domain Bacteria; phylum Pseudomonadota; class Gammaproteobacteria; order Pseudomonadales; family Azotimanducaceae; genus Salivita. Next base: position 21,549 of record JADHNT010000001.1, read on the forward strand.
TGGGGACGATGAAGCAGGTGATGCCCCGAGCGTCGCCGTCCTTGCCCCCGGTGCGGGCGAAGACCATGTCGTGGGTCGCCACATGCATGCCCGTGTTCCACATTTTCTCGCCGTTGATGAGGTAGCCGGGCACCCCATCGCGCGGTTCTGGCACGGCGTGCGTGTCCATCCAGGTCGCGTCGGAGCCATGCCGCGGCTCCGTCAGGCCGAAGGCCACGCGGCGCTTTCCGGTGATGGAGTTCTCAATGAATTCGGCTTTCTGCGCTTCCGTTCCGAAGTCCCGCATCATCAGTACGAAGGGATTGTTGGCCACGATGGACGCTTCATTCTGAAGGTCGTTGTGAAGCCCTAGGCCCTTCGCGGCGAGGTGTTCGCGAATTACGGCCATGCCGAAGTTGGTGCCGTCCTGACCGCCGAACTCCCTAGGCAGGGCATAGCGATAATGGCCGGCCGCATCGGCGCGGCGGCGCATCTCCCCAAGAAGCTGTTCCCACTCGTGTCGGGGCAGGCCGCCGTTTTCAAAATCGGTCCGGGCCCATTCGCGCCGGTGATCAAAGAAGCGCTCGTTGTCGTCCTGCGCCTGCAGCGGCTTAATTTCCGCCTCGATGAACTCATCGAGGGTTTTCAAATAGGCCTTAAGGTCTGCTGGAATTTCGAAATCCATGCTGCGCACTCCCCCTGTTGATTCACTGCCTTGGACCATACCTCAGGGCCCGCGGACGGCTCAATAATGCAATGTGATTAGGGCGCCTCGAGCGCCTCTAGCAGGGCCTCCGCCGCCTGCCGCGCGGCACTGCTCAGCAGCAGACGCTGAGCGTCTTCCAGTGCCTGTAGCCGAGCATGATGGCCCGCGAGGGCATCGATAAGAGCCCGCTCAAGACCGTCGTAGAGCAGCCCGAGGAGCACGAAGGCATAGCGATGCTTGTAGTTTTCCCGGGCGTTTAAGAGCCCATGGCGCCGCGCTTCCTGTCCATCGGCCAAAGCAGCCTTCAGGGTGAGACGCCAAAGGGCCCGCTGCCGTTCTTCGGGTCTTAGGGGCTCGCGCCGAAGGCGATGCCAGAGGCCCCGGCCCTGGTCGGCGGCCATGATCGTAAAGCGCCGGGCGCGACTCAAGGTGAGGGGCTCAAGCACCGCCGGGGCAGGGGTTAGGGCCCGGGCTTCCCCAAGCCGCTCCCGAAGCGCAGCGGCATCGAAAAGCTGCTCGAGCGCGGCGCGCAGGGCCCGGGGCAACAGCGATTGAAGCTCCTGCCCAAGGGCCGCGGTGGCCGCCGCGAGCGCCTCCCCAAGGTCGTACCGAAGCCGCCCCAGTTCCTGCTCCCGTACAGTCGCGCGCTCCTGAAGCCAATCTTGGTTGAAGCGCTCGAGGGCATGGTCGATGAGCGCCGCCCCCAGCTCCGCTTCCGCCAGCGCTTCGGGCATGGGGCGCTCCGCCAGATAGCGCTCAAGTCCCCCGCGCAGGAAGGCGTCGAGCTCCCGAGCCATGGGTCCCTGGGCGGAGAAGGTTTCTTCTATGCGCTGGGCGAGGGTCGCTCGAAGCTCGCGTCGAGCGCCATCGAGGGCGCGCTTCAGCCCCCGGCGCTGCTGCTCGGCCCCGAGCCGTTCGGCGGAAAGCCCCAGCACTACCTCATCCCGAGCAAGGAGCGCCCGAAGGGCCGCGCGCTCAACCTCAAAGCTGCGCGCCGTAGCGGGGGGTTGGGTCGCCTCACAACGCTGGGCCAGGGTGGTCTGGAGCCGCCCAAGTCCCTCCCCCACCTGCTGAGCCACGGCCTCGGCGCCCCTGCGCGCCCAGTGCGCCTCCACAAGGGCCGCGGTCTCCGCGCCTTCCAGCCCCCGGAGCGCATCCACTGCAAAGACGGGAATAGGCTGCCGCAGGCAGCTTTCCAGGTCCCCTTCTACCTGAGTGCAAAGCGTCCTGAAGGCACCGGCCTCCAGAGGTTCAAAGGCTTCCACGTTGAGTACCGCAATCAGCCGATCGGCCAGGCCCTGGGCCGCCAGCTGGCGAAGCAGTACCCGATCTCCTTCCCGAAGGCCGAGGCGGCTTTGCACGACGTAAAGCACCGTATCAGCCCGCTGGCCAATGGCCTGCACATCGGCGGCGTCTAGGGGGTTCAGGCTGTCGCTACCCTGGCAGTCGATCAGACTGAGGCTACGCGGGAGTCCCTCGGGAAAGGGCACGCGCAGGGACAGATGAGCGATGAGAGGCGCCAGAGATGCCTCATCGGTCCAGCTGAGAAACTCGGAGAATCCCGCCTCCTCGAAGGACAGGCGCGGCGCCGCCCCCGGGGCCGGGCGAAAGCCGCGGCGCTGCAGCGCCGAAAGGCCCGCGAGGGTGATACGCAGCCGGGTCAGCGCGTGGTTCAGAAGGCCGTAGGCACTACCGGCTTCCAGATTCACCAGGCGCCCATCAGCCTCGCTCTCCGCTTCAAAGGCCTCCCGAGCCGCTTCAAGGGTGGCGAGGGCGTCGGCCTCATAAAGGTTCTCCGGAACCTCCAGGGGGGCCCCGAGAATCCGAAAATCGAAAGCCAGACGCGCCTCCAGCACGGAGGACGGCCACAGCTGCACCTCTGCGGCCAGGGCCTCGCCGTGGGTACTATGGATCTGATTGAAGGTTTTTACCCCGGCGCCCCGGGTCATGACCTCACGGCCCAGCAACGCATTAATCAGGGTCGACTTTCCAGACTTGATCGTGCCCAGCACAAAGGTGCGGTGCACCGCTGCCTGCCCATCGGGCCTGCCCGCAGGGGCCAGCACTTCCCTATACTCCGGCCACTGCCCTAAAAAGTTCGCTAGAGCCTCAGCCCTGCGTGCTGCAGCCTGTTCCATGGGCCCGCTATCCCGGCAAAAACCCTATGCTAGCGAACCCCTCCGGGGCACCGCGAGTCAAAAGGAGACGATCGTGCTGTTATGCCTCGAAGGGCCCGGAAGCGCCCTCCTCGCCCGATGCCTGTCCCTGGGAGACGGGAAGGCCCCCGCGGCTGATTACTGGCCCGCCCCCTGCCGGGGCCATCCCCTCCTCCCAGCACCGAACACGCCCTTTGCGGACCTCGGAAGCCTCCAGGCGGCCCTAATCCGACAATGGAGCAATGAAGCCCTGCGGGCCACGGCGGAGGACCGGACCCTGGTGGTCGCGGAGGGCCTCGGAGCCGTGGCAGCGCTGGCGCGTCGTCTGGAGCCGGCGGCGTCCCCGGCGCGACTCGGCGCGCTACTCCTAGCCCTGCTAGACGGGGCATCCGGCGAAGGGGCCGTGGATTTTCTCTGGTTAAGCGCTGGGCCCGGCAAAGGGGAGCCGGCGGTGAGCCACGCCTTTGCCGATGCGCAGCACCCCCGCCTTCTCCTCAACGCCGGCAAGTTATCTCCCGCAGAGCTTTGGGAAGAGGCGCAAGCCCATTGCCGCCTAGGCCCCGCGGCCCTATCCCCAGCGCTCGGCTCGGCTCCGGCGCCGCTGGCGCCCAAGCACTTTGCCGGGGGCTATGCCCTGTCCCCGGAGGGGGCAGAAACAACCCTTCCCTACCCGCGCCACCGCTTAACGGGCCCGGCCCTCGCGAAGGACGGAGAACCCATGGTGCTTGGGCCTGAGGGCATTCTCTGGGGCCTCACCCGGCGCCTTTCCCTTCATCCCCTATCTCCCCAACCTGGCCTCGCCCAGGGTGCGGGGTATCTGCTGCAAGAGGATGGGCTGGCCTTCGGGGACCATCGAGCCGAGCTCCCAGCCTTCCTGGCAGAGGACAGCCCCGAAGCCTGAGGTCTAGCCCGACCTCAGCTGAGACCTAACCAAATGAGGCGCACGCCGACGATCAGAAGCGAGGCGTAGATGAAGCGGAAAAACCAAGTTTCGTCGACCTGATGATGCAGCCAATGGCCGAGCCGGATACCGAGGGGCGCCAGGGGCGCGAGCACCAAGGAGGTGGTGAGGTTGGCGAAGTCGAATTGCCCAAGCAAAGCATAGGGCGGCACCTTCACCCAGTTCACGATCATGAAAAAGAGCACCGCCGTGGCCTGAAAGGTCCCCTTATCCAGGCCCTGGCGAAGCAGGTACACGTTGATAGGCGGCCCCCCGGCGTGAACCCCAAAGCTCGTGAAACCGGCCATGGCGCCCCAAAAGGTCCCCGCCATAGGCCGGGGCGCACGCCTTGCCGGCGGTGGTTCGCGACGCAACAGACCTAAAAAATGATTAGCCACAAAGCCCACGGCAATGACGCCGATGAGCACCCGGATCGCATCCTCGGACAGATAGCGAAAGGTGAAGGTGCCCAGCACGATGCCTGCGACGGCGCCAGGCACGATCACCCGGAGATTGGCGAGGTCCCAGCGCCCCCACCACTGGCGAACGGCAAAGGCGTCCATGAGCATGAGGATCGGCAGCATGATCGCCGCCGCCTGAACGGGCCCGATGGCCAGGGCCATGAGGGGGACCCCGAGAATGCCAATGCCGCCCCCGAGGCCGCCCTTGGCTATGCCCACGATAAGGAGCGCCGGGATGGCCAGCGCGTAGAAGAAGGGGTCGGTAATCATGGGCGCTCCAGTTTGAAGGGAACATCATACGCCCCCAAAGCGGCTCTCCACTCCGAAGCCGAAGCCTTGAGCCCAACCGGCGGGTGCGCTATAGCTAGGTCATGGGGGGAACGACCGCACTGACCTATAGCCTTGCGACCCGCGTCGACCTATTGGCCATGGCGCGCTTGCTGACCCATTTCCTCGACGATCCCCTCCTAAGCCCCTGGACCCCGAGCAATTTGCAGCGGACCCTCTCCGACCCAGAGCAGAACCTCTGCGTTGCCCGGGCTGGGCACACCCTCGTGGGGATCGCCGCCATGCGCTACGGGCAGCGGCATGCCGAGCTGAGGCTGCTTGCCGTTGCGCCCCTATGGCAGCGCCGTGGCTTGGGCCAGGGGCTTTTGGCCTGGCTAGAAGCCCCTGCGGAGCTCCTGGGCCTAGCCCACAGCACGGTCTCCTGCCCCCTAGAACGGAGTGGTTATTTTTCTCGCCGCGGCTTTCAACCACGCTTTCCCGAATCCGCGGGGCCAGACCCAATCCTTTTCCTTCGCCCCCTCACCCGGAGGTCTTCATGACCCTAATCGCTCTGGCAACCCCCGACCCGGCTCCGTTCCTCGCCCGCATCGATGCGGTGGCCGCGCAGGCCGATCGGGAGAGCGATCAAAGCGAGGCGGCGCGGAGCCTAAGCCCGGCCCTTGCGTCCGCCATGGCGGACGCCGGGGCCTATCGCATGCTGGTGCCCGAAGCCCATGGCGGCCTCGAGGTCCCACCGAAGATCATGATGGATGCGCTTCGGCGCCTGGCCTACGGCGATGGTGCCGCGGGCTGGTGCGCCATGATTGGTGCCACCACGGGACTCCTCGCGGCGTCCCTGCCCGAGGAAACCGCCAACACCATCTTTTCCGATCCGGGCGTCATTCCCTGCGGGGTCACCGCCCCCATGGGCGTGGCGCAGCGCAGAGGTCACCGCTGGACGGTTTCCGGGCGCTGGAGCTTTGCAAGCGCAAGTCCCAACGCCCACTGGCTGGCCGGAGGCTGCCGCCTACTCGACGAGGCCGGGGAGCCACTCCTCGATGAGCGCGGCACGCCTGAGCAGCGGCTCTTCTTCTTTCGCCAAGATCAGGTGACCCGCCACGACACCTGGCACGTGAGCGGCCTCTGCGGGACGGGCTCCGGGGATATGTCCGTGGAGGGGCTTGAGCTCGATGCGGCCTTTAGCGTGCCCCTGGGCGCGGCGCCCCGGGTGCGCACCCCGCTGTATCGCTTCCCTACCTTCGGACTCCTGGCCCTGGGGGTGGCAAGCGTAGCCATCGGCCTTGGGGAGCGCGCCCTCGATGAATGGGCCGAGCTGGCTCAGAAGAAAGCGCCCGCCGGCAGCCGGCGCCGCCTCGCGGAGCGGGCCCCGGTGCAGCTAGCCCTGGCCAAGGCGGAGGCCCAGCTGGGGTCCGCCCGGGCCTTCATGGAGCAGGTCGCCGACGAAGCCTGGGCCTGCGCGTCTGCCGGGGAGAAGCTGAGCGCGGAGCACCGACGACGCCTCCGCCTAGCAGCGAGCCACGGGACCCGGGCCGCAGCGGAGGCCACGGGGGCGGCCTATCACGGTGGCGGCGGCTCGGCGATCTACGCCCAAAGCCGTCTTCAGCGCTGCTTCCGGGACGTGAACGTCACCACCCAGCACATCATGGTGGGGGAGCCCACCTTCGAGCTGGCGGGGCGAGGGCGGCTTGGTCTGCCCCTCGGCGGCCCCTTCTAGGGCCCTGCCAACCGCTCTGCCGTGGCCAGTACTACGGCGTAGCGCCCCCCCTTACCGAGGGCTAGCCAAAGGGCTGCGCGGCGCCAGGGTACGCCCAGCAGCCCCGCCAACGCGGGCAGCGCATCCCCCACCGCCGGCACCCAGGCGAGCACCAGGCTCGGCGCCCCGAAACGCTTTATCCAAAGCCCGAATCGTGCCCGAGGCGCGGCCATGCGGGCGGACAGCCAAGGCCAGCGAAGGGCACCGGCACCCAGCGCCATCATGAGCAGAGCGCCCGCCGTATTGCCGATCGTCGCCGCAGCCCAAAGGGGAAGGAGGGGACTGCCCTCGTGCCAGGCCGCCAGCAGCACGGCCTCCGAGGGCAGGGGCAGCACCGTAGCCGCCGCGAAGGCCAGGGCAGTTACGGCGGCTAGGGTGAGCACGAGCGCGCCTTACCGCTTAGCGACGTTAATGACCTGATACTCGGTAAAGGCAGCCAGGCCCCAGGGGCCGTTTTCGTAGCCAATGCCCGACCACTTTACCCCGCCGAAGGGCACGTCGGGGGCAAGGTTCATGTGCTGATTCACCCAGGCTGTGCCGCAGTCGAGATCCCGAGCGAGGGTCGCGCCCCGGTCAAGATCTTCCGTCCAGATTGAGCCCCCAAGGCCAAAGTGCGTGCCATTGGCCCGTCCCAACACTTCGTCCACGCTCTTGAATGACATGACCGGCAGCGCCGGGCCGAATTGCTCCTCGTCCACGAGCCGAACCCCCTCGGTGACGTCCGTGAGGATGGTCGGTGCATAGAAGTAGCCCTCATTGGCCAGGGGCTTACCGCCGGCGACGACCTTTGCGCCATGGCTCCGAGCGTCCTCTACGAGCTCGCTCACCCGATCAAACTGGGCGCGGTTATTCAGAGGCCCCAGCTCGCTGTCCGCAGCGGACCCTGGCCCTACCTTCACCCGCTCGGCGATCGCGCCAAGGGCTTCCACCACCGCGGGGAAGATTGGCTCCTCGACGTAAAGGCGCTTCACCGCCACGCACACCTGGCCGCTATTGGCGAAGGCGCTCCAGAACAGCTTTTCCGCGATCTTCTCGGGGTTGTTATCGGCCAGCACGATGGCGGGATCGTTGCCCCCGAGCTCGAGGGTGACGCGCTTCAAATCCGGCGCCGCAGCGGCCGCGATGTGCTTACCGGTGGCTACGGAGCCGGTGAAGGAAATCTTTCGCACCTCGGGATGGGCGGTCAGCCAGCGCCCCAGCTGATCGCCCCCGGACACAACGTTAAAGACCCCCGGCGGCAGCGCGTCCCGGAGGGCTTCCCCCAGAGCGAGACTTGAGAGAGGCGTATAGGGCGAGGGCTTCAGGATAAAGGTATTACCGGCGAGGAGCGCCGGGGCAATTTTCCACACCGCCAGCAACACGGGAAAATTCCAGGGCGTAATGCCCGCGACCACTCCTAGGGGCCGGCGACGGAGCTCGACGCGGAAATTCTCATCCTCCCGAAGCAGCTGATCTTCTAGGGGCAGGGCCACCGTGGAGCGGAACCAGAGGGCGGCGCCATAGAGCTCTTCCAGAGCCTTGCCGAGGGGCTTGCCCTGCTCCTGGGTGAGCACGGGAGCGATGGCTTGAGCCTGGGCCTCGATGGCATCGGCGCACTTCAGCAGCGCCGCCCGCCGGGCCTCGGCGTCCCCCTGCCAGGCCGGCAGAGCAGCCTTGGCGGCGCGAACCGCCTGATCAAGTTGGGCCTCGCTGCAATCCGGGCATTCGGCGAAGGGCCGGCCCGTCGCAGGATCGAGCACGGAAAGCTGCTGATCGCTGCCCACGGCAGCGCCATTGATGGTCATGGTGAATTGAGACATGAGACTGCGCTCCAGGGTTTAGGCCTCGCCCGCCAGAAGGGCGAGGGCTCGATCGATAAGCGGGGTCATGGAAAGGCGCGTCACTTCCCAAAGAGGATCGTCGCGCTTGCCCCGGCGGTGCAGCATGAGATTGAAGCCCGTGATCAGGGCGAACTTATAGGCCGCCAGGGCCCGGTACCAGGCTAGGTCAGCCACGGGCTCACCCCAGGCGGCTTCGTAATAGCGAATCAAGGTTTCCGGCTCGAGGAAAAAAGTGCGCTCGCTACCATCAGCCCAGGCGGCCCGGTCGCTGAAAGTGCAAATCCACCCCAAGTCGTTCAGGGTCGCGCCGATGCCCGTGAGCTCGAAATCAATGACGGCCTTCAGATGACCATCGAAGCCACAGAACAAATTGGCCGTTTGGAAATCGCCATGGAAGACACCGATGGGCGCCGCCTCGGGAATGCGATCGAGCAGGGCCTTGCGCACCTCCGGGGCCCGCTTAAGCGCCTCCGGATCGGCAGCCCGTTCGAACAGCGGGTCCCAGCGCGCCACATCTTCCTCAAAGGGCACGGGCGCGCCCAGGTAGGTCAGGGGCTCCCAGGGCACGCGGTGAATGCCCGCGAGGGCCGCCATGACTTCCTGGCCTAGGCTCTCGAGTTGGGCTCGGGAAAGCTCCGCCCCCCACTCCCCGGCGCCCAGGCGCAGCACGTCGCCCTCAAGCTGGGGCACGACGAAAAAGGGCCGGTCAAAAAAGCGGAGATCGTCTCCCTCCCCGCCGCTCCAGCGGACGCTGCAGTGGGGCACGGCAGTCTGATCGAGGGCATCAAGAACCGTCACCTGCCGAAGCACGTCCGCCGTGCCCCGCCAATTGACGTTCGGCGGGGGCAAGCGCAGGAACCAGGCCTCCTCCCGCGCCTCCGCGCCCTTTCCCAGGGCCACGCGATAGCCGTAGGCGAAGCCCGCATGCCCCGGCATCTTTTTCACCGCAAAGGCCCTAGCCGTGGAATCGTTGTAGCAATGCTGCACAAAGGGCTGCAGCCGCTGCTCCAGCTCGTCGAGTTCCATGCTCCCCCCTTACTGTTCTATTCCGGCGCGGGCTCGGGAAACTGGTCCCTCAGCACGCGTTTCAAAATTTTCCCCGAAGGGTTTCTAGGGATGCTGTCGACGAAGCGCACGGCCCGAGGCTGCTTAAAGCGCGCCAAGCGGCTCTGGCAATGGGCCAGCACTGCTGCTTCCGTGAGCTCGGGGTCATCGCGCACGAGAATGGCCAGGGGCGACTCGCCCCAGCGCGCCGAGGCCATGCCGATCACCGCCGCATCGGCCACCCCGGGGGCGCCAAGAAGGACGTTTTCCACCTCCGCGGGATAGATGTTCTCGCCCCCGGAAATGATCATGTCCTTGATCCGATCCTGAATATAGACGAAGCCGTCTTCATCCATGATGGCCACGTCTCCCGTACGTAGCCAGCCGTCCACCAGGGTTTCCGCCGTAGCATCGGGGCGGTTCCAATATTCCCGCATGATATGCCGCCCGCGCACCCACACTTCCCCGGGCGCTCCTGCGGCGCAGGGGGCGCCGTCGTCCCCTACGATTTTCACGTCGCTATGGAAGAAGCCACGTCCCGTGGAGCCGACGCGGGCGAGGGCATTTTCCGAATCGATCAGGCACGCCGGACCGCAGGTTTCCGTCAAGCCGTACACCTGGAGAATGTCGACGGAAAGCTCAGCGTAGCGCTCGATGAGAGAGACAGGCACGGGCGCCGCCCCGGACATCATCCAGCGCAGCGCGCTGCGATCGAAGTCCTCAAAGCCCGGCACCTGCAGCATGAAGTTAAGCATTGCCGGGACCAAAAGCCCCGTGGTGACCCGCTCTTCCTCAATGAGCGTCCAGGCCGCGGCGGGGTCGAAGCTGCGCATCACAATGCTGGTGACACCGAGATAAACGCAGAGTGTCCCCGGGGTTAGGGCGCCCACATGGAAAAGAGGAAGGGCCTGCAGGTAGCGATCCCCGGGGCGCAGATCCGCAGTGCCGGAAATGGTGAGCACGCCCCAGAGCGCGCTTTCGTGGGTATGCACCACACCCTTGGGGAGCCCGGTGGTCCCGGAGGTATACATGACGTAGAGCGCGTCCTGGTCCCGGGCCCCGAGGGGCGGGGCCGCAGGCGCGCCTTGATCCCGGAAAGCCGAGTAATCCCGGGTCCCAGGCACGGCCGGGGCGCCGACGCCCAGCAGCCGGGTCAAGCCCGTTCGGTCCTCAAAGCCCACGAGAGCATCCACTGTATCGGCGAATTCATCATCAAAAATGAGCGTGGTCGTGCCGCTGTCTTGCAGGATGAAGCGGAGCTCTTCGGCGGTTAGGCGCCAGTTCAGGGGCACCACCACGGCGCCCAAGCGCGCGATGGCGAAAAAGCTCTCGATAAATTCCGCGCTGTTCATGAGGAGGAGCCCCACCCGATCCCCGGGTTTGACGCCGTCGTCGATCAGCGCGTTCGCCAAACGATGCGCCCGTTCCGCGAGTTCAGAGAAGCTCAGGCGAAGCCCCCGAGCCACGTCGTAGACGGCTTCCCTCTCCGGGTTAAGCGCCGCCCTGCGGGTTAACAGATCCCCGATGTTGTTAGCGAGTGCAGTCACGGTTGATCCCTCCCAAGAACGCCCGATGTGCCCCTAGTGTGCCCTCTCCCGCGCGAGGAGACGAGGGCTTGTCACCCCGGGCCCCTAGGGCCCGTAAGGAAGAAGGCCGTTGTCGCGATTTCGCTCAGCACAAAACCTCGACAAGCCGAGGAATTCGCTTATACTGCGCGCACTTACGCGGCAACTTGGCATACGTTGGGAAAAGCCACCCGCATCTTAGGGATTCACCTGAGTGGGTTTTCATGAGCCAAAAGCAAGATAGCAGTCAGAATTACCGCATCGGGGCCGTCGCCCGCCTTACTGGTATCTCCGTTGATCGACTCCGCGCCTGGGAACGGCGCTATGCAGTGGTTGAAACGCGCCGCACCGAGTCTCTGGGCCGCATCTACTCTCGAGACGACGTTGAACGACTCACCATGATCAAGCAGCTCGTTGATCTCGGAAACCCCATCTCCTCGGTGGCCAACCTGACCGATAGCCAGCTTCGAGAACGACTCCAACAGGACAACCGCTCCCGCCAGCAGGTTCAGCAATTTGCCACGCGCCCGGTGCGGGCCGCGGTTTTCGGGACCACGCTCGCGGCCTATCTAGATGCTGCCGGGGAGCGCCTTCAGGGGCTGAGCCTCATTGGCGCTTTCCGCAACTACAGCGATTTCGAACGGGCTCTGCCCTCCCTGGCGCCGGACGTCCTGATTCTCGAGTACGCCGGGGTCTACGAGGAAACGGTGCAGGAAGTGGCGGGCCTGATGAAGCGCGCTGGCACCTCTCGTGCCGTGGTCGTGGCTGGCTTTGGACGCCGGGAAGTTTTTGATGCGCTGAGGGCTGACGGGGCCATGACCCTTCGCTCCCCAGTTTCCCTCGAGGAGCTAGCCCTGGCCTGCCGCTTCGAGGGTGAGAGTGCCCCGGAACCGAGCGCCTTTGACGAGGGGCTCCGCCCGGAGCTGGGGGACGCCATACCGCCACGGCGCTTCGATGATGATGATCTCGTGCGCTTGGCCGGTCTGTCTCGCTCCGTAGAGTGCGAGTGCCCAGAGCACCTCATTACGCTAATCGGTAGCCTGACGGCCTTTGAGGCCTATAGCGCCAGCTGCAAAAGCCGCAATCCTTCGGACGCAGCGCTCCACGCCTATCTTCATCGCGTCACCGCCCACGCCCGCGCTCTTATGGAGGAGGCGTTGGAGAATGTGGCAGAAGTTGAAGGGATGATTCAGTAAGGGAGGCCGCCTGTCATGGACAGGCGGCTCACGCCGCAGTTTGTCCACCCGACGAACGGTCCCTTGTCCGGGGGTTGACCAACCTTCGTCCAGGGCGTACATTTGACCTCAGCTGGACATGCCACGCATGCTCAGCTCGGTTTAGGCGTGGGGCGGTTCGACTCTCTCCCCCTCCCCCCTCGATTGCGGACCGTCACGCTTCACACGCCGTTCACCCTCCCGCGCCGGCGCATGCCGGCGCGGGAAAAAAACTCCCAACCCTTCCCTTGTTGAACTGGTCTAGGGCTTTAGCAAGCTCAAAAGATCGTATTCAAGCTCGCCCACGCGCCGGCCACTCATGGCCATGACGATGTTTGAGAATCGACCATCCAGGTGCGCCGCCGCCTGCCCCGCCAGGCCCAGGCCCCAGCGATAGGTCCCCAGGACCTTCCACCAATGAAAGCGCTCCGGGTCAAACGAACCCCCGCCGGCCTCATAGGCCGCGACGAAGCGCGCCCGAGGCCCGAAGCCCCCCACCTCCTTATCGTCCTCCCCGAAGCGCCAGCAGCGCAGGCAGGTCCAGGCCAAATCCTCGAGGGGATCACCCACCTTGGCGACTTCCCAGTCCAGCACCGCGGCTAGCCCCTGCTCGTCAATGATCACGTTCCCGTTACGCACATCCCCATGGACGATGGCGAGCCCTTCCCCCGCGGGCGGCGCGTGGGTTTCCAACCATCGCTGGGCGTAGCTGAAGATCGGCGACGGCTGGAGCAACTCCCGAAGCTGCTGGTCCGTGCGCGCCAAGGCGTCTTCCACCGGGGTGCGCTCGGGCCGCGCTAGCGCCGGCGGCGCCAGGGTCGGATCGATGCTGTGAAGCGCGGCAAAGGCCGAACCGAGCTGAGCAGCGATGGTTTCTCCCGTCCCCTCCGCGGCCACCTTACGCAAAACGCGTCGGGGCACCGTTTCCCCGGCAACGCAATCGCTAACGAAAAGCGGCCCCCCCACCCACTGCGGATCCTCCGTCGCAAAATGCACATGGGGGACGGGGACGCCCTGGGCTTCCGCGAGGCGAAAGAGCGCAGCCTCCTGGGGAATGGGCAGCAGTTCGATATCCAGGGTAGGCAGATAGGTCACGCAGTACCGCTGCCCCTTTCCGCCAGAATCCGTCGCCGTAAAAAGTACATTGCCCCGGCGAGCACCAGCGGAGGTCACCACGAGATCGGAAACGGTCACGGTGCGGGACAGCTCGGCCCGAAACACCGCCTCGAGCCCAGCCTTCAGCCGCGCTTCCCGGGCCTGGGCGCTTTCCGGCGCCTTGCCCGGTCCGCTCACGACGCGCCTCCCGGCCGCTCTCCAGCGCTGTCGTAGCCGTCATAACCGGGCCGCAGCACCGCGAGCTTTTCTCGAGCCCCAGTCATGAGCACGGGCCAGGCCGCTTCGTCGAAAGCCGCATCGCCACCCCGACGCAGGCGCGCCGCAAGCTGAGCATTAAGCGCTTCAAGGGCGAGCCGGGGGGAACCCTCGGGCACCGCCGTGTCGAGCAGCGCCGCCAGGCGCGCCGCCTCCCGGGCAAGGGCCTCCTCATCGCTCAGTTCCCGGCGCACCACGGAGAGCAAATTCAGGGCCACTCGCGTGCGATAGACCAGGGGCCCCTCAAGCTCTGGCCCCACCTCCTCCTCAAGGTAGGTCGCAAGCGTGTCCAAAAGCTCCACCGCCGTGGGACGATCCTGCATTAGCCTTGCCCTCCTTCCAGCAGCTCGAGGGCGGCTTCTGCCCGGCGTACCACGGAGTCCGCAAACTCCGACAGGTCCAGATCCTCCCGGCTGCCCATGGCCCCGACGCGATAGCGCTTGTACACCCCTTCTCCGATGGCGGCGAGGCGCCAGTGGCTGAAGGCCCGGTAGTAATCAATCGTGGAAAGATCCCGTCCCGTTTTCTCTGCATAGCGGGCGGCTAGGGCATCTCGGTCACCAAAGCCCCCCGCGGCCGTGGGGGCCTGATCGCCCTGGCGCGTATCCGCTTCCCCGGGCTGCACCCAAGCGTTCAGGAGATAGCCCACGTCAGCCAGGGGGTCGCCCAAGGTGCAGAGCTCCCAGTCGAGCACGCCCCGGATCTTGCCGTCGGCCACGATCATGTTGCCCAGGCGATAGTCACCATGAACGATGGTCGCTCCCACCTGCTCCGGAAGACGCTCCCCCAGGAGGGCCCGCGCCGCATCCATGGCGGGAATTTCCCGCTGCTTAGAGTTCTCCCACTGGGTGGTCCAGCGCTTCAGCTGCCGGGCAATGTAGGCTTCCTTGCGGCCTAGGGTGCCGAGGCCCACGGCAACAGGGTCGATGTCGTGCAGCGCCGCCAGTACGTCGACCACGTTGTCCCCGACGGCGGCCCGGGCCTCCGCAGGCATGTCCCGAGCGCTCTCCGCATCATGGAGCACCACGCCCTCCACAAAGCGCATTACGTAGAACGGCGCCTCATTCACCGCGAGGTCTTCGCAAAGGCCCAGGGCTGGGGCCACGGGCACGGCGCTGCCGGCGAGGGCGGAAATGATGCGATGTTCCCGCGCCACGTCGTGGGCGCTCTGAAGCACGTGCCCCAGGGGCGGCCGGCGGAGCACAAACCGCTGCCCCGCAGCGTCGTCCACGGCATAGGTGAGGTTCGAGTGCCCCCCGGCAATGAGAGAGAAGGAGAAGGGTCCCCGAGCTCCGGGGATGTGCGCTTCAAACCAGGCCGAAACGGCTTCGCCGTGAACCCCCTCGATGCTCTGCGTCATGACCCTTCCCCCTTAAAGCGTGTGATTTAGGGAAGCTTGCCATGAAGCCGTGGCAAGGAAAATTCCCCAACGTCCTTACGAGGCGAATCTTTAGGCCTCTAAAGGCCTGGCCGCCCGGGACAAGATCAGCTAAAATGAGACTCTGTTTCGTTGACAAGACTCCGCGTGCCATGTCCCAGGCCCCGCAAGAGGTTCTCATCGCCCTTCGGCGCATCATGCGCGCCACAGAGCTGTACTCGAAGCAGCTTTCAAAAACCGCCGGACTGACCTCCCCCCAGCTCCTTATCTTGGCCGCCATTGCGCGCATGGGGGACGTCACCATCGGCACCATTGCCCGGGAAGTGAAGCTGAGCCAAGCGACGGTCACCACGATCCTCGATCGCCTTGAGCGGCGGGGGCTCGTGTATCGAGAACGCAGCACGGTGGACAAGCGAAAGGTGCACGCTCATCTCACGGCGGAAGGGGAAGGGGCGCTCAGCACCGCGCCTACGCCCCTGCAGCAGTCCTTCATCGCCCGCTACGAAGGCCTGGATCCCTGGGAACAATCCATGATCCTAGCCTCGCTCCAACGGGTCGCGGACATGATGGACGCCGGCGATCTCGACGCCTCCCCGATGCTCCACGTCGGCACCATTGAGCCGGCCATGCCTCAAGCCTAAGGCAGGCATTTTCCCCGCTACCCGCTAGTGGCATGCTCTCCTCTTCAAGGAGAGCCCCCATGCACCAGCCCGTCCTCGAAAGCCAAGCTCAGCCTAGTGATCCCTGGCCTTTTCTTCCTGGCCGCTTCTCTCTGCGCGTGGTTCGCGCCCAGGGAAGCACGCTCTGGACCGACCAGGGGGAAGCCATCCTCGATGCCGCCGGCGGCGCCATCGTCAACAACATCGGCCATGGCCGGCGCCGGGTCGCCGAGGCCCTCGCCTCAGCTACGGAAACCCTGACCTACGCCGTACCCCCGTGGTCCACCCCGAGCCGGGAAGGGCTTGCCACGCGGCTGCGGGAGGATTGGCTACCCCCAGCCCTTGATCGCGTGTACTTCTCTGCCGGAGGCTCGGAAGCCACGGAGGTAGCCATGAAACTGGCCATCCAACACTTCCAGGCCAAGGGCGAGGGACAACGGACCAAAATTCTTGGGCGACGCCTGTCCTACCATGGCACCACCATTGCCACCACGGCGGTGGGGGGACACGACGCGCGGAAGGCGGGCCTCGGCCCCCTGCTCGCCCCCTTCCCGCAGCTGGAAACGCCCTATCCCCTCCGCTGCCCCGCGGGCGCGGATCCGGAGGCCCAGCTGGCCTATTACCTCGCGGACTTTGATCAGGTCGTCGCCACCGAGGGCCCGGAGACCATTGCAGGGCTTATTGCTGAGCCCATCGTGGGCTCCTCCGGCGGCGCGCTCCGCCCTCCCGAGGGCTACTGGCCAGCCATCGCCGAGCGGTGCAAGCGCCACGGCATCCTCCTCATCTTCGATGAGGTCATGACGGGCTTCGGGCGCACGGGAACGGCCTTCGCCGGCGACCACTGGGGCCTGACCCCGGACATCCTCGTTGGGGGCAAGGGCCTCGCCGGGGGCTATGCGCCCCTTGGGGGCGTCTTCAGCCATCGCGGCGTGCTCGAGCCCATTGCCGAAGCGGGGCTGGAGGTCATGTTCCACACGTTCGGCGCGCACCCCGGGGCCTGCGCTGCGGCGGAGACGGTGCTAGCCATCATGAAGGAAGAGGGGCTCGTGGCCGCCGCCGCTCAGAAGGGGGCCTTCCTCAAAGCCTGTCTAGAAGACGTGCTTGGGGATCACCCGCAGGTCGCCGAAGTGCGCGGCGCAGGCCTCCTTCTAGCCGTGGAACTGGTACAGAACCGGGAGACGGGCGAGCCCTTCCCCCGGACGCGCAAGCTCACCCTCAGCGTCCTTGAGGAAGGGCTCAAGCGTGGGGTGTATTACTATCCCGGCGGCACGGGGACGGTGCGCGATATCCTGTGCCTGGGGCCAGCCATGATCACTACGGACGGGGAACTGGAACAGATGGCGACCACCCTTCGCGCGGCCATCGATGGCGCCCTAGCCCGTCATGCTTAGGGACCTTCCCCTGGCCGCCCAAGCCTTACTTCGCGGAGCGGAGCTGCTCTTCCACCGGGAGCTCAGGTGGCTGATCCTTGCGCCCCTAGGCCTCATGCTGGCGGTCTACGGCACCCTTGTTTTTACGGCACTGGAGCTGTTCGCCCCCCCCGTAGCGGGCCTCGGCACCGCCCTCCCGGAGGCTCTCGCGGGCCTCGCGGGCGTTCTACAGATGCTAGCCTGGCTCCTACTCTTCGCCCTCCTCGGCATCTTGGCCCTGCTCCTGAGCCAAACGCTGGCGGCGCCCTTCTACAGCGCGCTGGCGCGGCGAACGGAACTGCTCCTTACAGGGGGCAATCGGGAAAGCGGCAGGAGCCTCTGGAGCGAACTGGGGGCGACCTTTAAGCGAGAACTGGAGAAGCTGCGCTGGAGCGTACCGCGCCTCGCCGTACTCTTCGGCGTGAGCCTGATTCCTGGCCTGGGGCTTTTGGCCGCGCCCCTGACCCTCTTGCTAGGGGCCTGGATGCTTGCGGGGCAATTTCTCGATTTTACGCAGGAAAACCGAGGACAGCGCTTTGCGGAAACGCTGGCGCTTATGAGGCGTCACCGCCTCGGGGTGCTGGCCTTTGGGGTGCCCTTGGCTCTGGGGGTAACCCTACCGGTGCTGGGCGCCCTCGTGGGCGCCCTCGCCGTCGTCTCTGGCTCAGTGCTTGTGCTCACCCTGCGCGGTGAGCACCGCATCGTGGCCGTAGGAGATCCCTAGACCGGATCCCAGCTGAAGACACTGTTGGTGGCGCCGAGGTCGTGGAAGGACCCGGCCATGGCCGGCAAGCCCTGCTCCACTAGCGTTTCCGGCGTCCAGCCGTCCAGCTGCGCGATGCTGCGCACGGGCCGGGGCTGGCTCATGAGGAACACCTCGTTACCGCGGACGGAGAAGATCTGCCCGGAGACGTCCTTCGCCGCGGCCAGGGCAACGGCCATGGTGGCCACCTGATCGGCGCGCATCTTTTTCTGGAACATCTCTACCCGCTTCTGGCTCGCCTCATCCTTTACTGGGATGGTGGCAATCATGCGGGTCCAGGCGAAGGGGGCGATCACGTTTGAGCGAACGTTCTTGGCAGCCCCTTCCATGGCGATGATCCGAGAAAGGCCCGCGATTCCCATCTTTGCCGCCGCGTAGTTGGCCTGACCAATGTTACCAATGAGCCCGGAGGTCGATGTGAACATCACGAAGGACCCGTCTTCCTGATCGCGGAAGTGGTTAATGGCGGCCCGGGCAATGTTGTAGTGGCCATTGAGGTGAACATCGATAACCGCATCCCAGTCTTCGTCGGTCATCTTGTGGAACATTTTGTCCCGGAGAATGCCCGCGGGGTTGATGACGGCGTGCAGCCCTTTGAAGGTGTCCAGGGCGCACTCGACCATGGCCTTGGCACCGGCGCGATCGGAGACGCTGTGGGAATCGGCAACGGCTTCGCCCCCGGCGGTCTTGATCTCGTCCACGACCTCCTGAGCCGGACCCGCATCGCCCAGGGGGTCATCCCCCTTCACCGATCCGCCGAGATCGTTCACCACCACCTTAGCGCCTTCCCGAGCTGCCAGCAGGGCGCATTCCCGCCCGATACCCCGGGCCGCCCCGGTGACCAGTACTACCTTGCCGTCAAGCTGTCCCATGTGCTCCTCCAACCATGAATTGAACCGCCAGTTTAGTGCCCCGGCCCCCTACCCCGCCAGAGAGGCGGGCATCCCCTCCTCCGGCGCCGCGTCAATGACGAGGTGCCCAGCAAGGAGACGAGACCCAGCGGTGGCGAAGCTGGCCCGAAGGCGATAGCCCCGGAGCACCCAGGGCAGCCAGCCCCGGTCGTCGGCCCACATGCGCCCATAGGGCATGGCCTGGCGAGACACCCAGAGAGGCTTGCCCTCGGCGCTCTCCCGGGGCGCGCCCTTAAAGGCTTCGCAGCGATAGGCGAAGCCGTGAATGCGCGATCCGTCCTCATCCTCGAAGCGAAGTTCGGCGCACAGCCTCGGCGCCTTGCCCCGAATCCCTAGCTCCTCCTCCGCCTCCCGCAGAGCGCAGGCCCGGAGCGACTCCCCCGACTCCAGCTTGCCCCCAGGACCGTTGATGAGCCCGGCGCCGTGCCCTCGCTTCTTCTCCATCAGCAGCACCTCGTCGCCCCGGCAAACAAAGAGCAAGGTCGCGAGCTGCGCACCGGGGAAGGGGCCTTGCAGGGACGGGGGCGCAAGCGCGGGACGAGGGTCACAGGCCAGCATCAGCCGCGCGGCCTGCAGGGGCTTGCCCGCTCGGGGTAGAAAACCGCGGCGACCGAGGGCCTTCAGCAGCGCCGGGGACGGTCCGTCCAGCAGGAGGGTTAGGGCCACGCCCTCGGCGAGGAGGCGATCCGCCCAAGCCAATACGGCGTCTCCCGGCGAGGAAGGATTGGGGGCCAGCATCGCGCCGCCGCGGCGACGCAGGCCAAAGCGCCCCGAAAGGGGCGCAAGCCCCGACGCGGAAAGGAGGCCTGGACACAGCTTTCCCCGGTGCGGGAGTGTACCGGGCGCCGGCGTAAACCACGCCGAGAGCGCCGCCTGCTGCGCCGGATCCATAGCACCCTTCCCTAGCGGAAAGGCAGAAGTGTACTAGCCCCCGACGGAGGACGCCCTCGCCGCCGGGACGGGCACCAGGTCGGCGAGGAAGCGCTCTGCGATTTGATTCCAGCCCTGGGCCTCTGCATAGCGCCGGCACGCACCACGATCGCAGGCAAGCGCCCGGGTCACGGCCTCAGCCAGATCGGCATGAAGACCGCCGGTGACCCCATCCTCCACGATGTCGATAGGGCCCGTAACGGGATAGGCGGCTACGGGTGTTCCTGTGGCCAGGGCCTCCAGCATCACCAGCCCGAAGGTGTCCGTTTTCGAGGGAAAGACAAACACGTCCGCGTCCCCGTAGATCGCCGCGAGCTCAGCGCCGTAGCGGTAGCCGAGAAAGCGCACCTCGGGGTGGCGCGCTTCAAGCTGGGCCCGGGCGGGGCCGTCTCCGACCACCAGCTTTTCCCCGGGCACCTTGAGCTCGAGAAAAGCCGGCAGATTCTTTTCCACGGCCACCCGTCCCACGTAGAGCAGGCGCGGCCGCTCGCGCGGCGCCTCCCGGGGCACGTAGGGATAGGCATCCAGGGCGACCCCCCGCCCCCACACTGTGAGATTTCGCAGCCCCCAGTCCCCGAGCTCTCGCTTCTGGGACGCCGTGGTCACCAGCGTGCTGGCTGCCGCGCCATGGAACCAGCGCAAGAAACCGTAACCCAGGGCCAGGGGCAGGCGAGTCCGCTCATAGAGGTATTCCGGAAACTTCGTATGCAGGGAGGTGGTAAAAGGCACGCCTCGGCGCATGGCCCAGCGCCGGGCGGCCAAGCCGAGGGGCCCCTCCGTAGCAATGTGGAGCGCATCGAACCCATACGCATCCAGCGACCTTCCAAGCCCGTAGGGCAAGGGCGCCACCTTAACCTCTCGATAGGCAGGCAAGGGCAAGGTAAAGAACTGAGCGGGCTCAAACACCCGCACCTCGTGGCCCCGGGCTTCTGCCCCCGCGATCACCTGCTTTAGGGTCGTCACTACCCCGTTGGTTTGAGGCGTCCAAGCGTCGGTTACCAGGGCGATCTTCATGCTGCGCGATCCGCCAGCAGCTCAGCCTT
This sequence comes from Pseudomonadales bacterium, assembly GCA_016779385.1. Lineage (GTDB taxonomy): Bacteria > Pseudomonadota > Gammaproteobacteria > Pseudomonadales > Azotimanducaceae > Salivita. The sequence goes on from JADHNT010000001.1 coordinate 41,939, forward strand.
CGCCAAAGCCAGTTCCGCCGCCAGGGGCCCACCCAAAGGCACGGACGCCGGCGCGGCCTCCTCCCGGAACGCGGCCACTTCTTCACGCCAGTACAGGAGATGAATTTGCCCCTGATCGTCCTCCGCCAGAGCCGTGCAGGACTCCACCCAATCGCCACAGTTCAGATATTCGATGGCACCAATGCGGCGCATCTCCGCGTGGTGAATGTGACCGCAAATCACCCCCTGGAAACCTTCCCGCTCACAGGCGTGGGCGACCGCGCCCTCAAAATCGCTGATGAAGTTCACGGCGCGCTTCACCCGGTGCTTCACCCAGGCCGAGAGGGACCAGCGGCCAAAGCCCAAGCGCTCCCGCACCCAGTTGTTCACCCGGTTCACCGACAGCAGGAAGTTGTAGCCCACATCCCCAAGGAAGGCGATCCAGCGATGGTAGCGGGTGATGACGTCGTACTCATCCCCGTGAATAACAAGGAAACGGCGGCCATCGGCGGTGCGATGCTCGGCCCGATCTACCAGCTTCAAGTTGCCAAAGCTGTGATCGGAGTAGCGCCTTAGGAATTCATCATGATTGCCGGTAACGAAAACGATCTCCGTCCCTCGCTTGGTGAGGGTTAAGAGCCGCCGAAGCACGTTGCTGTGGCTCTGGGGCCAATAGAGGCTCCGCTTTAGGCGCCAGCCGTCGATGATGTCCCCCACCAGATAAAGGTGATCGCATTCATGGGCCTTGAGAAAGGCCGTGAGCGCCTCGGCTTGGCAGCCCCGGCTACCGAGGTGGAGATCGGAGAGGAACAGCGTGCGGTAGCGAACTTTCTGACCGTCGGTGAGATCGGCAGGCGTTGACGTGTCCATGGCAGACCCTCGAGCGAGTTTCTCCCACCCTAGGGCCTGCCGATGACACAGCGGTGATTATTTGATCACAAAATCATGACGCTGCCGGAGCCTCGTGGCGCACGGCGTAGCGCGCTTCAAGGGCCGCATAGAGCGCTACCCGGTAGTCGGGAGCGTCCACGGGCAGGATCGCCTCAAGCTCCACGAGGTGCACGTTATCTTCCCGCCCCTGCCAAAGCTTATCGTAGGTCCCCGCCTTATAACCGTGGTCCTGGCGAAAGGCGTTCAGGACGTTCTTCCCCACATAGGCCCGATACAGCCCAGGAAGATCCAGGGCCACGGCCCGAAGGCAGGCCAGGAAAGCCGGCACGTCGAAGCGCTTTTCCCCCACGGCCGCGGCGGCTAGGGTCTCCACCGCTTCCCGGAAGTGCTCCGGTTTGCCGGGGTCCGTGAGACCCAAGCGCACCGTTTCCGCGAGGGCCTCATCTACCCGGTCCTCAAGGAGCAGCATGCTCAGCCCAAAGTGCCAGATATCCACAAGCTCCAGGCGTACCTGGGGAAGATCGCACTCCTGATGCTTCCACCATTTCCAGCCGTAGTGATCCAGAAGCTCCGCGCATTCCACCCAGATGGCTCTATAGTAGGCGAGGCCCACGGTACGCCAGGCGGGATTCACGGCGAGGTTGTGCGCCTCTTGAAGCGCCGCCATTTCCCCGAGGAGCTTCTCCGCCAGGGACTGCTCAAGGGCGGCGCTCATGCCGCTTCTTCGAGGAACTCGACCCAGTTGCCGTCCGGGTCAGCGACCATGGCAATGCGAATGCCCGGGCGAAGCTCCGTGACGGGAATGATCACGGAAACCTCAGCTGCCTTCAGGCTGTCCACCAAGGCGCTGAGGTTCGTCACGGTCATGGTCCAGTACCGGTAGCCCGAGCTGCCCACAATTCCCCCCGGGGGCGCATCGCTTTTCGGCGTCGCCTCAACGATTTTGATGAGGCTCGTGCCGCAGCGCAGCCGCGTCATGGTGCCGATGTTGGGCATGGGCATCTGCCCCTCATCCGTGAAACCCAGAAGGTCCCGATAAAACGCCACCATGGGCCCCGCATCCCGGGTCACAATGCCTAGATCGATGCTGTCCTTTTTCAGTTCCACGGCCATGGGCCTTCCCTCCCTCGTTTCAATGACAAGCTAAATCACCCCGTCGCGGCGCAGTGCATCCCGCGCCTCAGCGTCGTAGCCGTGGGCTTCGAGCACCGCCTCCGTGTGGGCCCCGAGGGCCGGTCCGGGCCAACGAATGTGCCCTGGAGTCTCGGAGAGCCGGGGAAAGACGTTCTGCATTTTGAGCCCAGGATAAGTGGGGTCGGGCACGGGAACAATGGATTCCCGAGCCTGGTATTGGGGATCGGCGAGCATGTCTGGCACCCGGTAGATTCGTCCCGCGGGCACGCCGTGGTCCTCGCAAAGCGCCAGAAGCGCATCTACGGTGAGACCGCTGGTCCACTCGGCGATGCGCAGATCCAGTTCCTCCTGATGCTCGCCCCGGGCGGTGTGACTGGCGTAGCGCGCATCCGTGGCAAGCTCCGGCGTACCCATGGCTTCCGCGAGGCGGGCAAAGACCGAATCCTGGTTGGCGCCAATCAGCACCATCTCGCCGCTGGCCGTGGGATAGACATTCGAGGGGGCGATCTTCGGCAGGATGGCGCCGGTGCGCTCCCGGATAACCCCCGCTTCCGTGTATTCCGGCACCGTGCTTTCCATCATGGCCAGCACGGCCTCGTAGATCGCCGAATCCACCACTTGCCCCTGCCCCGTTTGATTCCGATGCTCAAGGGCCGTGAGCGCCCCCAGGCAAGCAAAGGTGGCCGCCAGCGCATCGCCAATCGATAGACCCACCCGGCTCGGGGGCCGGTCCGGATCCCCAGCGAGGTAGCGCATACCCCCCATGGCTTCCCCGATAGATCCATAGCCCGCGCGCTTGGCGTAGGGGCCGGTCTGCCCAAAGCCGCTGACGCGCACGATGATAAGGCGCGGGTTCATGGACCGCAGAGCTTCCGGGGTCAGTTCCCACTTCTCCAGCGTTCCCGGGCGAAAGTTCTCAATCAGGATATCGGCGTCGGCGGCGAGGGTTTTGAGCACTTCGCGACCCGCGGGCTTGCGAAGATCCAGAGTCACGGAGCGCTTGTTACGCCCAATCACGGACCACCACACGGGCTTGCCCTGCCCCCAGCTGCGCATGGGGTCGCCCACCCCCGGCGCTTCGATCTTGATGACGTCCGCGCCCATGTCCCCGAGCAGCTGGCCGCAGAAGGGCCCGGCAATGAGCTGCCCCAGCTCCAGCACCTTCAGGTGTGAGAGGGCGCCGGGGGCCGAACTCACTTGCCCCCCCAGGTGTCGCGCAGGGTGATGGTGCGGTTAAAGCGCCGCGCCTCGTCCGTGCTGCTCTCGTCCGGGCAGAAGTACCCTAGGCGCTCAAACTGCACCACTTCCCCCGGAGCCAGGGATCCAAGGGCGGGCTCCAGCTTCGCGGAGCAGCGCTCTAGGGAGTCGGGATTGAGCACATCCCGGAAGCCTCCTTCCGTTTTAATGCCGGAAGGGTCGGGGTCCGTGAAGAGGCGATCATAGAGGCGAACTTCGGCGTCTAAGGCATGGGTGGCGCTCACCCAATGGATGACCCCCTTCACCTTCTTGTCGGCGTTGGCGCCGCCGACTCGGCTTTCCAAATCCACGGTGCAGTAGAGCTTAGTCGGCCGCCCCTCCGCATCAGCGTCGAAGCGCTCGCAGCAAATCACGTAGCCGTGGCGCAGGCGCACCTCCGCCCCTGGGGACAGGCGCTTGTACTTCTTCGGAGGAATTTCTTCGAAGTCATCGCTTTCAATGAGCAGGTGTCGAGCAAAAGGAATACGCCGGGACGCGCCCTCCGGATCCTTCGGATGCAGCGGGGCCTCGAACCATTCTTCCCCGTCCTCCGGATAGTTCAGAAGCTCGACGGGCAGGGGCTTAAGCACGGCAAGAGCCCGGGGCGCGCGCTCCAGCGCGTCTCGAACGCAGCGCTCGAGGAGAGCCATTTCCACCGTCCCGTCGCTCTTCGTAATCCCAACGCGTTCACAGAAATCCTTCAGCGCCGCCGGCGGCACGCCGCGGCGCCGAAGCCCCGCGAGGGTCGGCATGCGCGGATCATCCCAGCCCTCCACATGTCCTTCGGTCACCAGCGCGTTCAGATGGCGCTTGGAGAGCACGGTGTATTCGAGCTCTAGGCGGCTGAATTCGATCTGCTGAGGCCGCACCTCCCAGGAAAATTGGTCGAGCACCCAATCGTAGAGAGGGCGATGATCCTCGAACTCAAGGGTGCACAGAGAGTGGGTGATGCCCTCGAAGGCGTCGGAGAGGCAGTGCGTATAGTCGTACATAGGATAGATGCACCAGCCATCCCCGGTCCGCTGGTGCGCCATACGCCGAATCCGGTACAGCACGGGATCCCGGAGGTTCAGATTCGGAGAGCCCATGTCGATCTTCGCCCGAAGCACGTGGGATCCGTCCTCAAAGTCTCCTGCGCGCATGGCGCGAAAGAGGGCGAGGTTTTCCTCAATGCTACGGTTTCGAAAGGGGCTCTCGGACCCGGGCTCCGTGAGCGTGCCGCGCTGAGCGCGAATGGCCTCCTGATCCTGGCTGTCCACATAAGCCAGCCCCTTTTCGATCAGCGCTTCGGCGGATTCGTAGATGCGCTCGAAGTAGTCCGAGGCGTGGAGCGGGCCGGCGCCAAAGGAAAAGCCGAGCCAGGTCACGTCTCGCTCGATGGCTTCGGCGTAGTGGGACGACTCCTTCGCGGGGTTCGTATCATCGAGGCGAAGGTTGCACCGCCCCCCGAAGACCTCGGCCATGCCGAAATTCAGGCATATGGATTTGGCATGCCCGAGGTGCAGGTAGCCATTGGGCTCCGGGGGAAAGCGCGTAACCACGGCGCCCCCGTGCTTACCCTGAGCCTGGTCCTTCCGGATGCGCTGGGCGATGAAGTGATCGGGACCGGCGCTTTCGGGACGTTCGTCCATGGGGGTTGCCTTCGTCTTCCTGGGAAAGCGCGCTAGTCTAATCCTTCCCTCCGGTTGGAAGAAGACAAGCCATGGGAAAGGTCCCCCGCCGAGCCTTCGGCGTCTGCCTCGGGCTCCTCTTACTCGCGGGCTGCGCCGAGCCCTCGGCCCCGGAGCGGCTCCTCGCCCGGGGCGCCGAAACCCACTACGAGCTTCGCCTGGGGGGCACCTTGGCGGGACGCCTCACGGTGCGTCGCTACGCCCGGGGGGATAGTCTCACCATTACCATCGTGAGCATCGTCGATCCCCCCGGGGGCGGCCGGCTGCAAACCGAGCGTGACTACCGCTACCGCTTGGCGCCGCCCCACGAGCTCCTCCATGGTCAGCAGCGTGTCCAGCTACCCCAGGGCGCTCTCTTCCGCCAGCCTCTGCGAACCCCGGAGACCCTCGAAACCTGGCTGGCCGGGGCCGCCGGCGCCGGGACCCAGGGCGCTGTGCTGGACGACCGGGGCATGCTCGAAACCCTGCAGCGAGGGGAGAGCTTTCTCCTTCAGCGCGTGGCCCAGGCGCCGGTGCTTCCCGAGGCGCCCGAGCCCCTCGCACCGCTCCTGCTCCCCGTAACGGCGAGCTCGGGTCCGCCCCCCCAGCCCCTGCGCCTTTCCGGCCCCGCGGCTCGGCTCTGGCCCCCCTCAGCGGCTCTGCCCCAAGCCTCCCAGCCAAGGGATGCGGTGCTCCTGCTACCCCAACCGGCGCCTGCGGTCCCCAAAGCGCTGCGGCCCCGCCTCGCCCAGGCCATGGAAAGGGTACGAGCCCAGCTGCGCTACGTACCGGGCGCCTACCTTCCTCAGCTGGAGAATTTACCGCCGAACGCCGCCGGGGACTGCTACGAATTCGCCGCCCTCCTCCAGCTGGCCCTCGATGAGGCGGGCTTTGAGAACAGCACACGGCTGGGCCTTGCGCTCAATGCGGAGGGTACGGGCTTCGGCCTTCACGCCTGGAACGTGGTGTTTTTCGAAGGGGAAAGCTACGCATTGGATGCCACCTTAAACCGCCTTCCTGCGCCCTCGACGCACCTTCCCTTTCCGGACGATCCGGCCCAGCAGCTGGATCTTCAACTGGCCCTGGCGAAAAGCCAGCTGGCCTGGGTGAACGGTTTCTAACGGGGGCGCTGAGCCAGGAATTCCACCACGGCGGCCGGCCCGGTGTGCAGGGGGCCCTCATCGAGGACCACATCTCGCTCCTGAGCCCGCAGCACCTCAAGGCCCCGGCAATCCCGGGCGAGAGTCCCCGGGGAGGCCAGGCGCGCAGTGCTGTTTGGCCCCATAGACGGATTAGCCGCCTGCTTAGGCGCAAAGCTTTGGATCAAGAGCGCACCGCCGGGGGCGAGACGGGCGGCTAGGGCCTGATGGGCCGCCCGCCGAACGGCGGCAGGAAGGTGGACGAAGATGACCGCGATCAAATCAAAAGGCTCGGCGAAGGGGGCAGCCTCGGGAAGCTCAGGCAATGTCCCCAGCTCATAACTTAGGGTCTTTGCTAGGGCCTCCGCTCGGGTCCGGGCGCGATCCCGCGCCGTGGGAGAAAGATCGAAGGCACAGACCTCCCAACCCAGGCGCAGGGCCGCCAGCGCATTGCGCCCTTCCCCTTCCCCGGGCAGGAGAAGACGGCCCGGGGGCCGGGCCTGAAGGGCTTCCCGGAAGAAGGCATTCGGCTTCGCCCCAAAGAGGTCTTCCCCACTTTGGTAGCGACTTTCCCAAAGGCCAGCCTCGCCGAGCGCATCGTTCACGACCTACTCCTGGTCCCGACGCACGCGAATGAGACTTTCCTGCGCCGTAGAGGCCACAAGCTGCCCGCTTTGATCGAAGAAACTGCCGCGATTGAACCCGCGACCACCGCGCGCGGCGGGGCTGTCCCGATCGTGGAGCAGCCAACCGTCCACCCGCAAGGGCCGGTGAAACCACATGGCGTGATCGAGGCTGGCGCCAATGATGTGGGCCCGGGGCGTGGTTGCCATGTGGGGAACGAGGGAGGTGGACATGAGCCCCATATCGGAGACGTAGGCCAATAGGCACGCATGGATGATTGGCGGGTGATCGAGCGCACTCCGAAGCCGATACCAGGCTGGCTTCACCGGGGCCTCCGGCGGGGGCGCCCCGAAGCCGTAAACGGCCCGGGACTCGAAGGCTCGCTCCCGCACGGCCCAGGGCATGACGTTGGGATCCTTTCCCTCAAGACGACGGGCAACCTGCACGTCATCCTCCAGGGCCTCAGGCTTGGGCCAGGCGGGCATATCGGCATGGTGCTCTAGCCCCTCCTCCTGAACCTGGAAGGAGGCCGACATGCTAAAAATCGCCTCCCCCCGCTGAATCACCCGCACCCGGCGCGTACAGAAGCTTTTGCCGTCGCGAATGGGTTCCACTTCGAGAAGCAGGGGATGCTTGGAATCCCCGGGGCGAAGAAAGTACGCATGGAGCGAGTGGGCCTCAAGTCCCTCCACGGTGAGGGCGGCGGCGCGGAGCGCCTGGGCCAGCACCTGTCCCCCAAAGATCCGGGGGCCCGCCGCCCGCTCGTTTTGCGCGCGAAACAGATAGCGTTCCACGGGCTCAAGCTCGAGAAGCGTAAGTAGCTCTTCCACCGCAGCGTGCATAGGGCCTCCGACCGTCCCAGGTGTCCGGGCGCGGATTATAGAGCCCTGGCAAGGGATGGCTAGCCGGCAGCGTGGGCCTTGAAGTGGGCGATGGCCCGCTCCCGGCTAGCTTTCAGATCGACCAAGGGCTTGGGATAGGCCTTCGGGCCGCCGGCGTAGCGCCAGGGTTCGTGGATCGAACGCGCATCGAGGCCCGCTAGCTCCGGCACCCAGCGCCGGAGGTAATGGCCCTCGGGATCAAAGCGCTGGCTTTGGGTCACGGGATTGAACACCCGAAAATAGGGGGCCGCGTCCGTGCCCGTAGCGGCACTCCATTGCCAGCCGCCGTTGTTGGCAGCGAAGTCGCCGTCCACCAGCTGATCCATGAAATGGGCTTCCCCATGGTGCCAATCGATCAGCAGATTCTTCGTGAGGAACATGGCCACCGCCATGCGCACCCGGTTGTGCATCCACCCCGTGGCCGCCAGCTCCCGCATACCCGCATCAACCAGGGGAAGGCCCGTGCGACCCTCTTTCCAGGCCGCAAGGCCCTCGGGATCCTGGCGCCAGGGAAGGTTCGCAAAGGCGGGGCGGAAGGCCTCGCCCTTCGAAACATGATCGAAGGCTGCGACCACATGGCGATAGAACTCGCGCCAAATCAGTTCAGAAAGCCAAATGCTGGGGCCGCCCGACCCCTCCAGGGCATCGGGGAAAGCCGCTAGGAGCGCGCCCAGGGCCTGCCGCGGCGATAGCACGCCCAGGGACAGGTAGGGAGAGAGGGTGCTGGTCCCCGTGACCGCGGGAAAATCACGCTGACTGTCATAGCTCAGGGCCGCCTCGGCCAAGAACTGTGCCAGGCGTCGGTGCGCTTCCCCCTCCCCCCCGGGCCACAGCTCGGCGGGCACGGCGGCGGCCTCGGCGCCGGCAAGGGTCATCGCCTCCGCCAGGACGGGCTCTAGAGGACGAACCGGTCCCTGGGGCCGGGGCGGTGCTAGGGGCTCCGCCGAGGGCAGATCAAGCATAGCCAGCCAACGCCGCTTGAAGGGCGTGAACACCGTATAGGAGGTGCCCTGCCCCGTTTTCAGAGTACCTGGAGCCGCAATGATGCTGTCCGCATAGCGATGGACAGCTACCCCCGCTTGGGCAAAGCCCTGGGCCACAGCGTCGTCCCGCCGCCGCTCGTTTAGGGGGTATTCGTCGTTGAAGTGGAGCGCCATCGCCCTCTGGGCCTGGGCCCAGGGCAGGAGCGTCCCGGGGGCATCGCGAAAGCGCGGCGCGTCGAGGACCGTGAAGGGAATACCCAGCGCACCCAGAGCCTCGGCAAGGGCCCGCAGGTTTCGCTCAAGAAAGGCGAGGCGGTTGGCGCCCACGCCGTGGGCCCGCCACTGGGCCTCGGCCTTGAGGAATACGGCATGCACGGGCCCCGCGGCCGCCGCTGCGGCCAGGGCCCGGTGATCCGCGACCCGGAGGTCGTTTCGAAACCAAACCAGCTGGGGGGCAGGCATGGGGTCTCCTAAGCGGTAGCGCTGGTCGGAGCTAGCGGCTAGGCGGAGCCGGTGAGCTCCGGCCAGAGGGCGTCGGCGCCAGCAGCGCAAAGGGCTCGACCGAGCACGGCCTGCCAGTAAGCCTCATGTCCATGTTGGTCGCGCCAGCACCAGAGGCGCCGGGTGCGATGGTGAAGCTGATGCTCGTGGGTAAAGCCCATGGCGCCGTGCACCTGGTGCGCAATCTCAGCGCCCTTGCCGGCCGCCTCCCCGGCCCGGGCCTTGGCCACGGCCCAGGCCGTCGCTTCCCGGACCGAACCAAGGGCCTCGAGCCCCGCATCGGCGGCCCGAAGGGCGGCAGCAACCTCCCCCGTGAGCACCGCCAGCTGCTGCTGCACCGCCTGGAACTTGGCGATTTCCCGGCCGAACTGCTTCCGCTCAAGGGCATAGGCAACGCTTAAATCGAGGGCGCTTTCCAGAGCCCCGGCCATCATCACCGCGCGGCTCAGCGCCAGCAAACCCTGAAGCTTGGCCAAGGTCGGCGCCAGGGATGAAGAGAAGGTCGGTCCCTTCCCAGCGCCCCCCAGCAGGAGGGCCTCGGGCTCCCCCGCGAGGCCCTTGCGCGGCTCGCTAAAGGTTAGCTGTTCCTGGGGCAGGCACTGGAAGCTCACCGTGCCGTCCGGTCCCGCCTGAGCGACGAGCACCCAACGAGCCCAGGGGGCAAAGGGTACGGGGGCATAACCGTCCCCTTGGACCCCGGGCACGGCAAGGGTCATCGTCCCTTCTAGAACCTCCGGCAGCCCCGCCTCAGCCGCCAGGGCCCGCCCAAGCAGGGTTTCCGCAAAGGGCACGGGCACCGCATAACGCCCCGCGAGGCGTAACAGGGTGAGCCCTTCCGCCAGAGGAAGGCCCACCCCGCCCTGCCCTTCCGGTACGCAGGCGTTGAGAAGCCCCAGGGCTTCCAGCTCGGCCCAGAGCGCGTCCGGGCGCTGCCCTGCCTCCACCTGATCCACCACGGCCTTGGGGCAGGCATCCCGAAGGAGCCGCTCCGCCGATTCCAGCATCAGCTGCGTTGTTTCGTTCATCGTAACCCCAAGCCTCGCGCAATCATGCCCCGGAGAATCTCCCGCGTGCCGCCACGGATGGTGAAGGACGGCGCGTGCAAGATGGTGTCTTCGAGGGTTTGCCTAAACAGCGCCGACCCCCCGCCGGGGGCCACGAGGCGCGCGATCTCCGGCACCTCCCGTTCAAAGTTATTCCCCAGCTCCTTCACGAGGGCCGCTTCCACCACGGGGTTGCGATTGCTTTCCAGCATGCCCGCCACGGAAATGGACATATTGCGCAGAGTCATCATGTGCGCCGCCATGCGACCAAGGACGGCTGCCTGATGATCCGTGGGCTTCGGCCCCACTTCCCGGAGCAGCTCCACAAAGACTCGGAAGGCGGACAGGAACCGCTCGGGACCGCTACGCTCGTAACCGAGCTCACTGGTCACCTGTTCCCAGCCGTTCCCCGGCTCCCCCACAAGGCGATCGGCGGGGACAAAGCAGTCCTCGAAGACCACCTCGTTGAATTCTGCGTCGCCTGCCAGATTGGTGATGGGGCGAACGGTCAGGCCCGAGGAGTTGCGCAGATCCACGATGAGCTGGGAGAGGCCCGCGTGACGGCTCTCGGATTCCGTGGGGGTGCGCACAAGGGTAATCATGTAGTGATTGCGATGGGCACCGCTGCTCCAAAGCTTGGTGCCGTTGACCAACCAGCCACCCTCCACGGGCGTGGCCGTGGTGCGCACGGACGCCAAATCTGAGCCTGAATCAGGCTCACTCATGCCGATGGAAAAGAAGCATTCCCCGGCGATGATTTTCGGTAAAAAGAACTCGCGCTGCGCTTCCGTTCCGTAGCGCAGCAGCAGGGGCCCGCTTTGCCGATCGGCAATCCAGTGGGCACCGACGGGGGCACCGGCGGCCAGAAGCTCTTCCGTCATCACGTAACGCTCAAAGAAGCTACGCCCGCCCCCGCCGTACTTTGCGGGCCAGGTCATGCCAATCCACCCCCGCTGCCCCAGGGCGCGGCTGAACTCCGGGTCGTGGCTCGCGCCAAAGTCAGAGTTACGGCGGTGCTCATTGCCGAGGGTTTCAGCCACAAACTGCCGAACTTCATTGCGGAGGGCCTCCGCCGCCGTCGGAAGGGTGACGGGATCAAAGGTCAACGCGGTTGCCATGGCAATCTCCCAGAGCGCCCCTGAAGACCAGGCGCCCCCTCAAGTTTTTTGCCCGTTGAAACGTGCGCAGGACGATAGCGACGGCCCCGCGCCATTGCAAACGCTCGGGCGGCCCCCTTTTCTCGGGACACCTTTTACCAGAGAGGGCTGACCCGTATGCTCCCCCTTGCTAAGGGAGAGCCCTATGACCCAAGAACACACGCAGCCCGAGCGCTTCGGGGAGCTCTACGCCCCAGTGCTTGAGGAAATGAAGAGCCACAGCACCGTCGCTGAAACCTTCATCGACACGGAGCGCTACCGCATCTACCTCACTACCCTTTGGGCCAACGCCGTGGCGCGCCCCGGGGCCTTCGGCCTCGCCGAAGAGGAACTAGAAGCCTTCTACGGCTACTTAAACGAACAGGCGCAGGAATACGTCACAGATCCGGATCCTATCCTCGATAGCTTCCGCTTTTTGCGCACGGAAAGCGGAGAGCGGGCTCTGGCTCGGGGGCGGGTACCGAAGCACGTGCGAGATTTTCTGGCCCACCTAGGCACGCTTATGCTCGATCCCGATGGGCTACGCGCTCAACTTTCTGTGCTCCGCCCGGATCTCTGAGACACCTAAAAATCGTCGAGCAGGGCGTCGAGAACCTCCGGCGGCGGCGCGCCGTTGTAGCGCAGCTGGCGACGGCGCTGAAGGTAGCTGTCCCGGGCGAAGGCGTAGGGATCCAGGGCTTCCCCCTCAAGGAGATTCGTCGCCCCGAGGAAACCAGCGCGATAGGACACCGTATCCACCACCCGGAGGGGCGCCACCCAATAGTCCCCCAGGAGCTGGGGAGGCAACCACCACACCAGCACCCGATCGAGCAGCGTCGTTAGGGTACCGGGGCCCCAGAAGGGCAGCACCAGGTAGGGGGTCTGATCCAAACCCCAGCTGTCTAAGGCCTGGCCAATATCTTCATCCACGTCCACAAAGCCGATGGACGTCGCCGGGTCAAAAACCCCCCCAAGGCCGAGGGTCGAATTTACTAGGAAGCGCCCAGAGGCGGTGAGCGTGCGCTCCACGTCTCCCTGCAAGAGCGCGCCCGTCATGCTCACGGGCTCGGCCAAATTATCGAAGAAACGAAAAATCGCCTGCCCAAGGGGTGCGGGCATTACGCGGTCGTAGACCACGGCGGTGGGGCGAATGAAATTGCGATCTAAGGCGTTATTCAGCGCGAAGGCACGACGGTTGAAGGTCTCGAAGGGATCCCTAACGGTTTCCTCAGCCCGCGCCCCAAGCGCAAGAAGGGCAAGGGCAATCAGGCCGGCGGTCCGAAGAAATCCAATCATGGCGCCCTCCCCCTGCGGCCCTGCCTTGAGCTCTAAAGCGTAAACGTGCTTAGGACAGGAATATAGGTGATTAAGAGCAGGGCGAACAGCAGCGCGCCCAGATAGGGCAGGCTCGCTCGGTAAAGGACGCCCAGGGGCTGTTTGAAACGGACGCTCGCGATAAAGAGGTTCATGCCCACCGGGGGCGTCAGGGTCCCCAGCTGAAGGTTTGCTAAAAAGATCATGCCAAAGTGAATCGGGTGAATCTCGTACGCCACGGCCACGGGCAAAAGCAGGGGGACGAGCAGGACAATCGCTGCGTAGCTATCGATGATCATACCCAGGAGCAAGAGGCCCAAATTGAGGGCCAGCAAAAAACTCGTTTTCGAGGTGAGCTGAGCGCTTACCGCCTCAAAGAGGCGCTCCGGAAGCTGCGCATCGACGAACACATTTGCCAGCGCGAGCGCCGCCGCGAGGATCATGAGCACGCCCCCCACGAGGGTCATGCTGCGCCAGGCCAAGCTAGGGAGGGCGCGAAGGGAAACATCGCGGTAGAGCAGACACTGGGCCAGCACCACGTAAAGGGCCGTCACCGCCGCCACCTCGGATAGGGCAAAAACGCCCCCGTAGATGCCCCCGAGTACGATCACGGGCAGGGGCGCTTCAAAGCGCGCCGCCCAGAGCGCTTCCCTAAGCTTCGGCCGCGGCGCCGGCGGAGCCTCCGGCGCGGCCCCTTCCTGGCCATCGCGCGGGTCCCGGCGGAGCTGAAAAAGCGCCACCGCGCCAAGCGCCAGCATCATCACCAGCAGGGGCACCACCCCCGCCAGGAACAGCTGCCGGAGGGAGAAGCTTGGGCCTACCCCAAGCTGCTGCGCCAGCACGCCGTAGAGAATGAGGGGCACGCTGGGCACGAGGAGCAGGCCAAGGCTTCCGGAGGTGGTCACCAGGCCCAGGGCAGAACGGTCGCTAAAGCCATCGGCGCGGAGGGCGGGATAGAGTAGGGCCCCAAGGGCCACCAAGGTGACCCCGGAGGCGCCGGTGAAAGCCGTAAACAAGGCACAGCAGAGCACGGTCACCCAAGCCACCCCACCCCGGAGCCCACCGAGGGCCGCCTGCGTCAGGGCGACCAGGCGATCGGCGCTGCGCCCCTCGGCCAACGCGTAGCCCGCAAAGGCAAAGAGGGGCAGGGAGACGAGCAGGGGTGTATCCGTGAGCCGGGTGAGCTCCACCGCCACGATGGTGAGGGGGATCTCGGCCCAGGCGAAGCCCGTGAAGGCGGCGGCAAGCAAAATGGCAAAGAGCGGCGCCCCGGAGAGCAGCAGCAGGACCGTGAGCGCGAGGAAGAGCTCGGTCATGGCGCCGGGCGCCAGGCAAGGCGAAGAAAGCGCAAGGCCATGGCTGCAAAGGCGCCCGGGACAATCAAAAGCGTGACCCAGACGGGAAGGCCCCAAAAGGCCAGGCGCCCCTCTTCCTGCTCAAGCAGGCACAGCAGGGCACCGTGGTAGCCCGCAAAGGCGCAGAGCCCCGCCGTAGCCAGGGCGGACAGGCGACGGAGGCGCTGTTCCCAGGGGCCCGAAAGGACCTGGGCCAGGAGGTCGATGCGAATATGATTTCCCTCCCGGGTGGCGCCGAGGGCGCCGAGCATGGCCAGCCAGAGCACGAGCGTCTGGAGCAGTTCCTCCGCCCCCGGGAGGCTTGTGGAAAAGCCATTGCGAAGCAGGATCTGTAGAAGGGCGATCAGCAGCAGGAGCCCAAAGGCGGCGGCCAGCACCGCCTTTTCAAGGCGAAGCACCGCTAGGGCGCCCGGTAGGCGCGGAGGGCGGCCTGCAGCGCCGCGTAGCGCGCCGCGCTCACAGCGCCGCTGTCGATCATTTCTTGCCGAGCTGCGGCCGCTGCGGTCACCCATTCGGCCCGGGCTTCCAGCGAAGGCTCAAGGAAGCGCAGGCCCTGGGCTTTCAAGGCCGCCATAGCCTGCTCATGGTCAGCACGATTTTGCGCGCCAATGGCCTCGAAGGTCTCCGACAGCACCGCGCGGAGCACCGTCTGGTCTTCGACGCCCAAGCGCTCAAAAGCCTTTCGTTGCAAGGCCAGGGTGCCGTAAACGTACATGAAGGGCAGATCGAGCACGGCCCGGAGCTGGGTAAACCACTGCAGCGCAACGGCGCCCACGGGGGGCGCGGCAATGGCGTCGATCAGCTGGGTCTGGAGACCGGGGAGCACATCTGCGATCCCTAAAGGCACGGGGGTCAGCCCGAAGCCCCGGAGCGCAGCTTCCGCCCCTTCATCGTCGGAAGGCGACCACACCTTCAGCGCCCGGGCCTCGGGAAGGGTCGTCACCTCCGCCTTGCTCATAGCGTAGGCAAAGCCCGCCTCCGCAAAGCCAAAGGCCACCCAGCCAGCCTCCTCCAGGCCCGCCAGGAGCTCCGGGTCGAACTGCGCCCGAAGCGCATCCACCTCATCAAAATCGTTGAACAGCATGGGCAGGTTGTAGAGCTGCACATCCGTAAAGTCGCTCTGCAGCGCGCCGGTGGTGAGGGCGGCGCCCTGGAGCTGCCCGAAGCGAATCTTCCGGAGCACCGCCGTGTCGTCACCCATGACGCCGCCGGGGTAAAAGCGAAGGGTTACGCGCCCCTCCGTTCCCGCCGCGACGCGCGCCCCCGCGTCCTCCATGGCCTGCATCCAGGCGGAGCCGGGAGGCGATAGAGTCGCGATCTTCAGCGTGGCCGCCTGAAGGCCGGCGCTAAGGAAAAGCAGCATGGCGATGAGCGCCCAGCGCCCCTTCCCTGCGAAAACCATGGAGACTCCTTGAGTTAGAAGTAATGGTCGGCGTCGGCGAGCAAAGCTCTCGCCTGCGCCTGCGCGATGGTGTTGGCCAGGGTAAGCCCCGGGGCCTCGGGGTCGGCCGCTAGCACCTCCCGAAGCACCTGATCGTGCAGCTCTCGGTCGAAGAGCATGCGCGCGTAGCGTTCCGCAAGTAGCACCTTGGCCGTCAGATGGCGCTCCTCGCTTAAGGCCCAAGCCCGCTCAAAATGACTTCGACCCTCTTCCGGTCGGCCGCCCAGGGCCGGGGGCGCTAGGGTATCAAGCACTCCAAGGTAAAGGTGGGCCCCGCCATGTTCGTGCGCCTCATCTAAAACCAGTACCCGTTGCAGGAGGGCGCGCACCCGCGCCAGCTCCGCTACGGCCCGCCAGTCGTCGCTATGGGCCTGCACGTAGCCCGCCCAGCTCGTAGCGAGCGTGTAGAGCAGCGCAGGATCCTCCTGTTCACTGACCCAGGCTTCGAAGCGGGGGTAGGGCTCGGACCGTAAGGCGCAGCCCGACGCCGCTAGGCACGCGGCCTCGCCGGCAAGGCCCAGGGCTCGAGCATGTAGGCGCTTTGACCGGTCGGGATCCTGAACAAAATTGCCCGCAAAGGCGCTGTGAAGGGTGGCCGAAGCCAAAAGTAGACCCGGGTCCTCCGGCGCGCTCTGGAGTAGGCTATCAAGGAGCACAAGATAGGTCGGAACGGCCGCCGCGATGGTCTCGGGGTCGTTATGATTAAGGATTGCTTGAGTGAGGTTATCTGCGAGGGGCTCGGTGGCGCGGGAGATCACCACGGCGCAGCCCGACAAACCGACGAGCAGCATGGCTAGGGCCATCCCCCGAAAGCCCGGGCGGCGCGGATTTCGCTTACCGTGGATCATGACAGGCCGTCCGCCGCCAGCAAGGAGCGCACATTGAGCCAGGGGCCTTGGGGCAAATCAAGGGAGCACGGCGCCGGCCTGGCCCTCACGCCGGTCCAGCTGCGCGGTGCCTTTCGGGATTCCTTTGCAGCGTTGTTGGACAGCAGCCTGGCCTTACTTGAGGACGAAGGGCGCCCTGCCTGGGGCCCGGGAGCCATCGCCGCCCAGCGTCAGCGGCTCTTTCGCCGACTCCAGCAGGGGGAACAGGCCGTGCTCCTCGGCAACGGCCCGGCTTTCGCGGGCCATGCACAGTGGGCCGAAGCGGGCTCTACGCTTCGGCTTCGGGAGCTTCGCATCGCCCCGGCCCGGCGTCGGGAGGGGCTGGGCGCTGCATTCCTGAGCTGGCTCCTGAACACCTATCCCGCGGTGCCCATACACGTTCAGGTGTTCGCGCCCAATCAGGCCGGCCGCGCCTTCTGGAGGGCCGCGGCACAGCGGAACCGGGCCCTACGCGTAGAGGTGGTCGAATCCACGCCGTCCCTGAGCTAGCCTTGGGCTTCGCTTACCGGGGAGGGAACCACCCATGCTACGTCTTCGCCAACTTGCCCTAGCCGCCACCCAGCGCGATCCCATCATTGATGAACTACGCGCCTTCCTCGCCGTGCCCCTCGGCTACATCGATCCAGGGGTCGCCGCCTTTGGCTTGGAAAACCGTCTACTGGTGGTCGGCGACGACCATCTAGAAGTGGTCAGCCCCGTGGAAGAAAACACCACCGCAGGCCGTTGGATCGACCGCCAGGGCGGCGATGCGGGCTACATGGTGATTTTCCAGTGTGACAACCTTGCCGCTCGGCGGGCGCACTTCGCCGAACTGGGGGTCCGTACGGTCTGGACCTCGGACCGTCCGGAAGCCATCGCTAGCCACCTCCATCCGAAGGATGTAGGTGGCGCCATCGTATCCATCGATCAAATGCCCAGCTGGGACGGCTGGCACTGGGCGGGCCCGAGCTGGACCGAACAGCGTGAGGCGGGCTGGGCCGCAGGCTTTGCCGCAGCGCGACTCTCCAGCCCCACCCCGGAAGCCCTCGCGGCCCGCTGGAGCGCCGTGCTGGAAACGCCCCTTGCAAAGTACGAAGGTTTGCCTTGCCTTACGCTCGACGGCAATCGGATCCTCTTTGAAACAGGGCCGAGGGAATCGCTCGTGGGCATTGACCTTAAGGTTCGGGCGGGCCACGACGCCCCGGCCCCGACCACCATCGCCGGGGTCCGCTTCCAGGGCGTCGCCGAAGCTCAGCCCTAAGCTTCCAGGCGATAGGCCCGGGCGATGCAGCCCAGGGCCACGGAGGACCCAAGGGCCATCGCCCCGAGCATGGGCCAGGGGGTGCCGTTCTGCGCTATCCCTACGGCTTGGGTGGCGAGGCCCGCCACAAACATCTGCATAAAGCTTGTTAGTCCTGAGGCGGTCCCCGCACGCTCCGGAAAAACATTAATCGCCCCCGCCTGGGCGTTCGGAGCCGCTAGGCCGCTACCAATCATGGACAGGGCGATGGGCAGGAAGAGCCCTGCCGGGGTCAGGGGCCCCCACAGCGCGAGGAGCGCCGCCAGCGCAATGCCGAGCACTGCGAGGGTGGAGCCGGTCAGCATCAGTCCTAGCACGGGGTAGCGCCCGGACAGGCGCACGGCGAGGAGATTCCCCCCCATGTAGCCGAGGGAAATGACGACGAACCACATCCCGTAGGCCGTCGCCCCCTGCCCGAGCGTGTTCACCATGAGATAGGGCGCCGCGCTGATGAAGGCGAAGAAGATCATGGAGGACGCCGCCGCGTGGCCCA
This sequence comes from Pseudomonadales bacterium, assembly GCA_016779385.1. Taxonomy (GTDB): domain Bacteria; phylum Pseudomonadota; class Gammaproteobacteria; order Pseudomonadales; family Azotimanducaceae; genus Salivita. The sequence continues at coordinate 59,904 of JADHNT010000001.1, forward strand.
TGTAAGCCCGGTAGCGGGCCGAGCCTAGGCACAGCCAGAAGCCTCGGAGAAGCGCGCCCACCCCAAAGGTCAGGGCCGAGCGGGGCAGAGTTTCCGGCAGCCCGAAGAACACCAGCAGGGAGATGAAGAGCCCAGCGAGGGCCGTAAACCAAAACACGGCCCGCCAGTCGATCAGATCCGTCAGCACGCCGCCCAGGGCCGGAGCCACCATGGGCGCCACCACCATCACCATGGAAAGCTGAGCGATGAGCCCCGCCGCCCGCTCCGGACCAAAGCGATCCCGGACCACGGCCCGGGGAAGCACCATGCCCACAGCGCCGCCGGCGGATTGGAGCACCCGGGCGGCAATAAGGCTGTCGAGCGTCGGCGCCAAGGCACAGGCCACGGAGCCCAGCGCGAAGAGCGCCAGCCCCCCGAGCATCACCGGACGCCGTCCATAGCGATCGGCCAGGGGTCCATAAATCAGGGTGGCGCAGGCCACGGCCACGAGGGCCAGACTTAAGGTGAGCTGGGCCGCCCCCGCGCTGGCTCCAAAGGTTTGCTGCACCAGGGGCACGGAGGGCAAAAAGATCTGCATGGCGAGAGGCCCGGTGGCAGTCACGGCCGCCAGCAGCGCGACCCAGAGCAGGGACCAGTCGTCGTCGGAGCGGGGATGGGTGGGGGGCGCGGCCATGGCCTAGAATAACAGCTTCCGGTCCGGCCAAGGCTCTGCGACACTCTTCCCGGGAGCACTAGGGAGAGGAAGTCATGCCATGGCCGAAGGCCTGCGCCTAAAAACCATCTGGAGCTATGGAGCCCTAGGCTTTCCCCTTGCGCTTCTAGGCTACCCCCTCGGCATCTGGCTTCCACGAGCCTACTCCAGCGATGTGGGAGTGGAACTCGCCGTAGTGGGCCTGATCATCACCGCCGCGGCCATCTTCGACGCCATCACCGATCCACTCATGGGCTTTGCCAGCGATCGCCTGCGGACCCGCTGGGGTCGGCGACGCCTCTGGGTGGGAGCGGGCATTCCCCTCCTGACCTTGGCGATCTGGAGCGTATTGAATCCCACGGAGGGGGCCACCGCAGCCTACCTCGCGTTCTGGTACATCGGCCTGCGCGTGGGTTCCACCATGGTGCTCGTGCCCTATGGCGCCTGGGGCGCGGAACTCGCCAAGGATTACCACGGCCGCACGCAGCTGAACTCGGCACGACAGCGCTTCGTACTCCTGGGGCTCATCGCTGCTGCCTTCGTCCCAGCCCTCGTCGAGTTTCAGCTAGGAGACGACGCCACCGCGCTGGCCGTGCTCGGCGGCTACGGCCTGCTGATCCTGATCGCTCTGCCCGGCATCGGGCTCTGGACCCTGACCCAGGTGCCCGAGCCACCCCTGGCCCAGAGCGCGGGTCGCACCCCCTTTTTGCGGTCCCTCACACTCATGTGGTCCAACGGCCTCTTTCGGGTCGTGGTGGTCATCGAACTGGTGATTACGGGCGGGGAAAGCTTCCGTAACGCTCTCTCCCTCTTCTTCATGCAGGATGTCATCGGCATTCCCCGGGCGGGCCAGCTCTACGTGATCTACTTCGTCACCGGGCTCCTAGCCATCCCCGGCTGGGATTTCCTTGCCCGGCGCTACGGTAAGCACCGCTCCCTGGCCAGCGCGATGATTGTCGTGAGTTTCGTCAGCCTCGCCATCTTCGCCCTGCCCCCCGAGTCGGAAGCGGCTTTCAAGTGGCTCTTTGCTGCGAAGGGGCTGTGCTTCGGCGCCTTTGCCTATCTTCCCATCGCCATGATGGCGGACGTCATCGATATCGATACGGCCCGGTCCCGGGATCCCCGCACGGGCAGCTATTTTGCCGTGCACGGCTTCATGACCAAATGTGCAGCGTCCTTCGCGGGCTTATCCCTACCGCTCCTGGCCCTCACGGGCTACGACGCGACCCCGGGCGCGGAGAATGGCGCGGACGCCCTCCTCTGGCTGTCCGTGCTCTACGCCATTGTGCCGACGGTGCTTTTTTTACTGGCGCTTTATCTCTGCTGGACCTGGCCCCTTACGGCGGAGCGGCACCAGCGCTTCCGGGAACGCATCGCCCGCCGAGATGCCCGAGCCGCTCAAGCCGCCCAATCCGTTTAGGAGCTTTACCATGACTGACCCCATCGTGCGGGTGGACAAGGACGGGGGTATTGCCTGCGTCACCATGAACCGCCCGGAGGCCCTAAATGCCCTCAACCGGGCCCTGCGCACGGCCCTAGTGACCACCTTCACGGCGTTGGCTGAGGACGAGGAAACGGCGGTGGTCATTTTCACCGGCGCCGGCCGGGCCTTCACCGCGGGCCTAGACCTCAAGGAGCTTGGGGGAGAAACGCAGGCCAGCGCCGATGCTGACGGCGCCGAAATCGACATTGGCGCCGTCCTCTACCGTTTCCCCAAGCCCATCATCGGCGCCATCAACGGCTTTGCCATTACTGGCGGCTTCGAATTGGCCCTGCTCTGCGACATCTTGCTCTGCGCAGAGGAAGCGGCCTTCGCCGATACCCACGCCCGGGTAGGCGTCGTGCCGGGCTGGGGCCTCTCCCAGCGCCTGCCCCGGCTGATCGGCCTGCCCCGGGCCAAGGAGCTCTCGCTTACGGGGAACTTCCTGAGCGCAGAGCAGGCCTACGCCTGGGGCATGGTGAATCGCGTAGTGCCGAAGGATGAGCTCCTGCCGGCGGCAACAGCTCTCGCCAAGGACATCCTGACCACGGAGCCGGTGACGCGAAACGCCGTGCTCGCCCTCATGGACGCGGGTTGGGAAGACACTCTGGAAGGGGGCCTCGCTCGGGAGAAGCGCTGGAGCCAGGCGCACATGGCGGAGCGAGTGCAGCCGGAGGCGGTGGCCGAGCGCCGCCGAGGCATTATGGATCGGGGCCGGGGCCAGTCGTCCTAGCTTTTAGCCTTACGCACGTAGAGCACCATGGTGTGCTCCACCAGTTCGAAACCGTGCTCCCGGGCAATTTCTCGCTGGAGCCGCTCGATGCGTTCATCGAAAAACTCCATCACCCGTCCCGAGTCCACGTCGACCATATGATCGTGGTGATCGTCGCTGGCGAGCTCATACACGGCCCGGCCGTCATCGAAGTTGTGCCGCTCCACGAGTCCGGCCCCTTCAAACTGCGTCAGCACCCGATAAACCGTGGCAAGACCGATGCTTTCATCGGACTCCATAAGCTTTCGGTAGACGTCTTCCGCAGACAGATGGTGGGGCTCGGCGCTCTCGAGGATCTCGAGAATCTTTAGCCGGGGCACGGTGACCTTGAGGCCTGCCCGTCGTAGATCGGCGTTATCCACGCGCTGCGTTCTCCTTTCTCACAAGAGGCACCCCTAGGGGCGAAGGGCGCCGAGCCCTATTAGGCCCGAGACCGCCGGCCTTGGCAAAAGTTGCCGCGCCCGGCGCCCCATGCTCCCATGGACCTTCACGATGCGAAGGAGTCCTATCATGACCATCAGCGCCGGCCTCGGCCTTGCCCATTTCCCCTTCTCCAGCGGCCGCGCCTTCTGGCGCTGGGTAGACCTCTGCGAAAGCGGCGGCGTCGATTCCATCTGGCAGTCTGATCGCCTGGTAAGCCCCATCCCAAATCTTGAAGTCATGTCCGTCATGGCCGCCCTCGCCGGGGGCACGAAGCGCATCAAGTTCGGCATGAACGTGGCATCCCTCGGGCACCGGGACCCCTTCCTCACCGCCAAGGCCTGCGCCACCATCGATGTGCTGTCTGAAGGCCGCCTACTCCCCGCCTTTGGGGTCGGCACGGCGCGGAGCGACGACTACCGCGCTCGGGGCGTGCCCACCCAGGGTCGGGGCAAGCGCAGCGCCGAGGCCCTAGAAATCATCTCGAAGCTCTGGGCGGAAGGTACGGTCACCTTTAAGGGCACCTACTACCAATACGAGAACGCCACCCTTGCGCCCCAGCCGGTGCAGCGGAACCTTCCCCTTTGGGTGGGAGGCAGCGCCCCGGCAGCCATCGAGCGCACGGCGCGCTGGGGCACCGGGTGGCAAGCAGGGCTCGAAACGCCAGAGGAAATTGCTCCCGTCATCACGGCGATTAAGGACCGGGCCGCAGCCCTTGGCCGCACCATCGACGAAGATCACTATGGCGCGGGCTTCGCCTTCCGCTTTGGATCCCCGGAAGATCCCGTCGCCAAGGCCCAGGGGGACGCGCTGCGGGCTCGGCTGGGGGACCAGGCCGACGCCATGATGGCCGTGGGGGATAGCGACGCCATCATGGAACGGCTCCTCGCCTACCACGCCGCCGGGGCCCACAAGTTCATTCTTCGCCCCATGGCCCAGGACGACGACGACATGATGGTCCAGACTGCCCGGCTCATTAAGGACGTGCTGCCGCAGGTAGAAGCCGTCAATCAGGCCGCAGCCGCCTAGGGATTCTGCGCCGTGAGGGAAGCCCCGCCTCTCCTGGTCTTCACGGACCTGGACGGAACCCTGCTCAACGATGCCTACCGCTTCGCGGGCGCTGAGGCGGCCCTGGCTCGGCTCGCCCAGAAACAGATTCCCCTGGTGCTGGCCACCTCAAAAACGCGCGCCGAACTTACGACGCTATCGGCGCAACTCCCGGGCGTCCCCGGGCTTATCTTCGAAAATGGCGCCGGGATCACCTGCCCCGGCCCGGGCGGCCCCCAAACCACCCTCTTTGGCCCAGGCTACGCCGCACTCCTGGCCATCCTTAAGGACCTTGGGCCCGCCGGGGCGCCCTTTGAGGGCTTCGCTGCCCTGGGGGCGTCGCGCGTCGAGGCCCTTACGGGCCTCGCCCCCAGCGCCGTTACCCTGGCCATGGCCCGGGAGGCCTCGGAGCCAGGGCTCTTTCACGGCAACGAGGAGGCCCTCGCGCGCTTCCGCGCCGCCCTTGCGCCCCATGGCCTTCGGGCGGTCCATGGCGGGCGTTTTCTTCACGTGATGCCCGAGCGGGATAAGGTCGACGGCCTTCGCACCCTGGCGAACCTTCTGGCTCCCGGAGCACCTACCCTGGCCCTGGGGGATGGGGAAAACGACCGGGCCATGCTCGAGGCCGCCACCTTCGCCGTGGTCATGCCGCGAAAAGATGGAACCCGTCTTGCATTAAAACGGACCGAGGGGGTGACCATCGCCCCGGCGCCCGGCCCGGACGGCTGGGGTCCGGCGGTGCTGGCGCGGCTGCGCGCCCAACCCCCAACGAGTCCCAACTAGCCCCACCGCATAAGCGAGCGTTGCCATGTCTGACTTTTTCCAAAACGGCGCCATCGCCACCCTCCACGG